>JACPUY010000013.1 GCA_016192025.1 Pseudogulbenkiania sp. | reverse complement strand
ATCGCCTCCTCAGCCGCCCACGCCGTGCCCTTGTGGCGGTGCAGCTCGATGCTGCGGCGAATCAGCGCGCGGCGATCGGCGTCGGTGTTGGCGAGCTCCCAGCTGTCGACCGACACCGCCCAGGCCAGCCAGGGCAACAGGCTGGACGGGCAGCGGTCAGAGTCCCACAGCGTACGGATGACGGACGGGTCGAGGTCGATCGTCAGGATGTCGGCCAGCGCGGCTTCCAGCGCCGTGCGATTGGGCGGCAGTAGCTGGGCGCTCATGCCGCCTCCAGTTCGATGCCGGTGCAGATATAGGCAACGCCATCCTGAGCAGGCAGATCAGCGGCTGGCTCGATTAGCTGGACGCGCGTGACGCCGGGCTGATGCAGCGCGGCATACACGGCGGACAGTGGGACGCCCGAAGCCAGTTTGCGATGGGTGACGGCCATGCTGCCGGCGGCAGCATTGGCGGCAGCTAGCACGGGTTCCGGGTCGGGCCCATCGGAAAGCGTCAACGTGGCACGGATGCGGTAGGTGACGATCTCGGCGGCGCGCACCTGCACGGTGTCAGTGAGCGGCCGCACGCGCTTGCCCGATAGCGCGGATTGCACCGCGCCGAGTAGCGCGGCGTCAGGAATGCCCGACGCGCCCGCTGCCAGCACGGTGATGCGCACGATGCCGGGCGTCGGGCTATCCACCTGCACGCCGGCCACCAGCGCCGATGCGGTTAGCGCGTGATATTCATAGGCATCGCTGCTGCCGGCTACGCTCAGTCCTTCGAGCGCCATCTGGCAGCGGTAGCGCAGGCGGTCGTCGTCTTCCCATGCCGCCTCGGTCGGCGGGGTGGCGTCCGGGTCGGCCGGGGTGATCAGCAGGCGGCTGACGCCGTAGTCGGCGGCGCGGTTGTCGAGGTCGGTGCCGGTGGCGTAGGCGAGCATGGTGGCGCGGGCGGCATCGTTCACCCGGGCGCGGTACATCATTTCGTCGTACGCCGACAGCTCCAGCAGCTTCACCACCGGGTCGGATTCCAGGGCCGCCGTGTAGTCCGGATACAGGGACTGGAAACGCGCCAGCTTGCCGGCGTAGATCGTTTCGAAGTCCAGATCTTCCACCACAGCAGGGGCCGGCAGTTGGGTCAGGTCGATCGTCATGTTGTCACATCCAGAATCTGGGTTTCGCCCACGTAGTCACCCTCGATGCGCAGCATCGGTCGGCCGTCGATCGCGGAGATCAGTGTCACCCGCTTGATCTTGAGCCGCGGCTCCCATCGCGCCAGCGCCCGAGCGGCCTCGGACTGCACGGCGGCAATCCAGCCCGGGTTGACCGGCTGGTCGACCATGCGCGGGATCTGGCTGCCGTATTCCGGCCGCATGCGCCGGCTGCCGATCGGGGTGGAAAGGATGTCGGCGATGGATTGCCGTAGGTGCTCGATGCCACTCACCGGCTGGCCGGTGTCACGGCTCATGCCGGTGAGGCTCATGTGCCGTTACTCCGGCTGCGGCGCCGAGGCCTGGCGCGTGAAATCGGCGTGCTTCTCCAGGAACTCGATCACCGCCGGGTCGCCGGTGGTGACGGTGAAGTCTTCCACCGGTACCGGACGGCCATCGGGCAGGATCAGCACGCGGGACTTGAAGGCCTTATCGCGGAAGGTGGCGGCGGAAACCGGGGTGGCGACACGGGTCTCGGATTGGGGTTTGCTCATACTTCTGGCTCCATAAATGACAAAGCCCCGCACGATGGCGGGGCTGGTGAATGGGTAAAGGGCGTTTAGCGAGGCGTTGCTGCCAGAGGGCACGATCGCAGCAATGCGCCACGGCCATCGCTCTTGATCTGCAAGAACAAGGCAGCCAAGGCCTCGGCAATCTGCTCCTGGGAGAGCCCGACAACAAACCTGCCGGCAAGCTCCATCGCCTCAAGGTCGCCCATACGGCCTTCTCTTGCATATTCACCTAGCCACCTGAGGCGCTGCACGCTTTCGGCGTTAAAATTGGGCAGAACACGCATGGAATATCCTTTATTGCGGAAGGCTGACAGGCGCGCCATCGCCCTGCTCGATATGTCGATGTCCCTTCAGGCTGATATCGCCAGCAGTGACATCAGCATCCGAATGGATCAACCCCTTGGCATCGATCTCACCACCAAAGGTGGCCTTGGCGCCACCTTTGGCCAGGTGATTGATGGCCGCGCCGACGGTCAGGTTGTTGGTGACCAGGACATCCTGCGCATCCAGGGTGATCTGGACCGTTTTTACCGTCACGCTCTCGGCAGCATTGACCATGACGGTCTTCACACCGTCCACCAGCATCGCGCCGGCGGCGTGGTCATACTCCATCACCGCGCCGTCGGGCATCAGCCAACCAACCACATCAGCACGGCCGTCACCGTCGAAGGCATCAGTGTAGTAGCCAACCAGTGCGAAGGCCTGCGCTGGGTCGCCGGAGGGGCTGAGCAGCACAGCCTGTTCGCCTACAGTGGGCGGGCGCCAGTGCCGGGCCGCGCCGGCTGCAAAGGCGAACCAGGGCACCCAATCGGATACCCAGCCGTCTGACTCCACCCGCACACGCGCCGGCTTCATCTGCACGGCCGTCACGCTGCCGGCCATGATCATGCTGGAGAGTTGGCGGTCCATTTCGGAGACTTCGAAGCTCATGGCAGCGGTACCGTGGTGGTCTCGTATGTGCCCTCGCTGCCAGCTCCGGTATCGGGCTCGAAGCCCCACGCCACTTCACGCGGGACGATGGCCGGGAGGGTGATGTCCTCCGGGTCGCCGACATCGAGCTCGTGCGTCCACTCGATCAGCCACACCAGGTAACCGTCCAGCTCGGCACGGTGAAAACCATCCGGACCGATCTGGCGGATTCTGGCGGGAGTGACTGGCACGCCGAAGTTCGTGGAGCGATGCACCACCGCCCCCACCCTGACGGCCAGCTGGCGCACGGCACGCTCGGCGTCCGGCTGCGTCGGGTCCATCACCAGCCGTGCCTGCACGGTGGCAATCAGCGCCAGTTCACCTGTGCCGGGGTCGGTTCCGGGCTCGAACTCGGAGAGTTCCAGAGCCAGCAGCGGCAGGGTCACGCGCTCGGTCAGTTCCGGATAGAACCGGACATCCAGCGGCGGCATGGCTGTGGCCAGTCTTTGCTCAATGGCGTCGTGCAGTACGTCGATCATCTGGTCACCTTGCTCACTTCCCAGCGCAGTTCTTGCTGAAGGATTTCAAACAGCCGGGCTTCCGCCTTTGCTGCAATGGCACGGAATGCACGCTCGCCTGCCTCGTCCCATTCGAACTTGACCCGCTCGTACGGGCTGCGCTCGCGGCCGACACGGCGGAACACACCGCCATCGTTCGGGCTGCCGCGCTTGCTGCGGTAGATCCACGCACCATCAAAGCGGTGACGACCCGCAGTCACGCCGCGTCGCGTCTGTCGAACCTTGCCCAGTCGCTCGGCCTCGATGGCGTTGATGCCCAGCCAAACTTTGCCCTCCATCATCGTGGAGCGCAGAAAGAAGTACAGACGCTGTTTCAGCACCTTCTGTGGCACCTTTATCTCGCCGGAAAGCGATCGGGCGACATAGGTTTTCACCCAGTCGCCCGTTTTCCGGAGAGCGCGTCGCCAGGCATTGCGGATGGCGTTTTCGGACAGTCCGTTGGCCAGCTGTAGCACAGGACGGATATCGATTTCGGCTTTGATGGTGACGGGCATGGCCCACTCCCTTATTTCGCTCGCAGCACCAGCGTCGTCAGCCCTGAGCCGTCCGGTTCCACGCCCACCACGCTGAACACGCCCTGCCCGTCCACCGTCACCACGCTGTTTTTCAGCACGCCCGCGGCATCCGCATCGAGCAGCACATAGTGCGGCTCGCGGATGGCGGTGTTGAGCTTGCCCAGCGCGGGCTGCAGCCAGGGCGCGGCGAACATGCCTTGCACCGGTCGGCCGTCCACCGTGCCCGCGTCGCCCAGGGCGTCGAACACGGTGGTGTCCACGTCTGCCATCAGATCGCGGAACATGGCTTACTTGGTCAGCTTGATGACCGCGCCGGGGCGGGTGCACAGGTTGAGCGGGTTGGCCTGGGATTCCAGTTCCACGCCCTTGCCGTGCGGCATGATTTCCTGCGAGGTGTAGTACGGCAGCCCGTTGGTGTTGACGGTGTCGATGTGATCGGCCGGGGCGTAGCGGGTGATGAACAATTCCGGCACGCCTTCCGGGATGGCGTAGGCTTCATCGTCGCCAACGAAGGCCGTACTGCCCACCTTGCCGCGGTAGCGCTCGAACACGATGCCACCGAACTCGATCGCCTCGCGCGGCTCGCCGCGCAGCGCGGCCGCCAGCTCGCTGTTGAGGTAGGTTGCTTCGAAGTCTGCGTTGGCCAGTAGCGCCGCCCAGAAGTTCTTGCCGCACACCGCGCGCACGCAGGCATGGGGGATGGCGCCAAGGGCATCTTCGATGGCTTCGTGGATCTGCAGGCATTTGCTGCGCAGATGGGTATTGGCATCGGCCAGCTCCATCGCAACTGTTTTCTGCTGGATGCCGAATGCCTGATACAGATCGAGCAGCACGCGCTGGCCATCGGCGTCCAGAATCTGCCCTTTCACCGCGCCGAGGCGGTGGAATTCGATGGTGGCGTCCAGCTGGCGGCGGTGCTTGGCCTGACGCTTGCCCACCAGCGTCTGCACCGATTCCAGTTCGGTCTCGCTGCCGAACTGGCGCAACCCCTGCACCTCATCGGCACGAATGCTCGAGCGCTGCGGCAGGTGCACGGTGTTGAACGGAATCAGCTGACGCTTGGTGCCAGCGACGATCTGTCCGGGTGCGCCACGCTCGCCGGCGGCCACCAGCGCCAGGGTGTCACCATCTTTTTCGATCTGCACCACCGTGGTGGTAATGCCTTCTTCGTCAAACAGGCCGAGGCTGCCCAGGCGGCCCGGCAGGTACGGCAGGGCGTTGATGGCTGCGGTGAGCGACGACATCGAGAAGGCGTCGTCGTTGAAAATGTCGATGCTGGCCATGTATCAGGCTCCTGAAATGCGAACGGCCCTGCTCTCCATGAACAGGGCCGTGGGGTTGGGGTCGCTACGATTAGCGGACGATGATGAAGCGAGCGGCAAGGTCTGCGCGGGCCGGGGCGTCGAGCCCCACCAGCTGCTCGCCATGCACTTCGGCCAGGCGGGCAACGGCGGCGGCCTTGGTTGCGGCGACGCGTTCCGGCTGCGGGGCGTAGAGCACCGCGGCGGCGACTTCGGTACCATCGGCCGCGGCGTTGCTGTATGCGGCGTACTCGCTGGTGGCTGTGACGATGCCGAGCAGCTGGCCGGACTTCAACGCCGGGCCGGCGGCCAGGGTGACAATTTCCATGCTGATGCCGGCATTGCCGACCGACAGCAGAAACTCGCCGGTGCGCGGCGCTTGGGTAAGGTTGAGCATACGGAATTACCTCGCTTGGGGTTTCATGGTCGACCCGGCAGCCATGCGGCTCACCTGTCGGTTTTGGTAAATCTGGCGCGGATTGGGGCCCGCCTTGGGCGGCGCAGCCTCCGGCTCCGGCGGGGTGTTATCCAGCTCATCACCCGCATTCGCCACCAGCTTGTCAAACAACCGCGACCGCGCCGCCTCGACATCCAGCCCGGAGGCCATGAGGCTATCCGCCAGTTCGGGCAGCTTCGCTGTTTTGCATAAGTCACGGATGGTGACAGCACGCTCAACACCGGCACGGACGGCCGGCTCGCTACCCAGCGAACTGGCTGCAACGACGCTATCGACAGCGACAGCAGAGAGCCCAGCCTCATTGCACAAGCGAGTAGCGAGCCGGGCGAGAGCAACTGGATCTGGCTTCGGGTCATTCTGTGGCTCCGGATCGGGGTTGGCGGGAGGATCGACCGGCGGTTCGTTCTTGGGTGGGGCCTGCTCCAGCGCCTTCAATAACGCCGGCGGGGCGTTCTTCAACCGCCCCAGCCCGGCCCGCATGGCGGCGCTGGCCTTGAGCGGCACCGTATCGGCGATGACATCCGCCAGCCCCAGTGCCACGGCCTCTTGCGCGGTCAGCCAGGTGGTGTCATCGAGCATTTTGATCAGCTCGGCCTCTTCCAGCGCCGGCGCCTTGGCGCGGTAGCAGGCGATCAGGTTGGCTCGCACCTTGTCCATCATGTCGGCAGTGGCGCGCAGATCGTCGGCTTCGCCCCAGGTGACGGTCCACGGGTTGTGGATCATCAGCATGGCGTTTTCCGGCATCACCACCTGGTGTGCGCCGGCAGCAATCACACTGGCGATGCTGGCGGCGACCGAGTCGATGCGGACGGTGACGCGGTTGCCCAGGCGGCGCAGCGTGTTGTGGATGGCAATGCCGTCGAACACATCGCCGCCCAGACTATTGATGGCGACGATGATGTCCCGCTGGCCGTCATCGGCGGCTTTCAGATCGCGCAGAAAATCCACGGCACGGATGCCCCAGCCACCGATCTCGTCATACAGCTCGATCTCGAGCGGCTGGCTGGCATCGTCGCCGGCCGCGTTGTTGATGCGGTACCAGCTGTCGGCACCAGCTTCGGGGGGCGGTGCACTGTTGAAGATGCGCGGTTTACGTTGGTTCATGGTTTGTCCTCGATGATTTCGCCCTGATCGTCGCGCACACGCGGGTCGGAGTCGTAGCTCAGCTGCAGCTCGTCAGCACGAGCGTTGTCAGCAGCGGTTTCCTGATCGATGGTTTCGGCGTCGTTGCCACGTTTCAGCGCTACCTCGCTACGGCTGGTGAAGCCACTACGCACCGCCAGGCGATCGGCCTGCACGTCCTGCACAGGGTGGGTGTATGCCCACCCTTGCGGAACCCAGCGCGCCCGCTGGTACGGTCTCGGGTTGGCGGCATAGCCCGGCAGGCTGATCACGCCAGACAGCACGGCGGCGTCCAGCACGGCCTTCCAGACCGGCTTGCACAACTGGTGCACGAAGATGCCGAACTGGCGCTGCTCCACCCGGCGGCGGAATTCGTTCAGGATCACCCGGATGACGCGGTCGTTGATGTTGCGCAGATCCCCAGTCAGCAGCTCATACGGCAGACCGACACCGGAGGCGATGGCGGCCAGCTGCTGACGCATGAAGTCTGGGTAGTTGTTGCCGGCGTCCGGGGGGTCGGAGAATTCCACTTCCTCCCCGGGCGCCAGCTCCTGCATGGTGCCGGGCTCAAGCCCGACCAGCGGGGCATAGCCGGCATCGAGCTGTTCGCCCTGCTGACCGGGGAACATCGCGTCAGCCGAAGGCTTGCGGATGAAGCCCGCGAACAAGTTGGCAACTTCCTGCCGGAACAGTACGGCGTCGTCGAATTCATCCAGCGTCTTGAGCCGCAGCAGCACGGTCGACAAAACCGGTACACCGCGCAGCTGGCCCGGCCGCGTTGGCTCGAACACGTGGATCACTTGGTCCGCCGGCACACGCATCAGGCTGTTGTAATCGCCTTCGCCTGCCCGTTCACCGGGGTGGCTCTTGTACATCCAGTACGCCACGCGCTGGCCGATGCCGTTGAATTCGATTCCCTGGCGAATCCGGTTGCCGTTGGGAGCCGTTCCGTTCTTGTCGTGCGGCACGAACTCGGGCTCGAGCAGCTGGATCTGCAGCGGTACGGCAAGGCCATCGGACAAGCGGCGCGGGCGAAGGCGCACGAAACACTCGCCACTTTCAAACATACCGCGCCCGGCCAGCGCCTGTTGACCGTAGAAATCCAGCTGGTTATCCGCATCGGACTCCTCGCACCAGTCGTCCCAGATCTCCTGCAGTTGGCGGCGGACTTCAGCGTCCGGATGCTTCGGCTTGGGAGAGATGCCGGTGCCGATGTGATTGGAGACCTGAGTGTCCAGCGCCTTGAAGGCATATGGATCATTACGGGCTGCATGGCGACTGCGGTTGCGCAGCGTCTGCAGGCCGCTGGTGGACGTGCTGGCTGGCCCGCCACCGCCCGGCTGCCAGTTGGCGGCACGCCGGCCCTGCCCTGCGCCCTCGTAGCTGTTTTTCAGCCGGGTAGGCATCAGAAAGCCGCGACCGCGCAGTGTCGGGAATCCGCTCATCAGATGCCCTTTCCGCCGTGATACAGCCGCACCATTCGGCTGCCCTGCTGGCCGTTCTGCGCCGCCAGATCGCGCTTGATGGTGTCGCGCAGGCGGATCAGTTCATCCACGCTGCGGTATTCCACCCGGCGATCGGCGTACTGGACCACACGCTCACCGCGGGCCAGGGCGCGCTCGATCGCGTCGAGCTGGGGTTGCGTAAAGGCCATGTCAGCGTCGCTTCAAGTAACCAGATTGCACACGGCGGCGCACCTGGGTGGGTTTGGAAACAGAAGACCCCGCGTGTTGGGCGGGGTCTGGTCTGGGGGCCGGGGCGGCCGGCGTTGTCGGCGGCGGAGCGTCGAACAGTCCGGTCTGGGCGTACCGGAGCTTGAGCTTTTCCCAGTCGGCCAGCTGATACCGGTGCAGGCCGAGGTAATGCGCCATGGCCAGGTTGTACACCGACAAGTCGGTAACTTCGTTTCGTTCGGCCTTGGCCTTAACCCACTCGGTAACCTTGCGACCTTTGACGTAGCGCACCAGCTTCCGCTCTGCCGTCAGCTGGTTGTAGAACTCTTCCGGCAGGTCTTTGCTGAAGTGCTGTGCGCCGGCGCCATCAGCAAATTTGAAGCGGTTGTAGATCCAGTCCTTGGCGGTGTCAGTACCAATCATCCACAGTTCGCAGCCGCCCTTTTCGGTAGTGCCACGCCAAGTGACATCAACCTTGCTGGCACGCTGGGCAATCACCGGCTTGCCGGGTTTGGAGGCGCCTTTGATGGCCAGAATGTGGCGCCAGCGCCGCTGCCGGCAGAATTGGTAGACCTCTTGCGTATGGTTACCACCGGAGTCGACCGCTGCCGCGGCAATACTGATGCGGCGGCCGGATGGGTGGATGAATTCATCCTTGAGCTTTTCATCCAGCGCATCCCACGTGGCCTGTTCTGCCGGATCCCCCATGATGACCTGATGATCAATCACCCAGTTTTCCAGTCCTTCGCCCCAGCCCTTGATCAGCAATTCCAGCCGGTTGGCCTGCGTGTCCACCGCGGCCGTCAGCCTCAGCACGCCCAGCGGGATGGTGCGCAGCGCATAGTCTTCGGCGCGGGCCATCAGCTCACTGCCGCGCGTTCGCTCCTGGGCGTTGTCCCATACCTGTGCAAGGCGGGTGTTGTAGAACACCTGCATCGGCTCGGCATCGCCCTTCTGCAGGGCTTCCACAGCCTTGTCGTATTGCTTCAACAGACTGCCCCAGGACAACCAGCCATGCGGCATGTAGAGCGCACTGATGTGGAACGACACCGTTTCGCCATCGCCCGTAGCGGTGGCTCGCCATTCGCCAGCGCCCAGCATCTGGGTTTTGTGGTGCTCCTCGATGTGGCTGCCGCATTCGGTGCACACATAGGTGGCTGACTTGCGGTCAGTGGACCAGCGCAGCTGCTCGAATTTCAGCGTCTGGTGCTCGCCACAGTGAGGGCACGGCACAAAATAGCAGCGCTGGTCGCCCTCCTTGTGGAGGTCGGCAACCCGGCTTGCCCCTTCGATGGTGGGCGAGCTGGAGTAGTAAATCTTGGCATTGCGTCCGAACGTGGTGGTTCGGGTTTCAGCCAGTTCGATCGGGTCGCCCTCTTCCCCTACGTTGCGTTCCCAGCGGTCAACCTCATCGCCGTAGACGTAGCGGGCCGAGACCTCAGCCAGGTTAGCTGCCGAGCCCGCCGTGGTGATCATCAAGGTGCCGCCGGCGAATTCCTTGGTGTCGATCGTGTTGCGGCTGTCGCGGCTGCGCGGTGCGGCCACGCGTTCGCGCAGCACGGGCACGGCGTCGATGTTCTTGCCAATGCGACCTGACAGCCGCTTGGCCAGGTTGAGGGTGGGTTCCAGCGCCAGAATGTTGGACGGCGCCATGTGGATCAGCGACCCCATCCAGTTGAGGAAGGTCTGCGTCTTGAGCATCTGCGACGCGCCCATCACCACCACACGGCGGCAAGGATGATCCGGCGACAGGCAGCGCATCACCTCGCGGGCATACGGAGTACGGTCGGTCTGGAACTTGCCGGGTTCGGCCGCGCCGCTGTCAGACGGGATCCGCTGATGCTCATCCGCCCATTCGTCTACCCACAAGGCAGGGTCGGGCATAAGGCCTGCCGTGAAGCCTTCCTGGTAGGCGGCAAATCCGTCGGCGTACATATCAGTGCATCGCCTTGTTGAGATCGTCCGTGCCCAGCTTGGCAACATCTTCCAGCGTCTTGCGCAGCCGGTCAGTCAAGGCGCGTTCCAGCTCCCAAGGATCCTGAATGGCGGCGAGGTCGGCCGCAATCTGCTTGGGCAGGCCCAGCACCGTATCGCGCAACAGGCGGCCATACCGGTATGCCGCATCGGCGACAGCATCGCGCTCAACCGTCTGGCCGCTGACCTTCTCGAACTCGACCTTGGCTAGCAGCGCCAGGTACTTCTCCCGGCTGGCCTTGGCTGCCTGGTAGTCCGAGACATCGACAGAAACCGGGTCAAGTGCATCTGGGCGGATGTCCGCATAGACATCACGCTGAATCCGATGCTCTTCGTGCCGCTGGCGCACCCCATCTTTCGCTGGATCAGCCGTTTTGCCGATCAATGCCAGCGTGGCATCGACATTCACCTGCTTGCCGTCGGGAGACATCACCAAGCGGCCCTGCGATCCCAGCTTCGTCACGTAGCTGGGCGACCAGCCTTGCGAATCCGCAAAGGCCTTTCTGCTCAGGTACGTGGGCATGGGTTTCACCGTTATTTCACTGGATTTCACCGGGGTGAAATTTCACTAACTTGGGAGGGCAGCCACTAAAAAAGAATCGCGGGTCCGCAGCCCCGTGCTGAGGCAAAAAGTGCCAGGGTCCCCGGCTGGCGGGGGTTTCGGGGGTGCGGGGACAAAAGGAAACCGCGCCGGGCTGGCTGGCCGGGCGCGGTTCAAGGTGCACATCCCACACGTGACAGAGGAGCGTAGAAAGCAAAAAACCCAGCCGGTTAGGGCTGGGTTTCACCGTTGACGCAGCGAGTGCAATCTACAGGCCGGATCATACTGATGCGCAAAGTCAACGTCAAATAGTTATGCCGCCAAACGTTTTTGTTTCGCCACACATGATCTAGCGGCATACCACTTCACCCTCAGCAGCGGCACCTTGTCGGGACCGATGTCCAGCGCGGACTGGATCGCCTGGTGGATCTTGCCGAGGCGGTATTCCAACGTCCGCTTCGAAATCCCCAACGCCGCCGCCTTCTGCTCCATCAGCCCGCCCCGCTCGTACCGCTCGACCACAACCTTGATCAGATCATCCGGAAGACAAACCACTGCTGCATCCAGATCTAGCATCAGATCGTCCGGGCTATCTCGCTGACCGATTGCCCTGTCGATTTCCCGGTGTTCTGTCAGCAGCAGGCTCGACACACCGCACCCGCCACCATGCCAACCATCCGCCGACTTCCACCGCGCCCACTTCTCCAGCAGCCTATCCACCCAGGGGATCATCCTTGCCGGTTGGCTGCCGATCACATCCGCGTCGTTCGTGCTGTTCAGTTCCATCGCAAACCCCTAATGAAACTGTCCTACCACCTCTTCCATCAGTCCTTGCCGATGGTTTTATTGATGCTGCCTAACCTTGCCTAACCTGTTTCCGAGGTTGGACAGATGAAACCCGCGCCGTTATTGGCTTTGTCCAACCTGCCTAACCTGTCCAACCTGAAATAACAAAAACATTAACGTAGATACATGCACGCACAGGCGCATGCGCGCGCACGTGAGAGAGATTCCGCCGAGAGGTTGGACAGGTTGGACAAAGCCAATAACCACGCGGGTTTGAGGTTGGTCAGCAGGTTGGTCAAGGTTAGGCAGGTTGGACAGCGCGATCATGCGGCGGCCCTCACTTCCGGCCGCTTGAACACCCAAGCCCGATAGCCATTGCGGTCCGGCGGCAGGCGGACCTTCTTCCAGGCCAAGCGCGTCATGATCTGCCCGACCCGCGTCTGCTCTGGTCGGCCATGCCGAGCCGTATCCAGCCGCAAGGCATTGGACAGCAGCTCAGTCGTCGTCACTACCTCGACCGGGCCATTCAACTTATCCTGCGGGTAGTAATTCGGATCGGCGCCCCCATCCAGATAGCGCACCACGATCTCCTCCCAGCTATCGCTGAGATAGCGGTTATCCTGTTCCTCGCGCGCAAGGTCTTTCGGAAAGTCCCACCACTTGAAGCCAGCGCGGTACTGGTGCAGCGCCTCGGCCCACAGCTGATCCCGGTTACTGCGAACCGCATCGACGTTCGCCTCTCGGCACGTCACCGGCAGAAAGCGCCGGCCACCGGTCGGATCGGCAAGGTACTGATCACTGTTGGTCGTGCCCACGAACACGCACTGGCGAGGATGGTCGGTGGCGTGCCGCTCGTAGGGCGGACGAAACTTGTCGTTCCGGCGCGTCACGATCATCTTCACCTGGTTGATCTCGGCCTTGCTGAACGACTGCATCTCACCAATTTCCACCGACCAATTGCCTTGGATCGCGATCAGGAAATCCTTGTCGTCCGGCCGCTCGCTGATCTCCGTGTACCAGTCCGCACCAAACAGATCGCGGATGGTGGTGGACTTACCCAAGCCCTGCCCGCCTTCCAGCACCAGCATTTCATCCACCTTGCAGCCCGGGTCGTAGACCCGCGCCACCGCCGCCACCAACCAGCCCGTGCCGACATGCTTGGTGTAATCATTCCGGTCCGCGCCGAAGGCATCCTCGAGCAAGGACGACAAGCGCTCGGTACCGTCCCACGCCGGCAAGGACTCCAACCAATCGCGCACCGCATGAAACGGATGGTCCCGCGCCACCATCAGCGCGGCTTCATCCGCTGCCGCACTCGAACGCAGCATCAGGCTCTCATTCAGCTGCAGCCAGACCAGCGTCTTGCTGGCATCGCCGTTCTGCCACAAGCCCGGCTTGCCACCGGCGTACGGAGGCGCCTTCAGCTTCACCACGTTCTGGCTGAACTCATCAAACCCCAACACCCCCTGCCATGCCGGATGGTGCGTCAGCACCAGGTAAGCGTTGGCCAGCACCGCCTTCTGCACACCCTCTTCATTGCGTTTGAGCAGCATCCGCCACGGCACATCCGCCTCTCCCCCGCTATCACCGGCTTGCGCCGGCGCCGAGGAGTCTACAAGAGCGGCTTCCGCCGAGCCGGTATCAGGAGGAACATCGTCAGCCCACCCCGCGGCCGGCATTTCTACCGCTGAATCAGGCTCCGCCGAAGGGGCAGGCTGCCCAAAAGGCTGCGCATGCTCGGCGATAAACTCCCGCACCTGATCAGCGGCCCAGCCATCTTTCTGCACCGCATCGGCCACATCCCAGCCATCGGCCCACTTGCCTGGCTCCGGCAGCCCGATCACCGATACCGTGCAACCCAGCCCCAGCAGGATCTCGGCGATCTGAGCGGACGCCTTCATGCCGGGCTGATCCTTGCCCGCGAGGTAGGGCTTGCTCTCCGGGTCGACGCCGGCCTCTTTCTCGGCCTTAGTCAGCTTCTCGCGCTGACTATCGGCATCGGGCCAGATCAGCACCGAGCGCCCTGCCAACGGGGTCCAGTCGGCTTTCTTTACCGCCTTGCTGCCACCGGGCCAGGACAACACCGCGTACTCGTCCAGCAGCGTGGCAGCCACGTCCTTGCACTTCTCCCCCTCGGGGATCAGCACCACGGCGTCCGGCTTGGCCGACAGCGCATCGAGCCCGTACAGGGGGCGCGGCTCGGGGAAGCCCATCCAGCGCCACTCCTGCTCGCCGGTTTCGGTGTTGGTGCAATAGGTGTGGGGGATGTCATCCTTGCCGCCGTCTGACGTCACAAAGCGCATCACCGCGCCGAGCAGCTGCCCGGCCTGGTCGTGATAGACGGCCACACGCTGTGGCCAGCCACGCACGGAATGCGCCTTGTGCATCTCGGGGGCGCTCGTCGGTACCGGCAGCACCGGCACCCACGGGGATTTCTTCGCTACAGGCTTGGCATCCGGCAGCGACACCTCGGAATACATCACATCGACCGGCAAGCGCAGCAGCTCGCCCAGTTCCTTGGCGGCTTCCACCTGCGACGGCAAGCTGAAGATATAGCGGTACAGGCTGACCGGATCGCCACCGGAATCCCCCAAGGCGAAATCGCTCCAGGCACCGCTATTGAGATTGACCTTGAACGAGCCCGCTTTCTTGTCGTGGCGGGTCGGGTTGGTGGCGCTCCATTCGCAGCCTTCCTTCTTGCCGTCGGGCAGCCAGTCACGCAGCAAGCTATCAAGGGAGGCCATGGCGGCGGCGGCCACGGCGGGGATGTTCACCCGGAGGTGTTTTCTGTCCGTACTCATTACAACCTCTGTCGCTGTTGTTTTGATTTGCCGGCCATGGCGTCACGCGCCAGGGCCTTTATTCGTTCCCGCTTCAGCTGCCGGATCGCCCCGGCGCTATACGTCACCCGAGGGCGCTGTTTCTGCTGTCGTTTCTCTCGTTCCAGATTCGCGTGAGCCGCCCAGAACGTCGGATCGCTATGCATCGCGGGCCTTTCTCAGTTCGTCCGCCGTCATCCAGCTGGCCCGGGCCTTCCACTCCACCCTCGCAGCCTGTTCAAGTCGGTCGGCTGCCTCGTGGCCTTGTTTGCGCCGCACACCCGCCAGGTAATCCCGCCACGTGCCGGCCAGCACCTTGCGGCAAAAGCTGCGCGCGGCGGCCCGGGCAAACCACTCAGGGCTGTAGCTCTCGCCTCTCGGGTCCGGCAGGGGCGCGTCCCACGGTTCAAAACCGTCGCAGCGCTCGGCCCGCTCTTCACCCGTCACGGAGCACACGGTCATGAACAGGCCTTGCGAGCCCTCAACGAGAACGCGGGAGCCGTGGCGGCAACGCAGGCAGGCGATCATCAGAAACCTCGGTCAGGATGCGGCTCAGTCCGGCCAAAATCGCCCGGCCTTCGGCACGCTTGTCTGACGCGATCGGCAAGTGACGCACACGCGCCTGCAGCTTCGCCCAGTCGTAACGGCCGGTGAGGCGACGCATCGCATCAACCCTTCATGCCATCCAGGCGCATCACCATCTGCTGCATGGCCAACTGCACCCGGTAGATAGCGCGCTTCACCCGCTCCACCTCGGACTGATCGATCCGGCCGTCCGCCAGCGCCGCATTCACTTCGCGCCCGACGTCCCCGTTGTGTTCCCACACGGCGGTCACCAGTTCGAGGATGGCGAGATCGGACGATGGCACATCCGCATTGACCCGAATGCAGACATGCCCGTGATGCATCGCCAGCTGGTGCAGGATTCGGTAGTCCTCGGTAAAGGCCATCAGCTGGTCGGCCTCGCCCAGCGTCAGGTGATGCGAGTCCTTGCGCGGGTCCACCTTGCTGTTGAGGACGGCCGGCGACATCACCCCGCCCGACCGGGTTGAAAATCGCCCTGCCAGGGCACTCGCCCCTCCGGGGTAGTCGTGGACCGTGCCGTATGCCGCATCAATCACGCTCATCTGCGCCTCGCTCAGACGTTTTTTCCAGTGGATCCACCGGATAAGGTAAGAAAAAGACCGACGGCGAACCGCCGGCAAAAACCACCGCGGGACAGTGACGCGGCAGTGAGGTAATCAAGCGCCATCCAGCAATGGCTTCGCCTTTTCCAGCGGAAGCGCATCCCACGGGTTGGGGTACAGGCCCGGAAGCAGCTGATGAGGCGTAAACGTGAAGTCGGTCGCCTTGGATAGATCAAGCGCCCGGCCTTCAGGCAATCGCCGAGCCCATTTGGCTACCGCCCATGGGCTTACATCGAACAGACGCGCAACGGCAGCCGGACCGCCAAGAGAGTCGATCGCTGCTTTTACGAAAGGATTGCTATGGATGTCGTTCTGCATGGTGCGCATCGTACTACTTTAAGTAGTGCAACACAACACAGAATAGCATTAACAACTAAAAGTTGCATGAATACAATGCAAGACATGGGGAAAAGTGCAGAAGAACTGGCGGCCGCCTTTGGTGTCAGGCTGAAAAGCCTGATGGATGCCAAAAGGCTGGAGATCAGCGATCTTCAGAAAGCCGCAGGGGTCACATATGAAATGGCCCGCCGGTACTACAACGGCTTGGCCATGCCGCGCACGGCAAAAATCAAGACGATTGCCAACCTTGTTGGCACCACCGAGTCTTACCTCACCTTTGGCATCATCGAAGAAGATGACAAAGCGCATCATGCCAAAGAGCGCGAGTCGGCTTACCACACCCAAACACCGCCCGAGCTGGTGCCTCTCTTTGAAGATCTAAAACGGGCGTACTACAACAAATCGCTCCCTCTTGAAGCCATCAGCAGCTTCCGCAGCCTGGCCAACTTACTGAACGCCCAAGGCAAGGACATCGGCACCAATGCCGAGGCCGATAGCCTGCATCTTGGCCTTGGCGCCAAGCGTCTTGCCAAATCAGAACGACTAATCCATCCCGATAGCGTACCCGGCGCGGATAAAAACGACGAACTTGACGCGGATTGACGCCCCGCGTCATTCCCCATCGGCCAATGCTCCCCCTAGCATCGCGCCATGGACATCTTCGCTATCCGCCACGCCAACCTGGTCGCCCTCGCCGCCCGATATCCCAGTCGGCGCGATCTGGCCGTCGCTGTGGATCGTGACGAATCGCAGATTTCCCGCTACCTGACCCACGGCGGCCGCATCGGCCACCAGTTCGCCCGCCACGTCGAGGCCTGCCTCGATCTGCCGGCGGGCTGGATGGACTCCAGTCGCACCCCACAGCACATCGACCCCGAGCCGTTGCGCCACAGCCTGCAGCGCTTTATCGACTCTGGCCCCGACCCGCGCCTCGCTGATACCATCGCCTGCCTGCTCTCCCTACTCGCTGAAACCAACAAACAATGAGAATCACCCTGCTCGGCAGCGGTCATCACCTCCATGCTGCCCGGAGGATTGACGGCTATTCGTCCTGTGTTCACCGTGCCGAAATGAAAGACGAACACGGCAAGCTATTTACCGCCTACGTCAAAGCCTTTCCCACAGACAGCAAGGCACTGGCCAACGAAATAGCAGGGTGGCTGCTCGCCCGGGCGCTGAACCTGCCCTCCCCACGCCGGGCCTATATTTGCCTGGTACCCATTCGCAAGCTGCGCGGCCTGTTTCCGGAACGGCTCTGGCCCGGGCGGGATGACGACGCCTTCCCCTGCTGGGCATCCGAAGAAATGCACAACACCCCGCTGACGCTGATCAGCGAGGCCGACGCCATCGTCTGGCGCGACAAGGTGCAACGCTGGCCGCACCTGCCGGCCGCGATTGCCCTCAATCACTGGCTGCACAATATCGACAGCAATCCAGGTAACCTGCTGTGGCTGGACGAACACCAGTTCGCCCTGATCGACCACGCCGATATCCTAGGCGGGCAGTACTGGGACGCCAAGACGCTGAAGAAGCTGAGCTACCTGCATAACAAGCTGCTGCAGCTCGCCTGGGGAGGACTGCCGCCTCCCGACGTCACCGCCGACATCGAGCGCACGGCGGCCCATCACGGCCAGGCGTGGCACACCGTCAAACACGCCGTCTATGATTGGTGGGAAGATTTGCTGAAGAAAAAGGAAATCGAGGCGGCCACCGCGTTCATCGAAACGCGGGCAGACCCGACATGGATCAGAGGAAGGATTGCGTGAAGAAACTGCTGAAAAAACTGGAAAGGCGGCTGACGCCAGAGACTAACCGCCAGCCTGTCATTACAGGACAGAGCTGGCAGATCCACTGGCAACAGGATCTGGCATCCGATGACGTCGAGTGTATCGGCATCCTGCTGCAGATCGATAAGCGCCTGTTCTGGCGCGTGCCGGAAGGTGACGAGCTGCTGTTCTGGCCGGGTCCAGACCGGCAGATACTAGGCAACCTGCTGGACGCCCTCACCTTCCGCTTCGCCGCCGGCGACGCCACCCCACCGCTCGGCATCCGGTTGACCCATCCGCGCGAGAGCGCCGGCGACACCATCAACGAGATTCTGACCTACCTATGGCGTCACGGGCCGGCGCTAACGCTGCGTAAAAAAAAAGCACGCTACCCGGATGATGGCGAAACGAGGCTAGACAGCCACGGGCAAGAGTCGCAAGAGGAAACGCCTACACGCTACCACGCCGTGGGGGCACCAGAACCCCAGCCACACGGCGCCGCGCAGGCGCCAGAGAAACACAACGGTTGAACAACTGGCGGACTTGCTCACGAACACGGCTATCTATAACCGGAATGGGATGTTTTGCTGGAACATTCATGCCGAAACCATAGCAGATGCACCATCTTAACGCATCCGTGAACCTACGTATTAGCCGTAATTATTCCCCGGCATCAGCCTCAATCTCAACATCAGGCTCAGCCCCTTCAAGCAAATCACCCCACGACATAGACAGCAGATCGCACTGCCCATCCGGCAACTTGCCGTGCTGCAGCAAGTGCACAAACTCATGCTGCTGGCAGCGGTAATCATTCGTCTGCTGGACGCCTTCATACACACGGAAGCGCAACCAGCTGTTATGCCCCTCGTGCGCAGAGCGTACCTGTACAGATCGATTGACACTTTCCAGCGTGAGCGTGTCGGGTGACCGGAAGGAGTAATTCGGGAGCTTGGACTGCGTCCAGGTCATCACTCGCTTCGCACCGCGCGGAACCAGCAAGATATCCAGAGCCGCCAAAAATGCTCGATGCACCGTGAACTGGAACCCCTGCAGGTTGCCATCGTTACCGACCCTCGGTGGATCTACTTCCTGCCGCCGAGACAACCCTCGAAGCGCTTTCTCAAGAGCTTCTTCGGAGATGATGGCCACAGAACCATGACGCGAGCGGTAATCGACAGCCGTGAGAATCTTGCTACCATAGGCGCCGTGTTTCCATGCTGGCTGGCAATACTGCCCAATGACCAGATACCGGGTTTTCAGCGTCACCCTCGGCTCGACCTTGCCACCCGCTTCAGCCACCAATTTGGCAACCTCACCCCGACTGCCGCTCTTGAATACGCCCGTCAGGCAAAACGTGGATCCTGCAACGTCGATTTCCGGCACAGGCCTATCCAGCGGCAAATCACCCGTGGACTCCCACTCACCATCTTGCTGACCTATGGCAGCAATGCTTGCCAAGAGCTTCAGCAGCTCGAGCTCCTCTTCTGCATCCAGGTGACCATCAGCCAAAGCAGACTGAAGTCGGCTATACACTTCGTCACCAGGCCAGGGCAGATCGGCCGACTCACGATCCAGCCACGCCAACAGCGATTCGGCTTCCGACTGTTCAACAACACCATCAGCAAGCACGTCCTGGCAGCGAGCCCGAAGCTTTTCCCTGAAATCCAACTTGTCACGAGCGCTCATCATCACCTTCCACTGAATAGGCTCACAGCTTCACATTCGCCTTCGGGCAGCTCCAGCTGACCGCTTGCCCGGGCTGCTCATCCAGCGACAGCACTCTCAGGCACCCCTGAAACGGCGGCTTTCCCGCCGCCGCCTTGATCGTGACCGTCGGCTTCGGCTGCGTAGCGATCTGCTCACGGCACCATCGGGCGTTTTCACGATAGGTCGCCAACGCCTTGGCCGGGGTCTCTGTGGTGATAAACCCCGCCATCACATCCCAGTACATCCGGGCATAGATTCCAGCAGATCGGCACTTGTCCAGAGGGCTGGTAAACGTTGTGCCGAACTGCTCGCCCTGCTGCTTGAGACCGCCCAGCTTCCGGCTGGTGGCTGCGATGGTCGCACCGTCAACCGACACTCCTGCCATCCCGGATATCCGCTTCACCTCGGTATCCAGCGTCTGGATATAACGCCCGGCGGCATCTTT
>JACPUY010000012.1 GCA_016192025.1 Pseudogulbenkiania sp. | reverse complement strand
TGTGGTCCGACGGCTACCAACTCTCCGGCCTCGCCATGACCTTATGGCTGCTGGCGCTGACGCTGCTCATCGGCTTTCCGCTATCGGTGTTGCTGGCCATCGCCCGGGTGTCGTCCAATAAATACTGGAGCACGCCGGTTTACCTCTTTACCTACGTGTTTCGCGGCACGCCGCTGTATATCCAACTGCTGATCCTGTATTCGGGCATTTACAGCCTGAGCCTCGTCCAGGGCACACCCTCGCTGAACACGTTCTTCCGTGAAGGCTTCAACTGCACCGTGCTCGCCTTCGTGCTCAACACCAGCGCCTACACCACCGAGATCTTCGCCGGCGCCATGCGCTCGATTCCGCATGGCGAGATCGAGGCGGCGCGCGCCTACGGCATGTCGCGATACACGCTGTACCGCCACATCATCATCCCCTCCGCGCTACGCCGGGCACTGCCGGCCTACAGCAACGAGGTCATCCTGATACTGCATGCCACGCCGATCGCCTTCACCGCCACGGTACCGGAAATCCTGAAAGTGGCCCGCGACGTCAACTCCGCGACGTATGCGTCGTTCGAGGCCTTCGGCATTGCCGCCGTGCTGTACGCCCTCGTCTCGTTCGTCATTGTCTGGGCATTCCGTCAAATGGAACGAAAATGGCTGGGCTTCCTTGCCACGGCCCGGTCGTAAAAGAATAAACACATCCAAGGAGAAATCATGAGCAAGCTGATTGTTAGCGATATCCACAAGAAATATGGCGAACACGAGGTATTGAAAGGGGTCTCGCTGTCGGCCAAGACCGGGGACGTCATCAGCGTCATCGGGTCGAGCGGTTCGGGCAAGAGTACCTTCCTGCGCTGCATCAACTTTCTTGAGCAACCTTGCTCCGGCAGCATCACGCTGAACGCCGAGCAAATCCGCACCGAGAAAGACCAGCACGGTGCACTGCGCGTGGCCAACCCCAGGCAGCTGCAGCAGATGCGCACCAAGCTCGCCATGGTGTTCCAGCACTTCAATTTATGGTCGCACATGACGGTGCTCGAAAACATCATTCAAGCCCCGATGAATGTCTTGGGGGTTCCCAGGGAAGAGGCCATCCAGCGTGCAAGAAAATACCTGGCCAAGGTCGGGCTGGACAGCAAGAGCGAGAACAAATATCCATCCCATCTTTCCGGTGGTCAACAACAGCGCGTGGCCATCGCCAGAGCCTTGGCGATGGAGCCGGAAGTGATGCTGTTTGATGAGCCAACGTCGGCGCTCGACCCCGAACTGGTCGGCGAGGTGCTCAAGGTGATGCAAGCCTTGGCGGAAGAGGGACGCACCATGATCGTCGTTACCCACGAGATGGGATTTGCCCGCCATGTTTCGAACCACGTGATTTTCCTTCATCAGGGCCGGATTGAAGAGGAAGGCACACCCGAGGCGGTTTTCCAGTCGCCGAAAAGCGAGCGCCTGCAGCAATTCCTGAAAGGAAACCTGAAATAAGCCCACCTCGATAGACAGGAATACTATTCCTTACCTATTGCATCGGCAAAACAACAACAAGCAGCGCACACTCAAGAATTCCAAGGAGAAATTGTGGACCAACAGAAGCTAGTCGCCAAACATTTCGGCTCCGCCGCGCAAAACTATCTGACCAGCAGCGTCCACGCGCTGGGCTCCGATTTGCAGCAGCTGGAAGAGCTTGCCAAACGATTGCGGCCTGACAGAACCCTCGATCTGGGTTGCGGCGCGGGTCACGCCAGCTACGCACTCGCCAACGGCGGGGCAAACACGGTCATCGCCTATGACTTGCTGGACGAAATGCTCAGCATCGTTGCTGCAGAAGCACAAAAACGCGCTCTTTCGCAGATCGCCACGCAGAAGGGCCCGGTCGAAGCGCTTCCCTTCCCCGATGACAGCTTCGATCTGATCGTCACCCGATTTTCTGCCCACCATTGGCATGACATGAACGCGGCACTGTCAGAAGTGGCGCGGGTCCTCGCACCGGGCGGCATGCTGGTCGTGATCGATGTCGTGGCACCGGAAACCCCGCTGTTCGATACGGTGCTGCAAACGGTCGAGTTGCTCCGGGATCCATCGCATGTGCGCGACTACCGCGTCTCCGAGTGGAACGAGATGCTGGCACGTGCCGGATTTTCCATCGCAACACATCATCAATGGAAACTGCCGCTGGAGTTCATAAGCTGGGTTAAACGGATTGGAACCAGCGAGGAGCGGATCAGTGCGCTCCACGCCACCTTTGCGGCGCTACCGGCAGAAGCCCGGGAGTATTTCGCCATCACGGCGGACAACTCTTTCTCCAGCGACGCGGCCTGGATAGCGGCGGCACTGCCGCGTTGAGTTTTCCACGGACAAAATGAAAAATCACCTGCGGCAAACAGGTGATTTCGCCCAAGCTCTTCGGCCCCCACGACCGTGTTCAGACCAGCGTGACCACCCGCTTGTCGACGCCGGCTTCACACTCCGCGCGGGGCGAGCCGCTTCGGCGCGGCCCTCCTCTGCTTCAACTCACGCGCCGCCCACTGGTAAGCGCCTGACACCCCCAGCAAGGCCAGCACCATCCCGGCCACCAGCATCAGCACGCGATGCAGCACGCCGCCGACCGAACCGATGTGGAAGGCGAACACCCAGGTGGTCAAGCGGATGCCCGGTTCGGCCTGCTCGACCGGCCTTGCTTTCAACACGGTGCCACGGTAGGGGTCGACTTCGACCATGCTGCGGCCGTTGGGCTGGATCTCGCCCGGCAGGCGCTTGCGCAACAGCACCGGCTTGTCGGCCTTGGCGTCGACGCGGATATCCACCAGCCGTCCGCCGGGCAACGCCGCGTTGCCGTTGGCCACCAGCAGATCCAGCGGTAGGCGGGTTTCTCCCGGCGCGACCTTGGCGCTCTTGGCCGGCTTGACGCCGTACAGTGCGTTGATCCAGCCGTTGACCGGCTTGGAAAACACCAGCAATACCCCGGTCAGCGCGCTGATCAGCAGCACGACGGACAGCGCCGCACCGGTAACGCGGTGCAGGTCGCCGACCAGGATGCGAGCGCCCTTGTCGGTGCGCACGCGCCACACCCGACTCCAATCCTTCGGCCACCAGTAGACCAGGCCGCTGATCGCCATCAGCAGCAGGGCGATGCCGATGACGCCGACCAGCGTTTCGCCCGCGTCGTCGAGCAGCAGCGTTTCGTGCAGCTCCAGCAGCCAGCTGAAGAAACCTTCGTCGTATGCCCGGTCGCTCTCTACCGCCGCCGTCACCGGGTTGAGCCACAGCAAACGCTCCTCGCCGGCGCCACGGATGCGCGCCAGCACCGGATCGCCGGGCTGCTCGCCGAAACGCAGATTGACGCTGCCGCCCGGATGACGCTCCGCCGCAGCCAGGTACAACGCCTGATAGCCGACGAACGGCCCGCTCACCGCCGCCGGCCGCTCGCCGCTGGCCGTCGACAGTTCTTTCTTGAAGACCAGCAGGCTGCCGCTCAGGCCGAGCAGCAGCACGCCCAGCGCACAGGTTAGCCCCAGGTAGCGGTGCAGCAGAATGATCCCTCGTTTCATAGTGTGTCCTTGTCGGGCCCGGAACCACGCCGAGCCTCTTGGCTTGATGCAAAGCAGCAATTATAATGATAATCTTTCTCGTTAACTAGCCGCATCGACCGACCTCTTCGCGCCCCGGCCCACCTCGCGACAATAATGAACCGAACCGACACCTCGCTGCTGGCGCTGGGCCCGGCCCACAAACTGTCCCCGCCGCCGTCCATCGATCTGCTGCTACACCAGTCCGAGTTGAAACTGGCCGCTCCGGTGCATGGCGTCCGGCGGGCACACCTGGCCGCGGCACTCTCAGCCACAACGGCGGCATCCGCATGCCGGGGGTGCCGGCCGTCACGGCGCAGGCATTGAAGCTGTGGCCTTGAGCGCGGATAATTAGCGGTTTAGACGTGGACTCCGACAGCATGCCCGTGATCACTCTCGTCGAACGGATCGACGCCCTCCTGCCCCAGACCCAATGCGGCCAGTGCGGCCACGCCGGTTGCCGGCCGTATGCCGAGGCTCTGGCGGAAGGGCGAGACCCGATCAACCGTTGCCCGCCGGGCGGCGATGACGGTATCCGGGCACTGGCGGAGCTGCTGGAGCGGCCAGTCATTCCGCTTGCCGCCGACGGCCCGCAGCCCAAGCCGCGCGCGCTGGCCGTGATCCGTGAAGACAGCTGCATCGGCTGCACTCTGTGTATCCAGGCCTGTCCGGTGGATGCCATCGTCGGCGCGGCAAAGCAGATGCACACCGTGATCGCTGCCGAGTGCACGGGCTGCGAACTGTGCCTGGCGCCCTGTCCGGTGGACTGTATCGATCTGATGCCGGTGAACGACCCAGACGACGGTAAGCGCGAACAGGTCATGGCGCGCGCCCAGCAGGCGCGCAAACGCTACGAGCAACACCAGGCACGCAAGGCGCGAGACCAAGCCGAAAAAGCGCGGCGGCTGGCCGAGCGCGCCGCGGTGGCGGCGCCGGCCGTGGCCGCCACGGCAAGCACAGCGCCGCAAACGTCCTCAGTCGACAAGAACGAACTGATCCGCAAGGCGATGGAGCGCGCGGCCGCCATGCGCGCCGCCAAGGAAGAAGCCGACAAGGACAAGAAGTGAACGCCGCCAAACGCCGCGAAATCTTCCGCCGCTTCAAGGAACTCAACCCCACGCCGCGCACCGAGCTGGAATACGGCAGTCCGTTCGAGCTGCTGATCGCCGTGGTGCTGTCGGCACAGGCCACCGACGTCGGCGTCAACAAGGCCACGCGCCTGTTGTTCCCGGTCGCCAATACCCCGGCGGCCCTGCTCGCGCTGGGCGAAGAGGGGCTCTCCGAGTACATCAAGACCATCGGCCTCTACCGCACCAAGGCGAAGAACGTCATCGCCGCCTGCCGCCTGCTGCTGGAAAAGCACGGTGGCGAGGTACCGCAAACGCGCGAGGAACTGGAAGCGCGGCCCGGCGTCGGCCGCAAGACCGCCAACGTGGTACTGAACACCGCCTTCGGCCACCCCACCATGGCCGTCGACACCCACATCTTCCGCGTCGCCAACCGCACCCGGCTGGCCCCCGGCAAGGACGTGCGCGAGGTGGAGGACAAGCTGATGAAGGTCATTCCGGCCGAATATCTGGTCGATGCCCACCACTGGCTGATCCTGCACGGCCGCTATATCTGCAAGGCGCGCCGACCGGAATGCGAGCGCTGCCCCATCGTCGATCTCTGTGAATACCCGGCAAAAACGGTATGATGAAAGCGGGAGCGCGGACTCTTGCGGACCGGTCAATGCCGCCAAGGCTTGAAAAAACGTCGGGCCGACCCGAGTTCCGCTCTGTCATTACCAGAAAGGACGTTCTGTGACTCCGTATTTCCGCACCCTTGCCAGCGCCGCCCTGGCGGTGACGCTGCTCGCTGGCTGCGACAAGATCGAGCGCCTGTTCAAAGGCGACCCCCATACCAACATCGCCATTCCGGCCCAGGATGACGGCCGGGTGGCCATGCTGCTGCCCGACTTCACCCAACTGGTCGAACGCGACGGTCCGGCCGTGGTGAATATCCAGGCCAACAAGCTCGAAACGGCCGTCACGCAGAACGAACTGCCGTTCCCGATTCCCGAGGACGATCCGCTCTACGACTTCTTCCGCCGCTTCATGCCGAACCAGCCGCCCCAGGAACAGACGCCGAGCGAGAGCGTGTCCTTCGGCTCCGGTTTCATTATCAGCGACGACGGCTACATCCTGACCAACGCCCACGTGGTGGCCGGCGGCTCTCAGATCAAGGTCATGATGACCGACAAGCGCGAACTGAAGGCCAAGCTGGTGGGCCTCGACAAGCGTACCGACGTGGCGGTGCTGAAGGTCGAAGCGGCCGGCCTGCCGGTGGCCAAGATCGGCGACCCGGCCAAACTCAAGGTCGGCGAGTGGGTCGCCGCCATCGGCGCCCCGTTCGGCTTCGACAACACCGTCACCGCCGGCATCGTCTCGGCCAAGGGGCGCAGCCTGCCGGACGAGAACTACGTGCCGTTCATCCAGACCGACGTGGCGATCAACCCGGGCAATTCCGGCGGCCCGCTGTTCAACCTGAAGGGTGAAGTGGTCGGCATCAACTCGCAGATCTACAGCCGTTCCGGCGGCTTCATGGGCATCTCCTTCGCCATCCCGATCGACATCGCCATCAACGTGGCCGAGCAGATCAAGGTCAAGGGCAAGGTCAGCCGCGGTCAGCTCGGCGTCCATATCCAGGAAGTCAGCCAGGAACTAGCGCAGTCCTTCGGCCTGAAACAGCCCAACGGCGCGCTGGTAGTACGGGTCGAGCCCAACGGCCCGGCGGCCAAGGCCGGGCTGCAAGTCGGCGACATCATCCTGCACCTGAACGACAAGCTGGTGGAAAACTCCAAGGACCTGCCGATTCTGGTCGGCGCCCTGCAGCCGGGCGCCAAGATCAAGCTCGGCGTCTGGCGCAAGGGCACGGAAAAGGACGTGGCGGTGGTGCTGGGCGAACTGGCCACCGAAGTCGCGACCCCGGCTCGGCCGCAGCAGGAGGAGCCCAACCCGCAAAGCTTCCAGTTCAGCAAACTGGGGCTCACGCTGACCGAGCTGACTGGTGCCCAGAAGAGCGAGCTGGGCCTGCCCGGCGGCCTGCTGATCCAGAAAGCCCAAGGCCCGGCGGCACGCGCCGGCCTGCTGCACGGCGACATCATCATCGGCCTCAACCAGAGCCCGGTGCTCGACGTGAAGGGGTTCGAGCGGGCGCTGGCCAACGCCGGCGGCAACATCGCCCTCTTGGTACGCCGGCAGGACAACACGCTGTTCGTGCCGCTGCGCCTCGACTGATCCGCCACCGCCCCTCGGGGCGGTTTTTTTGTCCGTCCTCCTTCCCCACCCGGTGCCGTGCACCCCGGTACCCGGAACGGCCGGCTTGGAACCGACACCTCTACATGACAAGGAGAAATCATGAGTTTTCTGACGACCGACCTGTGCGACGAACACGATGCCGCCGTGCGCGTGCTCGACCCGATGTTCAAGCGTTTCGGCGCCCACCCGCGTTTCCAGGGACCGATCGAAACGCTTAAGGTGTTCGAGGACAACACGCTGGTCAGGGAAGTATTGACGGAACCGGGCAACGGCCGGGTGCTGGTGGTCGACGGCGGTGGTTCGCGTCGCTGCGCGCTGGTCGGCGACCAGATCGGCGAACTGGCGGTGAAAAATGGCTGGGCCGGCATCGTGGTGTACGGCTGCATCCGCGACTCGGTCGCGCTCGACGCGCTGCCGCTGGGACTGCGCGCACTGGACACGCACCCCAGGAAATCGGTCAAGCGCGGTGAGGGGCAACGCGGTCTCGCCATCACCTTCGGCGGCATCACTATGAACCCCGGCGACTGGCTGTACGCCGATGAAGACGGCGTGCTGCTGGCCGATCACGCCCTGCTCTGATTCAGGGCGTCGCCTTTCCCCCAAAAGCTTCGGCCAACCGGTAAAGGTTGGCCGAAGCTTTTGGGGCGTTCATTTGCCAATCTTGGCCCGGGTGTAATGCGGCAGTCCGGCCCACACCTCCGGCTCGATCCACCGTACATGCTCCTGCCACCAGGTATGGTGCTCCGGCATGACCAGTTCGGGCTGCTCCAGCGAGGCCAGGGTGATGTCGAGGTTATTCGGGTCGGCCTCGTGGCGATAGGTCAGGGTTGTGCCGCAATGCGGACAGAAACCGCGCTCCACCGAGCAGGATGAGTGATAGTGCATCAACGGTTCACCATGCCACTCCACCTCGCAGGCGCGCACCGTGAACCAGCTCACGAACAGTGCCCCGCTCGCCTTGCGGCAGCTATGGCAATGGCAATGCGTGACAAAATTCGGCTCCCCATATACGCAATAGTAAATGGCACCACACAGGCAACTGCCTCTCAAATGCGGCATGTAAGCCCTCCCGTTGAGGCATCGCGCTTCAGGACGACAAATCCCTCGCGTAGTCAACAGCACTCCACAATGTCACTATGGCACCCTATTGGGGAATTTCAAATCGGCCGCTTGGTGTTTAATTCCCAAAAAGCACTAGGAACGAGCAAACGAAGCTCATCAGGATGAGTTTTTGCGAAACTAAAACGCAGACCAGTGAGCGGAGCGCAGACAGCTGAAGGAGTACGGCCAGGCCGGAACACAACGCCAAGTGGGGTTTGTTCGTAGCCCTAAATGCAAAAGCGGACCGAAGTCCGCTTTTGCTGTGACCACCACCCTGCTCAGGCAGGCTGAACCGGGGTCGACCCGGCCAGTTCGGTGATGCGGTTGCTGCCGTCCACGAACACCAGCTTCGGCGCATGGTCCTTCAGCTCGGCGTCGTCGTAGACCGCGAACGAGGCGATGATCAGCAGGTCGCCCGGCGCGGCGCGGCGCGCCGCGGAGCCATTGACCGAAATCACCCCCGAACCGCGCTCAGCCTTGATGGCGTAGGTGGCAAAGCGTTCGCCATTGGTGACGTTCCAGATCTGCACTTCCTCGTATTCGCGGATATCCGCCGCCTCGAGCAGGTTCTCGTCGATGGCGCACGAGCCGATGTAATGCAGTTCGGCGTGGGTGGTGGTCACGCGGTGGAGTTTCGATTTCAGCATGCTGCGCTGCATAGTTCCGTTCCTTGCTAGCAATGAAGCCGCGCTCAGCGCAGCACTTCCACATTATCGATCAAGCGGGTCTTGCCCAGTCGCGCCGCGGCCAGCACCACCAGTCGCTTCTCGCCGGCGTGGGCGATTTCCAGCGTATCCGCCTGACGCACTTCGACGTAGTCGACGCGCCAGCCGTGCGCCTCGAGGTCCTGCCGCGCCGCGGCCTCCAGGCTGGCGTAATCCTGCTCGCCGGCCATCAGGCGCTCGCTGATGACGGCCAGGTGGCCGTACAAGCGCGGCGCCTCGGCCCGTTCATCGGCACTAAGGTAACCGTTGCGCGAAGACAGCGCCAGTCCGTCCTCGGCACGGCCGGTGTCGACTGGCACGATCTCGATCGGCTGATTGAGGTCGTCGACCATGGCCTTGATCACGTGCAGCTGCTGGTAATCCTTCTTGCCGAAACAGGCCAGGTCCGGCTGCACGATATTGAACAGCTTGGTCACCACGGTGGCCACGCCCCGGAAGTGGCCTGGGCGGAAAGCGCCGCACAGCTCGTTCTGGATGTGCGGCGGCTCGACGTTGAAATCCTGGCGGATGCGTGGATACAGCTCCTGCTCGAGCGGGAAGAACAGCACGTCCACTCCAGCGTCGCGCAGCTTGGCACAGTCGGCGTCGAAGGTGCGCGGGTAGGCGTCGAAGTCCTCGCCCTGGCCGAACTGCAGGCGGTTGACGAAAATACTGACCACCACCTTGTCGGCACGCCGGCGTGCCTCTTGCACCAGCGCCAGATGGCCCTCGTGCAGGTTGCCCATGGTGGGCACGAACGCCACCTTGCCGGCCTGGCGCCGCCAGGCGCGCAGCTCGGCTATGCTACGAATGACTTCCATCTTCCTTCCTTACACCTCAGAAGCAATGCTCTTCTGCCGGAAACGAGCGGTTTTTGACGGCGGCCATGTAGCCCGCCACCGCCGCTTGAATACTGCCGGCACCGGCCATGAAATTCTTGACGAAACGGGCTTTCTTGCCCGGATAAACCCCGAGGATATCATGCAGCACCAGCACTTGGCCGGACACGTCCACGCCAGCGCCGATGCCGATGGTCGGCACCGCGATACTGTCGCTCACCCGCTTGGCCAGCGCCGCCGGCACACACTCCATCAGCACCAGGCTGGCGCCGGCTTCAGCCAGGGAAGATGCATCGTGCAGGATGCGCTCGGCATCGCTGTCGCTCTTGCCCTGTACCCGGTAGCCGCCAAAGCTGTTGACGAACTGCGGCGTCAGGCCGATGTGTGAACACACCGGGATGCCGCGCTCGACCAGGAAACGGGTGGTTTCCGCCATGAACGCGCCCCCCTCGACCTTGACCATATGGGCGCCGGCCTGCATCAACCGGGCCGCGCTGGCGAACGCCTGCTGCGGGCTTTCCTGATAGCTGCCGAACGGCATGTCGGCCAGCACCAGTGCGTTCTTCGTACCGCGCGCCACGCAGCGGGTGTGGTATTCCATCTGCTCCAGGGTCACCGGCAGCGTCGAGTCCTCTCCCTGGATCACCATGCCGAGCGAGTCGCCGACCAGCAGTATCTCGACCCCGGCCGCGTCCAGCAGGGTGGCGAAGCTCGTGTCGTAACAGGTGAGCATGGTGATTTTCTGGCCTTCGGCGGCCATCTTGTATAGGGTATTGACGTTGATTTTCACTGTCCTCTTCCTCGTGGCTTGGGAGAACAACCGCCGACGCACGCAGCTTGTGGCCGCCCCGTCGTGCTGTTCCCGGACGGTCAGACGCTCTTGTTGAAATAGCTGCGCTGACCGCGCATCTCACTGATGCAGCGCAACAATAGCTCGAAATCGTCGCTGTCATCAACCAGGTTGAGGTGATCGGTATTGACGATCAGCAGGGGCGCGGCGTCGTAGCCATGGAAAAACTCGCTGTAGGCCGCATGCACGCGCTTGAGATAGCCCTCGGGAAACGCCGATTCGGTCTCTTTGGCACGACTGGCCACGCGCGACAGCAGCACGTCTTCCGATGCCTGCAGGTAGATCACCAGATCGGGGACGGGAAACACCGGCAACAGCCGCTCGGTCAGGCGCTGGTAGAGGGCGTATTCCGGCGTTTCGAGGTTGACGCGGGCGAACAGGGCATCCTTCTCGAACAGGAAGTCGGACACCAGCGGGGCGGCGCTCAGCGGGCCAGCCTGCATCTCGACGGCCAGATCGGCACGCTGCAGCAGGAACGACAACTGGGTCGCCAGGCCATGCTGCTGCGGGTTGCGGTAGAAGCGCCCCAGAAAGGGATTGGCGGCAGGGTCTTCGGCCAACAAGGACACGCCCCAGTAGTCCGCCAGACGGCGTGCCAGTGCCGATTTACCGGCCCCGATCGGCCCCTCCACCACGACGTAACGCAATTGATTCATGCAAGCTCCCCAGAGATAGAAAGACGCCCTGACTTAGCTCGCCAGTCGCTCCACACCCGACGCGTCCAGCGTGCCCAGCAACTGGTCCGCCCGGCCATGCCCACCCACGGCGAGGTCCGGCTGCAACTCGGCCAGCGGGGCCAGCACGAAAGCCCGCTCGTGCATGCGCGGATGCGGCAGCGTCAGCCGCTCCGAGTCCAGCACCACCCCTTCCACCATCAGCAGGTCGAGGTCAAGCACTCGCGGCGCATTGCGGAACGAGCGCACCCGTCCGAAACGCTCCTCTACCTGCATCAGGGCGTCCAACAGCGCCAGCGGTGCCAACTCGGTTTCCAGTTCGGCGACGGCGTTGATGAAGTCAGGCTGATCAAGATAACCGACCGGGGCCGTACGATAAAGGGAGGACGCGCGCTGCAGACGGATGCCGGGGATGGCGTCCAGTGCCGACAGGGCGGCACGGACCTGCTGTTGCGGCTGTTCCAGATTGCTGCCCAGCGCGATGAACGCACGACTCACGATTCCACACCCTGCGGGCCGTCCTCGCGACGACGCTGGCTGGGACGGCGGCGCTTGCGCTTCTTGGCCGGAGCCCCGCTGACCGAACCGTTGTCACGGACGTTGGCGATCAGTTCCTGGCGCTCGTCGTGATCGGCGTGCTGGAAATCGTCCCACCACTGCACCAGGCTTGCCGGCACCTCGCCGGCCTGGGCGCGCAGGGAGAGGAAATCGAAGGCGGCGCGGAAGCGCGGCTGTTCGAGGAAACGGAACGGGCGCTGACCGCTACGGTTTTCGAAGCGCGGCTGCTGCAGCCAGATCTCGCGCATGGTGGCGCTGAAACGGCGCGGAATGGCGAATTCGTTATCCTGCAGCGACTCCACTTCGGCGATTGCGTCGAACAGCGCCTGCACCGGCTTTTCGCCCTCCTGGAGCCGCGCCGTCCACTGTAGCGACACCTGCCGCCACAGCAGGGTCGCCAGCAGGAAGCCGACCGACACCGGCTTGTCCTCGCGGATGCGCGCGTCGGTGCTTTGCAGGCCCAGTTGCAGGAACTCGTCCTTTCCCTCCTCGTCGAGCACCGCGTCCAACAGCGGGAACACGCCGCGCGACAAGCCTTCCTCGCGCAGCTTCCACAGACAGGAATAGGCCTGGCCGGACATCAACAGCTTGAGCATCTCGTCAAACAGGCGCGCCGGCGGTTCCTTTTTCAGCAGGTGGGCGTGGGCACGGATCGGCTTGCGGGTGTTCTCGTCGATCTCGAAATTGAGCTTGGCGGCCAGGCGCACGGCGCGCAGCATGCGCACCGGGTCTTCCTGATAGCGGCGCGCCGGTTGGCCGATCATCACCAGTTTCCGGGCCTGCAGGTCTTTCACCCCGTGGTGATAGTCGACGATGGACTCGTCGGACGGATCGTAAAACAGCGCGTTGACGGTGAAGTCGCGGCGGTGGGCATCCTCTTCCTGGCTACCGTAGGAATTGTCGGCCATGATGCGGCCGGTCTCGTTGGTATCGTCGATGCTGCCGCCACGGAAGGTGGTGACCTCGATCGTTTCCGGCCCGACCATGACGTGCACGATGCGGAAACGGCGGCCGATGATGCGCGAACGGCGGAACAGGTGATGCACCTGCTCCGGCGTGGCGCTGGTGGCCACGTCGAAGTCCTTGGGGTTGACGTCCAGCAACAGGTCGCGCACGGCCCCCCCCACCACGTACGCCGTGTAACCGGCCTCCTGCAGGCGGGAGGTCACTTTCAGCGCAGCGTGGCTGAGCTGGTCCCGCCTCACGCCATGTAGGGAAAGGGGAATAACGCGCGGTTTGACGCGACGCTTGCCTACACCTGCGGGCAGCTCGAGTACTCGTCGAATTAGCTTGCGGATCATCGGGGAAATGGTGAGATAGAGAATGAGAGACGCCGAAAAGCCCAGGGCGTGCTCACCCTAGCCTTCAAGAGGCCGATTATAGCCTGAAACGGCGCGGAAAAAACACCGCAAACGACGACGAGCCAAGCGGCACGCGGCGCCATACGGGCAAACACTCCCCCCAAGACGCGATTGCCCTGACCGCCGCACCGCCCTAGAATTCAGCCATTTCCATTGCCGCAGGCCCCCTTACCGTGCCCCCCGTTCTCGCTTTCGCCATCGCCACCATCCCCGACGTGGCCGGCCTCCGCACCCTGTACGGTTTCGCTGCCGACATCGCCGACAGCGACGTGGCCGAATTCGCCCTGCAACGCCAGCGAGCCCGGACCGGCGGCGACGGCATGCCACACCATCTGCAGCGCATCGTCGCCGTTTCCTGCCTGCTGTTGCAGGAGGACGAGATCCTCTGCCAGTCGGCCGGAGCCCCGGACAATGACGAAGCCGCCCTGCTGCAAGTCTTGTTCGACACCGTGACGCGGCACTCACCCTGCGTCACCAACTGGAGCGGCGAAGCGTTCGACCACCCGGTGCTGCGCTACCGCGCCCTGATCAACGGCGTGGCCCTGCCGCGCCACTGGCATCCGGACGGCACCGGACAGCGCGGACTGGCGATGCTGCCGTACGCCACCGTCCCGCTCGACGACATGGCCAAACTGTGCGGCTTCCCCACCCTGCCGGGCTTGGACGGAGGCGGCACCTGGGACGCTTATCAGGCGGGTCGTATCGACGAGATCCGGGCGCGCTGCGACATCGAGGCGGCCACCACCGGCCTGCTGTTCCTGCGCGACCGGCTGGTGCACGGCGCGCTGAGCGCCAACGACTACGGCAGCGCCGTTGAGCGGGTGCGAGGCTGGGCCGGCCGGCAAAGCGAGCCGCACTGGCAGGACTTCCTCGCCGTGTGGCCCCCGGCCCGGGGTTGACAGCGGCCCGGCTCAACGGGTAGCCTTTTTGCATGCGCCGATTTGATACAGCTTGCGGGGCGCCGATAAATTCCAGCTAAAGCGTGCGACACGACCCGCTTTGGCCTTCAGGCAAGCGGGTTTTTTTTGCCTGCCGCCCCTCCCCGCCGCCGTAACAATCCGCCATGCCGTATGACCAGCGCCGAGTTAATGACAACTTGCAGGGCGCTCAAAAATCCTGCTAAAGCGTCGCCTGGCTTGGGTTCCGGGCACGCCACAGCGCCCAACCTGAAGGAAACCGCCATGTACGACTGCCAGAACGACAGCTGCCACGACTTCGCTTACGACGACGGCCCGCTCTCCTCCCCACTTGCCGCCACCCAGCCCGTCCTCAAGGGTACGCTGGTGGCCAGCGCCCCTCACACCGACCACCTGACCACGCTCGAGCAGCTTTCCCGGTTTGCGCACCAGCGCGGTTACTCATGGCGTCGGCAGGACAGCCGGCTGGAACTCGCCGGCGTCACCCTGCCCGACGCGCTGGCCATCAACACCCGCTTCGGCGGCAGCCTGGTCATCAGCTGCGACTTGCGCCGCCACCCGCCGGCCCGTTTCGCTTAATTCGGTGTCTCAACGCTAAAAGACGGCCTGCCGGGATAACCGTATACTGGACGGTTTTCATCCTCCGGCCGTTGTCATGCTATTCGGATTGAGTCAGGAACCGCGCGCAAGAATCGTCGCGGAAGCCCGGCAGATTCTCGCCTTGGCGCTGCCCATCATGGTGGCGCAGGTCGCCCACGTGGCGATGGGCTTTGTCGATACGGTGATGTCCGGCCGCGTCAGCACCAACGACCTGGCCGCGGTATCGCTCGGCTCCAGCGTGTTCATCACGGTGTACGTGACCCTGATCGGCATCGCCACCGCGCTCAACCCGCTGATCGCGCACCAGTTCGGCGCCGGCGAGCGCGAGACCATCGGCGAGACGGTACGCCAGGGCATGTGGTTCTGCCTGTTCCTCGGCCTGATCGGCAGCGCACTGATGATCTTCGGCCAGCCATGGCTACGCGACTGGCTGACGCTGTCGAATGAAGTCGAGGACAAGGTGATGCTGTTCCTCGACGGCGTCGCGCTGGGCATGCCGGCGGCGATGATGCAGAGGGCCCTGCACGCCTTCGCCTCCGGACTCAACAAGCCCAAGCCGATCATGCTGGTCGGCGTGGCGGCGCTGCTGCTCAACATTCCGCTCAACTATGCGCTGATCCACGGCCTGGTCGGCCTGCCGGCGATGGGCGGGGCCGGTTGCGGCTGGGCCACCGCCGTCGCGCTGTGGTTCAATTTCCTGGCGCTGTTCGGCTATATCGTGCGCCACCGTCATTTTCATCCCTACGCGTTCACCCGGCGCTGGAGCTGGCCGGATTGGTCGCGCTACGGCGCCATGCTGAAGCTCGGACTGCCGATCGGGATGTCGTTCTTTTTCGAAGTCAGCCTGTTCTCGTTCATCGCCTTCCTGGTGGCCAAGCTCGGCACCACGGTGGTGGCCAGCCACCAGGCAGTGCTCAGCGTCAGCAGCATCATCTACATGATGCCGCAGAGCATCGCCACCGCGATGTCGGTACGGGTGGGCCAGGCGGTCGGCGCCGGCGATTACCGCCAGGCACGCTTCACCGCCGGCACCGGTCTGTTGACCGGGTTGGTACTGGCCGGCCTGACCATGCTCTTAATGCTGACGCTGCGCGAAGACATCATCCGCCTCTACACCACCGATCCCGAGGTGATCCGCATCGGCGCCGGGCTACTGGTCTTCGCCGCGGTGTTCCAATTGACCGACGCCACCCAGTGCATCTCTTCCGGCGCCTTGCGCGGCTACAAGATCACCACGGCGCCGATGATCATCCACGTGGTGTCGTTCTGGGGGTTGGGTTTGAGTCTCGGCATGGTGCTCGGGCTGTCCGACTGGCCACTGCCCTTCCTCACCCTGCCCCTGGGCATCGAGGGCTTCTGGGCGGCGCTGGTATTCAGCCTGAGCGTGGCGGCGTTTTTGCTGGTAGGCTACCTGTCGCGCGAAAGTCGCCGTCGCCTGGTCCGTCAACATACTGAAAGCTGAACCGCCGTGAGCCTTGTTTTTCATCATGACCACCCCCTCAAAACGCTGAACACCTTCGGCATGGACGTGCGTGCCGCGGTGTTCTGCGAACTGAGTGACCTGACCCAGTTGCCCGCCCTGCTGGCGAGCGAGCCCTACCGGCGCGGGCCGGTGCTGTGGTTGGGCGGCGGCAGCAATCTGCTGTTCACCGGCGACTACCCGGGGCTGGTGGTGAAGGTGGCGCTCACCGGCATCACGGTGCTGCGAGAGGACGACGATGAGGTGGTAGTAGAGGCCGCCGCCGGCGAGAACTGGCACGGCTTCGTGCAGCACACGCTGGCGCAGGGCTGGGCCGGGCTGGAAAACCTCAGCCTGATTCCCGGCACCGTCGGCGCCAGCCCGATCCAGAACATCGGTGCCTATGGCGTCGAGGTCAAGAACTGCATCACCGAAGTGGTCTGCGCCGACCTCCACGACGACGGCGCCGAGCGCCTCCTCGCCACGGCCGACTGCCGCTTCGGCTACCGCGACAGCGTGTTCAAGCACGAGGCAAGCGGGCGCCTGCTGGTGACCGCCGTACGCTTTCGCCTGAGCAAACGGCCGCAACTGCACACCGGCTACGGCGACATCGGCAAGGAACTGGCCGCCATGGGCAAGGGGGACGGCGCCTCGCCGCGCGACGTCAGCGAAGCGGTGATCCGCATCCGCTCCGCCAAGCTGCCCGATCCGCTGGAGCTCGGCAACGCCGGCAGCTTCTTCAAGAATCCGATCATCGACGCCGGTGCGGCCGAAGCCTTGCTGGCCCGCCACCCTGACCTGCCCCACTACCCGGCCGGCGCCGGCAAGACCAAGCTGGCCGCCGGCTGGCTGATCGACCGTGCCGGACTGAAGGGCTACCGCGAGGGCGACGCCGGCGTGCACGCGCGCCAGGCGCTGGTGCTGGTCAACTACGGCCACGCCAGCGGCCGGGAAATCTGGGCACTGGCACAGAAGATACAGGCGGCGGTGATGGAGCGTTACGGCGTGCAGCTGGAGCCGGAACCGCTGGTACTGTGAAACGCCATGACGTTGGCGGATCGCCCTACTTGAGCAGGCGCCGCCGCGTCAGCGCCACCGCCAGCGCGAACGACAGCACGGCGTAGAGCAGCAGGATCAGCAGGCTCGGCCAGATGGAGGGCGGCAGCACGCCGTTGACCAGGGGTCGGGCGAGACGGATGGCGTGGGTCAGCGGCAGCACCTCGGCCACGGCGCGAATCCAGCCGGGCAGGTTCTCCGCCGGGTAGAACACCCCGGAAATCAGCATCATCGGGCTGACCACCAGCGTGAAGTAGTACATGAAGAAATCGTAGCTCGGGCTGAGCGCCGTCACCACCAGGCCCATGCCGGCGAAAGCCAGCCCGGACAGGGCGATCAGCGGAATGATCCACAACACCAGCGGGCTCTTGATCAGCCCCAGCAGCGCCATCACCAGCATGATGGCCAGCCCCGACAGCAGGCTTTTCGACGCCGCCCACAACCACTCTCCCAGCACCACGTCGTCCACCGTCAGCGGCGCGTTGATGATCGCCGACCAGGTCTTCTGCACGTGCATGCGCGAAAAGGCCGAGTACAGCGCCTCGAACGTGGCGCTGTTCATGGTGCTGTAGCACACCGTCCCGGCCGCCAGGAACTGGATGTACGGCACGCCGTTGATCGCCGGCAGCAGGCTGCCGATGCCGAAGCCCAGCCCCAGCATGTACAGCATCGGGTCGGCCAGATTGCCCAGCATGGACGGTACGGCCAGCTTCTTCCACACCAGGTAGTTGCGCAGCCAGACCGGAATGAAACGCAGCGACAGGCGAGGCAGCATGCTCAGACTCCCGGGTCGGACTTGTCGTCGAGGTAGCGGCTGTCGTCGAAGGTGGCCACCCACTGCGGCCGGTAGACGATCAGTATCGCCATGATCAGCCCGGTGGTGAACGCCTCGGACCAGGACAGCAGGAAATAGAACGGCAGGGCCTCGGTCAGCAACTCGTCCCAGGGATAGGCTTCGGCCAACCCCAGGGCCGCGATGCCGCCCAGCCCGACGGCGAACAGGCTGGCCCCGCCGGCGAGAAAGGCGCAGACGAACACGTAGACGAACAGATTGGGAGGCAGCACGCGCTGCGACAACCGCAGCACGCCCGACACCAGCGCCACCGGCAGCACCGCCATCAGCCAGAGGTTCAGCCCCAGCGACATCCAGTCGCCGACGCCGTAGGCCGTCACCCCGGCCAGCACGATGGCCAGCGCCAACAGGGCGAGCCACGGCCCCATCATCAGCGCGAGAATGGCCGCTCCCAACAGGTGGAAGGACAGCCCCGGCTTGAAACCACCCTTCATCATCCACATCGCCATGGTCAGCACACTGGCGCCCAGCCAGGCGTTCAGCGCGACATGGTTCAGTGTCCTCCAGGGGACGCGGCTCGCCGCCCAGCCCAGCAGTCCCAATGCCGCCAGCAGGGTCGACCATTGCACCCAGAGAGGAAAGAAAGCGGCAGGCAGATTCATGACGGGATAACGAGACAGAAGAATCGTTTCATCATACCAGACCACGCCGGCCCGCTGCCGACACAACAGTGCGGCGGGCCGCTACAATACGGTTTTTGCGGAGAACGCCCGATGCCAGCCCTGCCCCCCCATCACCTCATTGCCCAACAGGTCAGCCTGAGCCTGGCCGAAGACATCGGCCTTGGCGACTGGACCGCCATGCTGATCGACGACAACGCCAGCGGCCGGGCCACGGTGCTGGTGCGCGAAGAGGCGGTCATCTGCGGGCAGGCCTGGTTCGACGAGTGTTTCCGTCAGGTCGATGAGCGCTGCAGCGTCGACTGGTGGGTCAAGGAAGGAGAACGCGTCGTGACCGGCACCGTGCTGTGCGAGATCACCGGGCCGGCACACGCCCTGCTCACCGCCGAACGCTCGGCGCTGAACCTCCTGCAGACATTGTCCGCCGTAGCCACAACGACCCGGCGCTACGTTGACGTGGTGGCCGGCACCGCCGCGCGCATCCTCGACACCCGCAAGACGCTGCCCGGGCTGCGCCTGGCGCAGAAATACGCCGTCACCGTCGGCGGCGGCGACAACCAGCGCATCGGCCTGTTCGACGGCATCCTGATCAAGGAAAACCACATCATGGCCGCCGGCGGCATCCGCCAGGCGCTGGAGCAGGCTTATCGCCTGGCGCCGGCCAATGTCAGCGTGCAGGTGGAAGTGGAAACGCTGGAGGAACTGAACGAGGCGCTGGAAGCGGGCGCCAAGCTGGTGCTGCTGGACAATATGTCGCTGGCCGAGATGCGCGAAGCGGTGCGCCTGAGTGCCGGACGCGCCCAGCTGGAAGCCTCGGGCGGGGTCGAACTGGCCACCGTCAGGGCGATCGCCGAAACCGGGGTCGACCGCATTTCCGTCGGCAAGCTGACCAAGGACGTAGAGGCCATCGACCTGTCGATGCGCTTCCAGCTCTGAGCTTGTAAATAAATCTACTGCGCTCCCCCATCCCGCTTCTGCGATGCTCGCCGTACCACTTGTACGGCTGCGCTTCTCGAACCTGCCTTGGGGCGCTCGCGACGATTTCTTTCACAAGCTCAAGACGAGACTACCGCCCCGCTTGTAATCAGAACAACGTTTGGGCCGGATTGAGGATGGCGGACAGCTGCCGCAGCATGGCGGCGGTCGCCCCCCAGATATGGTACTGGCCGAAGGTCAGCGACAGGTAGACCCCGGCCACCCCGTCGCGCACATAGCTGTGGCGCTCGTACTGGCGCGGGTCCAGCACTAGCTCCAGTGGCACTTCGAACACCTCGGCCACTTCGGAAGGCTCGGGCGCCAGCTCCAGCGGCGGTACCAGCAAGCCGACCACCGGCGTCACGCGGAAGCGAGTGATCGTGACATAGTCCGGCAAGGTGCCGAGCACGCTGATACCCTCTTCGGCCAAGCCGACCTCCTCTCTGGTCTCGCGTAGCGCTGCGTGCACCGCGCTCGAGTCGTGCGGGTCGATCTTGCCGCCGGGAAAACTGATCTGGCCGGCATGCTGCGACAGCGAGGCGGTACGCCGGGTCAGCAACACCGCCGGCGCTCCCTGATGCCACACCAGCGGCACCAGCACCGCGGCCGGCCGCTCCTCGCCGGTAGCGGCCCGCTGCGGCAGATCGCCGGCCACGACGGTCGGCCAGTCGCCATCCAGGCGGGACCGGACCCACTGCTTGGCTTCCTCCACTCCGAGCGGAAACATGCTGTTCACTCCCTGCGCCGCCCTGCCCTGATCTTGGGCAGGGCCAATTCGCCCCAGTGTGCCACCAGACGCACACCCAACCCCAAGATAAAGAGTAGTTGCAGCGTCAGAACGTTCACTGCGCCGAAGGCATCCATGACAAACAACCCGACGGCGACCAGGATCGCCACCATGCCGTAGAAGTCCCGATGCAGGATGAAGGGGATATCGTTGACCATCATGTCGCGTACCACCCCGCCGCCCACGGCGGTGATGAAGCCCAGCAGCACCACCCCGAACACGTTCAGATCGAGACTCAGCCCAACCTGGGCCCCGCTCATGCTGAACGCCACCAGGCCGATCGAATCGGCGATCAGGAACAGTCGCCCAAACGTGGCGCTCTCGCGCCGGTGCAGGCCCGCCAGCCAGGACAACAGCAGGGTCGCGGCAATGACAATCAGGTTAGTGTAATCATAGAACACCAGCGGGATACGGCTGACCAGCACGTCGCGGATGATGCCGCCGCCGATGGCGGTCAGCAGCGCCACGATCAGGATGCCCAGCAGGTCGAGATGCTTGCGCACGCCGACCAGGTAGCCGGAAAAGGCGAAGGCCACCGTGCCGATGGCCGAAAACCACGGCATGGAAGCAAAACGGCTCAGTTCCATCGTATTGCCCATAACAAAACGCCGGACCATAAGGCCCGGCGTTGATTAGAGAGATTCCCGCTTCAGCGACGCATCGAGTCGAAGAACGCGAGGTTGCTCTTGGTCGCGCGCATCTTGTCCTGCAGGAATTCCATCGCCTCGAGATCGTCCATCGGGTAGAGCAGTTTGCGCAGCACCCAGATGCGCTGCAACTGGTCCTGCGGGATCAGCAGCTCTTCGCGGCGGGTACCCGAGCGGTTGATGTTGATCGCCGGAAAGATCCGCTTCTCGGCCATGCGGCGGTCGAGGTGGATCTCCATGTTGCCGGTACCCTTGAATTCCTCGTAGATCACGTCGTCCATGCGCGAGCCGGTGTCGATCAGCGCGGTGGCGATGATGGTCAGCGAACCGCCCTCTTCCACGTTGCGCGCGGCACCGAAGAAGCGCTTCGGACGTTGCAGCGCGTTGGCGTCGACACCACCTGTCAGCACCTTGCCGGAAGCCGGGATCACGGTGTTGTAGGCACGCGCCAGGCGGGTGATCGAGTCGAGCAGGATCACCACGTCCTTCTTGTGCTCGACCAGGCGCTTGGCCTTCTCGATCACCATCTCGGCGACCTGTACGTGACGCGTGGCCGGTTCGTCGAAGGTGGATGACACCACTTCACCGCGCACCGAACGGGTCATCTCGGTTACTTCTTCCGGACGTTCGTCGATCAAGAGCACGATCAGCTCGACTTCCGGGTGGTTGGCAGTAATGGCGTGAGCAAGGTTCTGCAACATCACCGTCTTGCCCGACTTCGGCGGGGCCACCAGAAGACCGCGCTGGCCCTTGCCGATTGGAGCGATCAGGTCGATCACCCGGCTGGTGATGTTTTCCTCGGCCTTGATGTCCCGCTCCAGCACCAGACGCTCGGTCGGGAACAGCGGCGTCAGGTTCTCGAACAGGATCTTGTGCTTGGCGTTCTCCGGCGGTCCGCCGTTGACCTTGTCCACCTTGACCAGCGCGAAGTAGCGCTCGCCGTCTTTCGGCGTGCGGATTTCCCCGTCGATGGAGTCGCCGGTATGCAGGTTGAAACGGCGGATCTGGCTCGGGCTGACGTAGATATCGTCCGGGCCGGCCAGATACGAGGTATCCGGGCTGCGCAGGAAGCCGAAGCCATCGGGCAGCACTTCCAGCGTGCCTTCGCCGTAGATGCTTTCGCCTTTCTTGGCCTGGTTTTTCAGCAGGGCGAAAATCAGGTCTTGCTTGCGCAGGCGGTTGGCGCCGTCGATATCGTTGGCAATGGCCTTCTCAACGAGCTCGGTAACAGGGAGGTGTTTAAGGTCAGATAGGTGCATGGCAGCCGTGGTCGACTCGAAATACGGATTAAGCGGGAATGCTCAACAAGGAGTGTGAAGCGGATACGGAGCGGGCGACAGTGAAGTCGCCCGCTGGTGAAGAATTTGACAGAAGGATAGGCGCTTTAAATGTGGCTGTCAATAAATGCCGTCAGCTGGCTCTTGGCGAGCGCGCCGACCTTGGTGGCGACCACGTTGCCATCCTTGAAGATCATCAGCGTCGGGATGCCGCGGATGCCGAACTTCGGCGGGGTCTGCTCGTTCTGGTCGATGTTCAGTTTGACCACTTTCAGGCGGCCGTCATACTCTTTGGAAACCTCATCCAGGATCGGGGCGATCATCTTGCACGGACCGCACCACTCGGCCCAGTAGTCGACCAGCACCGGGCCTTGGGCTTTCAGTACGTCCTGCTCAAAAGAATCGTCGGTCACGTGCTGAATCAGATCGCTCATATCTTCCTCTCAATGGTTTTGTCTTTGTTGCCGGCGAGCGGCGTGGCATAGGGCATGGTAGCAAGCACGGCCCCCTGCGGCAACCCTGCCTGCCTGCTGACAAATAATCCTGCCAATAATAATGAGGCTATGCGCCAGGCTTTCAAGTCCCCAGCAAGGCAGCCGTCAGCAAATCGCGGGTGTAGGGCTGGCGGGGAGCATCGAACACCTGCCGGGTCGGCCCGGCTTCGACCACCTGCCCGTCCTTCAGCACGATGACCTCGTGCGCCACGGCGCGGATCACTGCCAGGTCGTGGCTGATGAACAGGTAGCTCAGGCCGTACTTGTGCTGCAGCTGGCGCAGCAGTTGCAGCACCTGTTTTTGCAGCGTGGCGTCGAGTGCGCTGGTCGGTTCGTCCAGCAGCATCAGCTTGGGCCGCAGCACCAGCGCGCGGGCGATGGCGATACGCTGGCGCTGGCCGCCGGAGAATTCGTGCGGGTAGCGGTCGACGCTGTCGGCCGGCATCCCGACTTCGCCCAGGGTGTCGATGACGCGCCGGCGCCGGGCCGCCAGGTCCAGCTCGGGAAAGTGCAGCGTCACGCCCTCGCCGACGATCTGGCCGACGGTCAGCCGCGGCGACAGCGAGGCGAACGGGTCCTGGAACACCACCTGGTAGTCGCGACGCGAGGCGCGCAAGGCCTGGCCGCGCAGCGTGTCGAGCCGCTGGGTGTCGAGGGTGATCTGCCCCTCGGCCTCGATCAGCCGCATCAGCGCCAGCCCGAGCGTGGTCTTGCCGGAGCCGGATTCGCCGACGATGCCGAGGGTGCGGCCGGCGGCCACGCTGAGGCTGATGCCATGCACCACCGGTGTCACGGTCTTGCCGAACCAGCCGCGGCGGCGACTGAACGCCACCCGGATTGCCTCGGCCTGCAGCCGTGGCTCGGCCTTGCCGGGGGCCTCGGTCAGGGTATCCGGCCGGCTCGCCAGCAGTTCGCGCGTGTAGGGGTGCGTGGGCTGGGCGAAGACCTCGGCCACCGCCCCCGTCTCGACGATTTCACCGTCCTTCATCACCGCCACGCGGTCGGCGAAGCGCCGCACCAGGTTGAGGTCGTGGGTGATGAACAGTACCGCCATGCCGAGGTCGCGCTGCAATTCGTCGAGCAGGGCGAGGATCTGCGCCTGCACCGTCACGTCGAGTGCGGTGGTCGGCTCGTCGGCGATCAGGAGCTTGGGCTGGCAGGCCAGCGCCATGGCGATCATGGCGCGCTGGCGCTGGCCGCCGGAGAGCTGGAAGGGATAGGCGTCGACCTTCGTTTCCGGATCGGGAATGCCGGTGCGCGCCAGCAAGGCGATCGCCTGGCGGCGCGCCTCGCGTGGCGCCAGGCCGAAGTGCTGGCTCAGCGTCTCGATGATCTGGTTGCCGATGGTATACACCGGATTCAGCGCCGACATCGGCTCCTGGAAGATCATCGCCATCTCGCGCCCACGCAGCTGGCGCAGCCGCCGCTCGGGCAGGCCCAGCAGTTCTTCGCCGTTGAAGCGGATCGCACCGGACAGCGTCACGTCCGGGTTGAGCCGCATCAGCGCCTGCGCGGTGACGGTCTTGCCCGAACCGTATTCGCCGACCAGCGCCACCTTCTCGCCGGGGCGCACGATGAAGCTCACGCCACGCACCGCGTCGGCGTGGCCGAAGCGGGCGGACGGGTTTTCTACCGACAGCAGTTGGTCCATGTCAGCCCTTGCGTGTATCGAGTGCCGCGCGCAGGCCTTCGCCGATGAAGATCAGCAACAGCAGCGTCACGGTGAGCACGGTGAAGGTGGACAGCGCGATCCACCAGGCGTCGAGGTTGTCCTTGCCCTGCGCCAGCATCTCGCCCAGGCTCGGCGTGCTGGCCGGCACACCCAGGCCGAGGAAGTCGAGGCTGGTCAGCGCCAGGATCGAGCCGCTGACGCGAAACGGCAGGAAGGACAGCACCGGCGTCAGGCTGTTAGGCAGCACGTGGCGCCACATGATCTGGCCGTTGGCGAGCCCGAGCGAGCGCGCCGCCAGCACGTAGTCCATCTGGCGGTTTTTCAGGAACTCGGCGCGCACGTAGTCGGCCAGCCCCATCCAGCCGAACAGCGCCAGCAACACCAACAGCAGCGTCAGGCTGGGGTTGAAGAACGACGACAGGATGATCAGCAGGTAGAGCTCGGGCAGGCTGCCCCAGATCTCGATCACGCGCTGTAGCGTGAGGTCGAGCCGGCCACCGAAGTAGCCCTGCAGCCCGCCCAGCAGAATGCCGGCCAGCGTGCCGACCGCGGTCAGCGCCAGCGCGAACAGCACCGACAGCCTGAAGCCGTAGATCAGCCGCGCCAGCACGTCGCGCCCGCGGTCGTCGGTGCCGAGCAGGTTGGCTGCCGACGGCGCCGCCGGGTTGGGTGACTCGGCGAAGTAGTTGAGAGTGTTGTAGCTGTAGGGGTTGGGCGCGAACAGCGCGAAATTGCCGTTGGCGGAGAGCCGGTCGCGGATGTAGGGATCGAGGTAGTCGGCGGGCGTGTCGAAATCGCCGCCGAACACCGTTTCGTTGTACTCGAACAGCACCGGATAGTAGAACTCGCCCTGGTAGCGCACCAAGAGCGGCCGGTCGTTGGACAGCAGTTCGGCTCCCAGCGACAGTGCGAACAGGATGGAGAACAGCCACAGGCTGAGATAGCCGCGGCGGCTGGCCTTGAAGCGGCGCCAGGCGCGCTGGCCCGGAGTCAGACTCATTGCCCGCCCTCCTCGAAGCTGACGCGCGGGTCGACCAGCACGTAGGACAGGTCGGACAGCAGCTTGGCCACCAGCCCCATCAGCGTGAACACGTACAGCGAGCCCATCACCACCGGGTAGTCGCGGCGGATCACCGACTCGTACGACAGCAGTCCCAGCCCGTCGAGCGAGAACAGCGTCTCGATCAGCAGGCTGCCGCTGAAGAAGGCGCCGACGAACGCCGCCGGGAACCCGGTGATCAGCGGGATCAGCGCGTTGCGGAACACGTGCTTGTACAGGATGCTCCGCTCGGAAAGCCCCTTGGCGCGCGCGGTGTAGACATACTGGCGGCGGATTTCCTCGAGGAACACGTTCTTGGTCAGGATGGTCATCACCGCCAGGTTACCCACCACCGAGGCGGTCACCGGCAGCGTGATGTGCCACAGGTAGTCGAGCACCTGGTCGAGTGGGCCGAGATCGGCCCAGTTCTCGCTGACCAGCCCGCGCAGCGGGAACAGCTGCCAGAAGCTGCCGCCGCCGAACAGCACCAGCAGCGCCACCCCCAGCACGAAACCGGGAATGGCGTAGCCGACCAGGATCACCGTGCTGGTGAACAAATCGAACGGCGAGCCGTCGCGCACCGCCTTGCTGACGCCGAGCGGGATGCACACCAGGTAGGTGATGAAGAAGCTCCACAGCCCGATACTCATCGACACCGGCAGCTTGGACACGATCAGCCCCCACACCGACTCGTGATGGAAGAAGCTCTCGCCCAGGTCAAAGCGGGCGAACTTCACCAGCATGTCGCCGAAGCGCGTCAGCGCCGGCTTGTCGAAGCCGTACTGCGCCTTGAGCGCGGCGATTTCTTCCGGGCTCAAGCCGGCGCGGCCCTTGAATGGACTGTTGCCGCCACCCTGCGCCGCCTCGCCGGCGACGCCGGCGTGCGTCAGCTGCTGCACCATCTGCTCGACCGGCCCACCCGGCACGAACTGGATGATGGCGAAGGTGATGGCGAGGATGCCCACCAGCGTCGGAATCATCAGCAGCAGCCGCTTGAGGATGTAATGCCACATCAGCGTTTCTCCTGCGGTTTGGCCCACCAGGTCTCTATCGCCCAGCTGGTGGCGTCGTAATAGCGCGGCAACCGAGAAGGCTGGCCGAAGCGGTTCCACCACGCGGTCCGGTGATAGGGGATGTGCCAGTTCGGCACCACGTAGCGGCCGGCGCGCAGCACGCGGTCGAGCGCCCGGCTGGCGGCGATCAGGTCGCGCCGGCTGTTGAATTGCAGGAAGTTCTGCAACAGCACGTCGACCGCCGGGTCGGCCAGCCCGGCCCAGTTGCTCGAGCCGGGCGTGCGCGCCGCCTCGCTGCTGTGCAAACCCAGCTGCTCGTTGCCCGGGCTCTGGCTGGCGCCGTACACCACCACGGTGGTGTCGTAGTCGAAGTCGTTCAGACGCCGCTGGTAGATGGCCGGGTCGACCACGCGCACTGTCAGCGTGATGCCGAGCTTGGCCAGATGCTTCTGCCACGAGGCGACGATGCGCTCGTAGCTGCGCGAGTAGGACAGGAACTCGAACTCGAACGGCTGGCCCTGCTTGTCCACCAGCCGCCCGCCCTCGTAACGCCAGCCGGCCTGGTAGAGCAGCTCGCGCGCGCGGCGCAGGTTGGTGCGCACGCCGTAGCGGCCGCCGACCTTGGGCGGCTCGATCGCCGGACCGAACACCTCAGGGTCGAGTCGGCTGCGCAAGGGATTCAACAGCGCCAGCTCGTCCGGCCCGGGCAGGCCCTTGGCGGCCAGTTCGCTGTTGGTGAAGTAGCTGTCGCTGCGTTGGTACTGGCCGTAGAACAGCTGGCGGTTGGTCCATTCGAAGTCGAACGCCAGCGCCAGCGCCTCGCGCACGCGCTTGTCGCGGAACAGCGGCTTCCTCAGGTTGAACACGAAGCCCTGCATGCCGGCCGAACTGCCGTGCGGCAGCGTCTTCTTGACGATGCGGCCGTCCTCGAACTTGCCGCCCTGGTAGCCGCGCGCCCACTGCTTGGCGACGTTCTCGACCGACAGGTCGAACTCGCCGGCCTTGAACGCCTCCAGCCGTGCCGTCTCGTCCTTGTAGTAGCGGTAGATGATGGTGTCGAAGTTGTACATGCCGCGCCGCACCGGCTCGTTGGCCGCCCAGTAGGCCGGGTTGCGGCGGAAGCGGGAAAACTTGCCCTGATCGTAGCGCTCGAGCAGGTACGGACCGGAGCCGATCGGAGGCGACTGCACGCGCGCGCCCAGTGCCGTGCCGGGCGGCAGCCACTTGCGCGAGAACACCGGCAACTGGGCGACGATCAGGTGCAATTCGGCGTTGCGGCGTTTGAAATCGAAGCGCACCTTGGCCGGATCGAGTACCACCGCCCGCGCCACGTCGGCCCAGTAGAAGCGGTAGGACGGAGACGCGGTCGGGTCGCGCGTCAGCGTGTCGAACGAGAACTTGACGTCGTCGGCGGTCACCTTGTCGCCGTTGGAGAAACGCGCGCGCGGATTGAGGTGGAAGGTGACCGACAGGCCGTCGTCGGCCAGCCGGATGTCGTCGGCCAGCAGGCCATACACCGTGAACGGCTCCTCCTCGCCCTGGGTCATCAGCGTCTCCACCAGCAGCGCCGCCACGCCGGCCTCCTTGTCCCCCTTCAGCGTGAACGGGTTGAGCGTGTCGAAGCTGCCCTGCGCCGGCAACACCAGCCGCCCGCCCTTGGGCGCCGCCGGGTTGACGTAGTCGAAATGGGCGAAGTTCGCCGGATACTTGGGCACGTAACCCAGCGCCAGCGCCGGCGTAGCTGCGGCCAGCCTGACCCGCAGCACCCACAGTACCCCTATCAGCAGCAAAATACGCATGTCACCTTCTTGTTCTCCCGGCCGGGCCACCCCCGAGAATGCTCTGAACCGTCATCACGCACCACGGTTCCCCGGCACGATGACGGCATGCTGTCGCAGTTTTACCCTACGCCACGGCGCTTGAAAACCAAAAAAATACGCCTCGCCGCACCGTCCGACTGTCGGGTAGGGCCCAGCCTTGGTTATAATGCTGCCCTGTTTACACCGTGAAGGACTCAAGATGGGCTTCCTGCAAGGCAAAAAGATTCTGATTACCGGCATGATTTCCAACCGTTCCATCGCCTACGGCATTGCCCAGGCCTGTCATCGCGAAGGCGCGGAACTGGCGTTCACCTATGTGGTGGACAAATTGGAAGACCGTGTGCGGGAAATGGCCGCCGACTTCGGCAGCAAGCTGGTATACCGCTGCGATGTGCAGAACGATGCCGACATCGAGCAACTGTTCGTCGATCTGGGCAAGGACTGGGACGGCCTGGACGGCCTGGTGCACGCCATCGCCTTCGCCCCGCGCGAATCGCTCGAAGGCGACTTCCTCGACGCCCTCAGCCGCGAAGCGTTCCAGATCGCCCATGACGTGTCGGCCTACAGCTTCCCGGCGCTGGCCAAGGCCGCCCGCCCGATGATGAAGGGCCGCCACGGTGCCCTGTTGACGCTGTCCTACCTCGGAGCCGTGCGCGCCATCCCGCACTACAACGTGATGGGTCTGGCCAAAGCCAGCCTGGAGGCCTCGGTGCGCTTCATGGCCGCCAGCGTGGGCAAGGAAGGCACCCGCGTCAACGGCATTTCCGCCGGCCCGATCAAGACCCTCGCCGCCGCCGGCATTTCCGGCTTCTCCAAGCTGTTGAGCATTGCCGCCAACCAGTCCTGCCTGCGCCGCAACGTGACCACCGAAGAAGTCGGCAACACCGCCGCCTTCCTGCTGTCCGATCTGGCCTCCGGCATCACCGGGGAAATTACCTATGTGGACGGCGGTTTCAACATCAACTCGATGAACGTGCCGGAAGAGTAAATCCCGGTTCGCATCGCCCTCCGGCAAGGCCCGGCCGATCACTGATCGGCCGGGCCTTGTTGTTCCCAGCGCTAGCCCTTGGCCCGCAGCGTCTCCCCCAGCGGCCCGCGCCGCCCTCCCCCCAGCCCGGCAAGCGCATAGATGACCGCGGCCATCAGCAGGCAATCGACGTACTGCCACGCCGTCACCGCGCCGAAGCGGAACAGCGCCGCCAACGGTGCCAGCTGGGTCACCAGCAACAGCATCAGCAACGTAACGCCCACCACCCACCACAGCGCCCGGTTGGTCGTCGGCTGCCGGGCGCCATGATCGCGGTTGCGGAAGATCAGCGCCAGATTGCCCATGACCAAGGCCAGGAACGCCATGCTGCGCGCCGTATCCGCCACCACGCCCAGTTGCAAGGCTGCCGCATACAACACCAGCACGCCGGCAAGCAGAACGCCCCCCTGCCACAGACTGCGCACCAGCATGCGACGCGAAAACAACGCTTCTCCCACCGAGCGCGGTGGCCTCCGCATCACCTCGGGATGGGCGGCTTCGTTCTCGAACACGATGGAGCCGACCGGGTCGATCACCAGCTCCAGGAACACCACGTGCGCCGGCGCCAGCAGCAGCGGCCAGCCGACCAGCAGCGGCACGATGGTCAGGCCGATCATCGGGATATGCACCGCTATCACGTAGGTGACCGCCTTCACCAGATTGTCGTAGATGCGCCTCCCCTGCCGCATCGCGGCGACGATGGCGGTGAAGTTGTCGTCGAGCAGGATCAGCGCCGCCGCCTCGTGCGCCACCTGGGTGCCGCGCCGCCCCATGGCGATGCCGATATGCGCCGCCCGCAGCGCCGGGGCATCGTTGACGCCGTCGCCGGTCATCGCCACCACCTCGCCGTTGGCCTTCAGTGCCTCGACCAGACGCAGCTTCTGGTGCGGACGCACACGGGCGAACACGCTGGCCTGCCGCGCCATGCGCCTCAATTCCTCTTCATCCAGACGCTCGATCAGCTCGCCGCTGACCACCATGCCGTCGTCGATACCGGCCTGACGGGCCACCGCCCGCGCCGTGGCGGGATAGTCGCCGGTAATCATCACCAGCCGCACTCCGGCCTGCCGGCATTGCGCAATCGCATCGGGCACCTCGGCCCGCACCGGATCGGCCAGCCCGACCAGGCCGAGAAACTCGAATTCGAAATCGTGCTGCTGCGGCGGCCACTCGGCCCCGTCATGGCGGGCCTTGGCCACGGCCAGCACGCGCAGACCTTGTTCAGCCAACGTTTCGACCTCGTGCAATAGTTGCACGCATCGCTCCTCCGGCAGATGGCACAGGTCGAACACCGCCTCCGGCGCGCCCTTGCTCGCTACCGGGTAATAGTCGCGGTCCGGCGCGGTCCAGCCGTGGCTCATCGCTTGCAGCTGTGGCGTCAGTTCATATTCCTGGGTCAGCGCCCAGTCGGGACGTAAATGCTCGGTGCCGGCGAGACAGCTGTTGCCGAGCCGATGGAAGGCCCGCTCCATCGGGTCGAACGGGTCGATTTCGCTGGCCAGGATCAGGTACTCGAGCAGTTCGTGGTAAGGCTCGTCCAGCGTCGTCAGCGTGTCGTCGACGTCCAGCATCAGGCCGTCGATGTAGAGATGGCGCACCGCCATGCGGTTGTGGGTCAATGTGCCGGTCTTGTCCACGCACAGCACGCTGGTCTGGCCCAGCGTTTCGATGGCGTTGAGGCGCCGGGTCAGCACGCACTCCTGGGCGATGCGCCGGGCGCCGAGCGCCATGAACACGGTCAGGATCACCGGGAATTCCTGCGGCAGGATGCCCATCGCCAGCGTGATGCCGGCCAACAGGCCGTTGAGCCAGTTGCCGCGGGTGAGCCCATACAGCACCAGCACCGCCAGGCAGAGCGCCAGACCGAACGCGGCCAGACGCCGGACCACCTCCCGCGTTTCCTGCTGCAGCGGGGAGATGGGTTGCTCGATCGTCCCCAGCATCTTGCCGATCTTGCCCAGTTCGGTCCGTCCGCCGGTGGTGCTGACCCGCATCACCCCCTGCCCCTGCACCACCAGCGAGCCGGCGTAGGCGAAGGGGGCTTCCCCAGCGCCGGCCGCGCCGGCTTTGGCATCGCCGGCGAGGCCGGCCAGCTTGCGCACCGGCACCGATTCGCCGGTCAGCAGCGATTCGTCCAGCGA
>JACPUY010000011.1 GCA_016192025.1 Pseudogulbenkiania sp. | reverse complement strand
CCCGGTGGTGCCGCTGGTGGTCGGGCTGATCGTCGGGCCGATGGCAGAAAAGCACTTCCGCCGTGCCATGTCGATCAGCCAGGGCGATCTGACGGTGTTCCTGACCCATCCGATCTCGCTGATCATCCTGCTGGCTACGGTGGCCATCCTGGTGCTGCCGCCGCTGCTCAAACGGCGTCAGGCGCTGCTGTTGAACTAAGCTGTGGTGCGATAAACGAAACCGGCCTCTGGCCGGTTTTTCTATGCAACGGCAGTCTCAGTCGCGCGGGCTGTCCGGGGCGTCGAGGTAGCGCTGCAGGAACACCAGGTCGAGCCAGCGGCCAAACTTGTAGCCGACCTGCGGCATGTGGCCGACCTGGGTGAAGCCGAGCCGCTCATGGAAACGGACCGAGCCCTCGTTGGCGGCGTCGACGCCGCCCACTATCACGTGCTTGTTGAGCGCCACGGCGCGCGGGAACAGCGCCAGCAGCAGGTGCTCGCCGATGCCGCGGCCGCGGTGCTCGCGGTGGATGTGCACGCTGTGTTCCACGGTGTAGCGGAAGCCGGGAAAGGCGCGAAAGTCGCCGAAACTGGCAAAGCCGACCACCTCGTTGCCGTATTCCGCCACCAGCACCGGGTAGCCCAGCGCACGCCGTCCCTCGAACCAGGCCTGACGCTCTTCCAGCGTGCTCGGCAGGTCGCAGTACACCGCCGTCGAGGTCGCGATGATGTCGTTGTAGATGGCGAGGATCTGCGGCAGGTCGGCGAGGCGCGCGTCACGGATATGCATGCTGGGTTCCTTCTTGGCGGACGGCTGCCGGGTGGGGGACGGGCCGTTCTTGTCGTGATTTCGGGGAGTGTGGATTCATGCTAGGTGCTGCTACCACGACTGTCAAAAGACGTGGGGAACTGGCACGGGGTTTGCATTGTATACAGTCATACCGTTACTTTACCGGAGCCCGCATGTTCAAGTCCAAGGTCAAACCGGCTGCCGCCGGCGGCACCACCAGCGACCTGGTGATGTTCAATTATTGCCGTCCTGCCCGGGCCCGTCTGGTGGCGCTGGGCAGCGGCGGGCGCATCTGGCTGGTGGAGACGCTGGACCGGGTGCACGGGGTCTGGGTGTGGGAGGACGAGTGCAGCCAGGGCGACGAGGCGCTGGAGCAGGCGCGCCGGCTGAGCCTGATGCTGTCCTGATTCGGTCCGCCAGAGGCGCCGGGCTGGTGCACGGCGTCCCCACGGCGGGACGAAAAAAAGGCGCGGAACCGGTCCGCGCCCAACTCTCCTCGAAGTACTCTTTGACTCAGGCGGCCACCACCTTGATGACCCGTGCCGCCTTGCCGGCAAAGGCGGCGAGCAGGTCTTGCTGTTTCTGCTGCGCCAGGGCGTAGCCGCGGCTCTTAATCGGACCGAAGCCGCGCACGCCCTCAGCCAGCTTGGCCAGTTCCACCGCGGTGGCCAGGTTGTCGGCCTTCAGCCCCTTGAGCAGGGTGTCGACCAAGGTTTCGTACTCGCCGATCAGCTGGCGTTCCAGCTTGCGGTCGGCCTGCCAGCCGAAGACGTCCAGCGGCGTGCCGCGCAGGAAGCGCAGCCGAGCCAGCACCTTCATCGCCGGCAGCATCCACGACCCGAAGCTGACCTTCTTCTCCTTGCCGCCGGTCATCCAGCTCGCGCCGAGCTGGATGTGCAGCGTGTAGTCGCCCTCGAAGGTGCCGTCCAGCGCGCGCAGGAATTCGCCGTCGGTGTAGAGCCGTGCCACCTCGTACTCGTCCTTGTAGGCCAGCACGTGGTAGTAGCTCCGGGCCACCGCCAGCGTCAGCGCGTGGCTGCCCGGCTTGACGCCGTCCTCGGCGGCCTTCACCCGCTGCACCAGCGCCTTGTAGCGCTCGGCCAGGCGGGCGTTCTGGTAGGCGGTGAGCAGCTTGGCGCGGTGGTGCAGCACGGCGTCCGGCGTTTCACGTGGAACGAACTGCACTACGGCGTTGGGGGTGACCAGCGCCTCGACGCGCGCCAGATCGTGCGCGGCGTGGCGGCCCCAGAAGAACGCCTGCTGGTTGAAATTCACCGCGGCGCCGTTGAGGCGGATCGCTTCCATGATCGCCTCTTCGCTCACCGGCACCAGCCCCTTCTGCCAGGCGTAGCCGAGCATGAACATATTGCTGGCGATGGCGTCGCCGAGCAGGGAGGTGGCCAGACGGGTGGCGTTGACCTCGGAGTAATGGCCGGCGCCGACCGACTCGATGATGGCGTCCTTCATGCTGCGTGCCGGGAAGCGCTGGTCCGGATTCTTCAGGAAGGCGCTGGTCGGCGATTCGAAGCTGTTGATGATGGCGTGGCTGAAGCCCTCGCGCATCTTGGCCAGCGCCTCTTCGGCGGCGGTGACCACCAGGTCGCAGCCGAGGATGAGGTTGGCGTCGCCGGCGGCGATGCGCACTGCGTGCAGCTGCGACTGATGGTCGGCGATGCGCACGTGCGACCACACCGAGCCGCCTTTCTGCGCCAGGCCGGCCATGTCGAGCACGGTGACGCCCTTGCCGTCGAGGTAGGCGGCCATGCCCAGCACCTGGCCGATGGTCACCACGCCGGTACCGCCGACGCCGGTGACCATGATGCCGAACGGTTCGTGCGCCGACGGCACCAACGGTGCCGGCAAGGGCGGCAGGCTGCCCAGGTTGGCCGCTGCCGCCGCCGGCTTGTGCAGCTTGCCGCCTTCGACGGTGACGAAGCTCGGGCAGAAGCCTTCCAGACAGGAGTAGTCCTTGTTGCAGCTACTCTGGTCGATCTTGCGCTTGCGCCCCAGCGGCGTTTCCACCGGCATCACCGACAGGCAGCCGGACTTCACGCTGCAGTCGCCGCAGCCCTCGCACACGCGCTCGTTGATGAACACCCGCTTGGCCGGGTCAGGGTACTCGCCGCGCTTGCGGCGGCGGCGCTTCTCGGCGGCGCAGGTCTGGTCGTGGATCAGGATGGTGGTGCCGGCGGTCTCGCGCAGTTCGCGCTGCAGGCGGTCGATCTCGCGGCGGTGGAACACCTCGACGCCTTCGGCCAATCCTTTGGTGCCGTGATACTTCTCCGGCTCGTCGCTGGTGATGACGATGCGCTTGACGCCTTCGGCCGCCAGCTGGCGCGTGATCATCGGCACGTCGAGCGGACCGTCGACGTGCTGGCCGCCGGTCATCGCCACCGCGTCGTTGTAGAGGATCTTGTAGGTGATGTTGACGTTGGCGGCGATCGCGGCGCGGATCGCCAGCAGGCCGGAGTGGTAGTAGGTGCCGTCGCCGAGGTTGGCGAACACGTGCCGGGTGCTGGTGAACGGTGCCTGGCCGAGCCAGGCCACGCCTTCGCCGCCCATCTGGCTGAAGGTCTGGGTGTGCGGCTCGATCCAGGTCGCCATGTAGTGGCAGCCGATGCCGGCCAGCGCGCGGCTGCCGTCCGGTACCTTGGTGCTGGTGTTGTGCGGGCAGCCCGAGCAGTAGTGCGGCACGCGCGGGATCGCCTCGCGCGGCTGGACCAGCTGCGCTTCCTTGTCGTCGTAGAACTTCAGCCGGTCGTGGATCACCGGGCTGTCGAAGATCAGCGCCAGGCGGCTGGCGATGGCGCGGGCGATCATCGCCGGGGTCAGCTCGCCGGCCGCCGGCAGCAGCCAGTCGCCGTGCGGCGGCGCCGATTCGGCCTTCTCGGCGAACTTGCCGACCACGCGCGGGCGCACGTCGTCGCGCCAGTTGTACAGCTGCTCTTTCAATTGGTACTCGATGATCTGGCGTTTTTCCTCTACCACCAGGATCTCGTCCAGCCCCTCGGCGAAGTGGCGCACGCCTTCCGGCTCGAGCGGCCAGGTCATGCCGACCTTGAAGATCCGCAGGCCGATTTCCGCCGCCAGTGCCTCGTCGATGCCGAGGTCGTCGAGCGCCTGCATCACGTCGAGGTAGCTCTTGCCGGTGGTGATGATGCCCAGGCGCGGGTTGGGCGAATCGAGCACGATGTGGTTCAGGTGGTTGGCGCGGGCGTAGGCCAGCGCCGCGTACAGGCGGTGGTGCAGCACGCGCTTTTCCTGTGCCAACGGGGTGTCCGGCCAGCGGATGTTGAGGCCGTCCGGCGGCAGCGGGAAGTCGTCCGGGATGACCACGTTGACGCGTTCCGGCGAGACGTCGACGATGGCGGCGCTCTCCACCGTGTCGGTGATGGCCTTGATCGACACCCAGCAGCCGGAGTAGCGGCTCATCGCCCAGCCGTGCAGGCCGAAGTCGAGCACCTCCTGCACCCCGGACGGGTTGAGCACCGGGATCATGCTGGCGGCGAGGATGTGGTCGGACTGGTGCGGGAAGGTGGACGACTTGGCGGCGTGGTCGTCGCCCGCCACCAGCAGCACTCCGCCGAACTTGCTGGTGCCGGCCACGTTGCCGTGCTTGATGACGTCGCCGGAGCGATCGACGCCCGGACCCTTGCCGTACCACATGGCGTACACGCCGTCGTACTGGGCGCCGTCGAACAGGTTGACCTGCTGCGTGCCCCACACGGCGGTGGCGGCCAGGTCCTCGTTGATGCCGGGGTGGAACACCACGTGGTGTTCCTGGAGGTGCTGTTCGGCCTTCTGCATCGACAGGTCGACGTTGCCCAGCGGCGAGCCGCGGTAGCCGGTGACGTAGCCGGCGGTATTCAGCCCGGCGGCGCGGTCGCGTTCCTGTTGCAGCATCGGCAGGCGCACCAGCGCCTGAATGCCGGTCATGAATACCTGCCCGGTGGGCGCGGTGTACTTTTCTTCCAGATCGACATGCCGGATCGACATGGGCTTCTCCTCCAGTGCTCGCTTGTGGCGTCAGTGGTAACCCGCCTTGTGGGCAGGTCTTCTTTCTATATGTTTTAGTGCAAGACAGCGGCTTGATAGTTTCAGTCAACTATAGGTTACGTTAACGTAAACGTCAAAGTGATTGACGGATCTGTGCAGGGCACGTTGCGTCTGTGCCAGTGCAGCAACTGCTAACGCGGGTGACGATTGTTCGTCAGCCTGAACAGTCTTGTCAGCCGGTGCCGATTGAAGGCGCGGCAGGCGGGCGTTAGGCTAGTCAGATAAAAACGGCGTGCTGCGCCGATTACCCTCCCACATCGAGATTTCCCATGTCTTCATCCCGAGAAACCGGGCGCGGCGTAGTGCTCGTGTTCGGCGCCTTCTTCATCTGGGGGCTGTTCCCCTTGTACTGGAAGCCGCTGCACGACGTGCCGGCCCTGCAGATACTGTGCCATCGCATCGCCTGGTCGGCGCTGTTCGTGGCGGCGCTCTTGCTGGTGCGCCAGCAATGGGGCTGGCTGGCCGACTTCGTCCGCGAACCGAAAAAACTGGGCGTGTTCGCGCTGTCGTCGGCCTTGCTGTCGACCAACTGGCTGATCTACATCTGGGCGGTGAACGCCGACCGGGTGCTGGACGCCAGCCTGGGCTACTTCATCAATCCGCTGGTCAACGTGCTGCTGGGGCGGCTGTTCCTCGGCGAGCGGCTGGCGCCACCGCAAAAGGCGGCGGTGGGGCTGGCAGGGCTGGGGGTGCTGTGGCTGACCGTGCTGGCCGGCACGCCGCCGTGGGTGGCGCTGGGGCTGGGGCTGTCGTTCGGCGGCTATGGCCTGTTGCGCAAGCAGGCGCCACTGGCCTCGCTGCCGGGGCTGGCGCTGGAAACCTTCCTGATGCTGCCGCTGGCACTGGGCGCGCTGCTGTGGTTCGAGTGGCAGGGGCAGGGCGTGTTCGGCCATGCTGATGGCCTGCACGACGCGCTGCTGGCCGGGGCCGGCGTGGTGACGGCCATCCCGCTGTTGCTGTTCGCCGCCGGCGCGCGCCGCCTCAAGCTGGCCACGGTGGGGGTGATCCAGTACACCAGTCCGATCATGCAGCTGCTGCTCGGGGCGTGGCTGTTCAACGAGCCGTTCGGCACCGGGCGCCTGATCGGCTTCGGCTTCATCTGGGCGGGGCTGGCACTGTATTCCGGTGCCGGGCTGGCGGATTTCCTGCGCGCGCGCAACGTGCGGCCGGCATAATCAGGTGTGCTGGACGTGAAAAAAGGTTGGCTTCGGCCAACCTTTTTTACTTTTGTGCGAGATGGGCAGAGAGCCTATCCAAGTAGGCGAGCGAGCCGAGGCAGGTTGAGTGTCGCCGGAGCACAGGAACCGGAATGTACATGGAGTACATGAGGATTCCGAGCACCGCCGACGCTCAAGATGCGAAGGCGCAGCCGCCTAATGGGATAGGCTTTACTGGTTGGCGCGCACCCAGCGCAGCCACTGCGTGAACAGGCCGGCGTCGAGCGCGGCGATGGCGGAGCGGCTCCACGGCTGGTCCGCCCAGTAGTCGTCGGTGTTCAGCGTGGCGGCCTGGCCGCCGGCTTCCTCGAGGATCACCACGCCGGCGGCGTAGTCCCACAGCCGCTGGCCGCCGTGCAGGTAGAGGTCGTAGCGGCCGGCGGCGAGGAAGCACCAGTCCAGCGTCGAGGAACCCATATTGCGCTGGCTGCCGCACGGAGCCAGGCTATTCAGGCGCGCCGCCAGCTTGCCCGAGCGCAGGTATTTCACCTCGACGCCGGCGATGGCGTCGCCCATGCAGTTGGGGACCTTCTTCAGCGGCAGCGCAATGCCGTTCATGAAGGCGCCCTGGCCGCGGCGGGCGTAGAACATCTCGTCGGACACCGGGTTGTAGATCACCCCGAGCTCGCTCTTGCCGTCGACCATCAGCGCCACCGAGATGGCGAAATACGGCAGGCCGTTGAGGAAGTTGGTGGTGCCGTCGATCGGGTCGACCACCCACAGGCCGGCGCGGTTGGCCTGCCACAGCGTGTCCTGTTCGGCGTGTTCCATTTCCTCGCCCAGCACCGGATGCGGCAGAATGGTCGGCAGCAGCCGGGCAAGCGCCTGCTGGCAGGCAAGATCAGCCTCGGTAAACAGCGTGCCGTCGTCCTTGCGGCTGGAGCCCACCTGCAGGAAGCGCGGCATCACTTCCGTCTGGGCGACTTCGCGCAGGACCCGTATCACCTGGTCAACCACCTGCATCCGTTTCTCCTTCGATGAGCTGAGTTCTTGTCTGGCCTGGCCATGCGTCGCCTGCCGGGTAAGGCCGGCGACGGAAAGAGGGGTTTGTTGCAAGCGCAGCAAACAAAGCAAAATACCGGTATCGCCAAGGACTTTCAAGACAATGCCACGGTTTTTTATCGACGGGGAACTCGTCCCCGGTATGACCCGTTCGCTACCCGACAGCGGGCTGCGCCACGTGCAAGTGCTGCGCCTCGACGCGGGCGACGCCATCACGCTGTTCAACGGCCGCGGCGGGGAGTATCCCGCCACGCTCACCCGCGTGGCCAAGCGCGACGTCGAGTGCGTGCTGGGTGACTTCGCCGACGTCTCGCGCGAGTCGCCGGTGTGGCTCGGGCTGGCGCAGGCCATCTCGGGCGGCGACAAGATGGAGTTCACGCTGCAGAAGGGCGTGGAAATGGGGGTCAGCGTGTTCCAGCCGCTCACGGCCGAGCGCTCTGTGGTGCGGCTGTCGGGCGAGCGCGCCGACAAGCGCGTGGCGCGCTGGCAGGAGATCGTGGTGTCGGCCTGCGAACAGTGCGGCCGCAACAGCGTGCCCGAGGTGCGGCCGATCCTGACGCTGGCCGAATGGCTGCGCCAGCTGCCGGCTGCCGACGCGCGGCTGGTGCTGTCGCCCTTGGGCACGCAGCGGCTGGCCGACATCGCCGCGGCGCCGGCCTCGGCCTGGCTGATGGCCGGGCCGGAAGGCGGGCTGTCGGCGCGCGAGGAGGGCGCGGCGATCGAGGCCGGCTGGACCCCGCTCAGGCTCGGCCCGCGCATCCTGCGCACCGAGACGGCGGCACTGGCGGCGGTGGCGGCGATCCAGACGGTGTGGGGTGACTACCGCGGCTGAGTGCTGTGGCGGCGGCCCGGCACGGCCGGGCGGTCCACGGCCTCAGGCCAGCCGGTACACCAGCTTGCCCTCGAACAGCAGTTCGCTGTCGTTCAGGCACAGCTGGCCGGCCGGGGGCAGGGCGCGCTCGAACACGAAGTGGCGGCCGTCGATGTCCAGCCAGGCGCTGATCGGCGTGCCGTCGAACTGGCCGAGCACTTCGCCGGAACGGGTGACTTGGGCGTTGTCGGCCAGCGGGATACCGGCCTTGGGCGCTTCTTCTTCCTGCACCGACCAGTCTTCCTGCAACTGTGGCTCGGGCAGGTTGCGCAGCGCCAGTTTCAGCCAGATGCGGAACAGCCACAGCGGCATGCGCACGCGGTGCACGCGCTTGTCGTCGCTGATCACGCAGGTGACCGGGAAGCGCTTGCCGCACTCGGGGCACTGCGCCTCGGCTGCCAGCACGATCTTGTCGTGCAGCAGCCGGGCGATGCCTTCCATGTCGCGCGCCGTGACCATGCCGTGGCAGTGCGGGCAGGCCTTGGCGAAACGGCTGATGCGGTTGCCGTTGGCGAAGGTGAGGGGCAGGAAGCGGTAAATTTTCTGGGGCGTCGTCATGGGTCTCGCGGTCTGGCTCGGCGTGCCGCGCCGATATGGCGGCTTCCGTCCCATTATATCCTGCCGCGCCGTCAGGTGGCCGGCCGCACGCTCAGGCGGGTGCTCAGGGTGTGGCTGGCGCCCGGCGCCAGCAGGCGCGCATCCTGGCCGGCGTTGGCGGTCTCGACGCAGACGAAGTGGCGGTAGCCGTCGTCCGGCAAGTCGGCCAGCCGCGCCGACTTGGCGCTCCACGGGTTCCACACCACGCTGCTGGCGGAGCCGTCGGCGCTGATGGTGATGCTCCGTTGCCAGGCCGGGTCGTGCAGGGTGAGCGCGCCGTCGTGGTAGGCGATGCGGTCGATCTCGCGGTCGAAGCGCAGCGGCTCGGGGGCGAAGTGCGCCGCCTGCCCCAGCAGCTTGTCGTCGTAAGGCGCGCCGGCGAGGCCGTCCAGTGTGACGCCGTCGATCTCACCCACCGCCAGATAGGTGTGCAGGGCGGCCGACAGCGGCGCCGGGGCGGGGCCGATGTTGCGGGTGGTCAGCGCGACCTCGACCGCGTCGTCCAGCCGGAGTTCGAGACTGGCCTCCAGCGCGCCGTGGCGCGGGCCGGCCAGACGGAGCCGGAAACCGCTGTCGTCGCGCGTCACGGCCTGCAGCGTCCAGGACTGCTGGCGCGCCACGCCATGGGCTGGCGCCGCCTCGTCGTCGGGGTGCGCGCCGAACCATGGCCAGCACAGCGGGATACCGCCGCGGGTCGCCTGACCGGGCTGGAGCACGGCGCGGGGCGACAGGTACAGCAGCGGCGGCTCGCCGTGGCGGGTGTAGTCGAGCAGCTGGCCACCCAGCAACGAGAGCCGGGCGCTGAAGCGTTCGTGGGCGAGGGTGAGCAGCGTCACGCCAGGGGTGGCGTGGCTCAGGGTGGCTCCGGCGGGCAGGGTAAGGGACATGGGCGATTCCGCAGCAGTGGACTGACTCGAATGGTACTCCACTGGCGCTGTAGTCGCCTTATTTCATTGGCATGGTGCGTGGCCTGGTGCCGACACCCCATCCTGGCTCCGCTCATCGACGGTATCGACCCGCCGGCCGATAGCGTGGCATGGGGGCGGCAAGGCGCTCCCGGCACCGTCGTGTGCGCCCACCGGTTGACATGCGGGAACACCATGGCGAGCCGGGTACGCTGCCGCGTGGGCAAGCGAGAACAAAAGCGCCGACACCCAAACACCCTCAACTCGCGCTGAAAAACCCTTCAGCCGGATGACTGTCCTAGCGTCACTGGCCGCTTGTCCCACACCACCACCCGCAGCGCCAGCAACGCCATCCCCCCCATCACCGCACCGATGAACACGAAATAGCCCACCGGCCCCAGCGAGGTCATCACCAGGGAGGCGATAGTCGGCCCCAACGCCCCGCCGATCGAAAACAGCAGTAACAAGCCTGCGCTGACCGCGATGCGCTGATCGTGCGCCACAAGGTCGTTCACGTGCGAAATCACCAGCCCATACACGGTGAAGGACAGGCTCACGTACAGGTACACCAACGGCTCCAGCCAGGCGCCGTCGCGGTACCCGCCAATCACGGCGCAACTGGCCGCCCCGATCAAGGCCACGCCGAACAGCACCCGGCGCCGGTCGAGGCGGTCCGACAGCCGCCCGATCGGCCATTGCAGCGCCAGCGCCGCTATCATCGCCGCGCCCATGAAGCTGGACACGCCAGCCAGCGAATAGCCGACGCCGCGCATGAATACCGGGGCCATGGCGTAGAAGGTGCTGTTGAGCACCCCCGCCGCCAGGCCGCCCCACACGCCGAGCGGTGCCAGCCGATACAGTTGCACCAGCGCGGACAGGCGCAGCCCGGCCGGCGGGCCGACCACACCGGTCTCGCCCTGCTCTACCCGCTGGTCGGTCAAGGTCACCGGCAGCAGCGACAGCGCAAACAAGCAGGCCATCAAGCTGTATAGCTTGAAGCTGGCCGGGTCGGCCAGATTGAGCAGCAACTGGCCCGCGCCGGCGGCCAGATAAGCGGTAATCAAATAAAAGGAGAACACCCGTCCGCGCAGTTTGTTGCTGACCGCCGCGTGCAGCCAGCTTTCCACCACGGTGAACAAGCCCACCATGCAGAAACCGGCGATCAAACGCAGCAGCGCCCAGACCAGCGCCTGGCTGAACACCGCATGGCCCAAGGCGGTACAAGACAACACGGCGGCGAACACGGCAAAGGCGCGATGATGACCGATGCGCGCGATCAAGGTGCTGGCACCCAGGGCGCCGAGCATGAAACCCACGTAGTAGGACGACTGCACCAGGCCGACGATCAACGGCGCAAAGCCGGCCTGCACCATGCCCACCGAGATCAAGGTGCCAAACAGGCCGATGCCCATCATCAGGATCGCATTACCGAACAGGATGGCCGCGATGGAGGACAGCACCTTGGTCATGGAGGGCTTTCAGAAGAAACGTGGGGGACGCACCGCAGCGCGGGCACGCCGGTCCGCCGTGCAGCGATCCCCGGCGTGGCCCAAGCTAGCTCACAGGGCCATGCCGATGGCGGTTTCGATGCGCTTGAGCAGCGCCGGGTCGTGCAGCAAACCCACCGCCGTGACGATATCCGGCGCGACGACACGATCTTCGGTATACGGCGGAATACGCTCGCGCAAGGCGTCCAAAGCCGCACGGCTGCCGCCGCCCAGGCTCGCCGGGTCGAAGAAATGCAGCGCCTGCGCCGCCACCAGGTATTCGATCGCCAGCACGGTTTCCACGTTGTCCAGCACCTTGAGCGCTTTCAAGGCCGCCGGGGTGGCCAGGCTCAGGTGGTCTTCCTGCAGCGCCGAGGTGACGAAGTTGTCGACCACCATCGGATGCGCCAGCACCTTGTTCTCGGCCACCAGCGAGGCCGCCACGTACTGCACGATCATCAGCCCGGAGTTGACCCCGCTGTTCTCCAGCAGGAAAGGCGGCAGTCCGCTGACCAGCGGGTTGACCAGCCGGTCGATGCGGCGCTCGGCCACGCCGGCCAGTTCCGCCAGCGCGATCGCCAGCAGGTCGGCCGCCATCGCCAGCGACTGGCCGTGCGGATTGGCCTGCGAGATCACCCGGTAATCGTCCGGCGTGCCGAAGACCTGCGGATTATCGGTGGCCGATGCCAGCTCGATGTCGACCTGGCGGCCGATGTGGGCAAACTGGTCGCGGCTGGCGCCGTGAATCTGCGGCATCGAGCGGATGCTCAGCGCATCCTGGGTACGGATGCCCTGGTGCGCGGCCAGATTGGCGCTGCCGGCCAGCAAGCCGCGCAGGTTGGCGCCTACCTGCTGGGCGCCGGGATACGGCTTGGCGGCCAGCGCCTCGGCGTCGAACGCCGCCCATTGCCCCTTGAGGGCCTCGAAACTCATCGCGCCGACGACGTCGGCCCACTGCGCCAGCCGCTCGGCGCGCGCCAGCGCCATCGCCATCAGGCCGGTCATACACGGGGTGCCGTTGACCAGCGACAGGCCGTCCTTGGCGCCGAGCGTGACCGGTTTGAGCCCGCGCCGCGCCAGGGCCGCCGCCCCCGGTAGCCGTTCCCCGTCGACCCAGGCCTCGCCCAGGCCGATCAGGGGCAGCGCCATGTGCGCCATGTGGGTCAGGTAGCCGACCGAGCCACCCGCCGGCACCACCGGGGTGATGCCGTGGTTGAGCATGGCCAGCAGCCCTTCGACCACCGCCGGCGAAACGCCGGAATGGCCGTGGGCGTAGTTCTGCAGCTGCGCGGCCAGCACGGCGCGGGTCAGCGGGATGGAGAGCGGCTCGCCGACGCCGCAGGCATGGCTCTGCAGCGTGTTGCTCGAGAGCTTGGAGAGCTGGTCCGGCGCCAGCACCACGTTGCACAAGGCGCCCAGCCCGGTGGTGATGCCGTAGGCGCGTTCGCCGCGCTCGACGATGCGCTCGACGATGGCGCGCGCGTTGCGGATGCGAAGCCAGGCGTCCTCGCCCAATTCAAGGCGGGCACCGGCGGCGACCTGGGCGAGTTCGCGCCAGCCGAAGGGATGCGCGTCGAGCGAGAGTGTTGCTGCCATGCGGAACTCCGAATGGGGGAGGGTGCCATGGCCGCGAAGCGGCATGGCACCCTGTGAGAGGGGGTTGATCAGGCGTGCGCGGCGTGGCTCGAGATGAACTGGCGGAAGCGTGCCGACTTCTCCTGCTGGAACAGCTCGGCCGGAGTGCCTTCCGCCTCGATCAAGCCCTGGTGCATGAACACCACCCGGTTCGACACGTTGCGCGCAAAGCCCATTTCGTGCGTCACCACCAGCATGGTGCGGCCCTCTTCGGCCAGGGCGCGCATCACCTTGAGCACCTCACCCACGCGCTCCGGGTCCAGCGCCGAGGTCGGCTCGTCGAACAGCATCACCTTCGGCTTCATCGCCAGGGCGCGCGCGATGGCGGCGCGTTGCTGCTGGCCGCCGGACAGGTGCGCCGGGTAGTGGTTGCGCTTGTCGGCAATGCCCACTTTTTCCAGCAGCGCTTCGGCTTCTGCAATGCACTCGGCGCGCGAGCGGCCTTGCACGTGCACCGGCCCTTCCAGAAGGTTGTCCAGAATGGTCATGTGCGAGAACAGGTTGAAGCTTTGAAACACCATGCCCAGTTCGGAGCGGATGCGGTCCACTTGGTGGCGGTCGGTCGGTTCCGGCTGGCCGCGACGGTTCTTGCGCATGGTGATGGTTTCGCCGGCCACGCTGATCTCGCCTGAATCCGGCGTTTCCAGCAGGTTGATACAGCGCAGGAAGGTACTCTTGCCGGAGCCGCTGGAGCCAAGAATGGTGATCACATCGCCTTCGTGCGCGTCCAGCGAAATGCCCTTGAGGACTTCATTGGCGCCAAAGCTCTTGTGCAGGTTCTTCACCGAAAGCGCTACGGGGGTGTTGGTATCAAGACGTTTCATGATGTCGACTCACAGAATACGGGGGCGGAGAGAGGCTGCGCTGGGCATGGCACGCAGGTGCGGCGAAAGCCGGTACTCGATCACGGCGATCACGCGCACGATGATGAAATTGAGCACCAGGTAAATCGCCGCGGCGCACAGGAACACCTCCATGGTCCGGTACGAGTGCGAAATGATGCGCTGCGCCACGCCGGTGATTTCCCACACGGTCACCAAGCTCGCCAGTGCGGTGGATTTCACCATCAGCACGATCTCGGTCGAGTACGAAGGTAAGGCCTGACGCAGGGCAATCGGCGCGATGATGCGGCGGAACAGTTTGAACCCGGACATGCCGATGGCGCGCCCGGCTTCCAATTGCTGCACCGGCACCGCCAGCACGCCACCACGAAAGATCTCGGCGGTGTAGCCGGCGGTGCACAGCGCCAGCCCGATCACCGCGCAATCGAACGGGTCGGCCAGCACCGGCCACAGCAGGCTGTCGCGCACCGCCTGGAATTGGCCCACACCGTAGTAGACCAGGAACAGCTGAATCAGCAGCGGTGAACCGCGGAACACAAATACATAGGCCCGCGAGAACTGCACCAGCGGCGCGATGCGGCTGAAACGCATCCAGGTCAAACCGGCCGCCAGCACCCCGCCCAAGGCGATTGAGCAGGCGAACAGGCCGAGCGTGGTCGGCAGCGCTTCCAGCAGCTGCTTGACGGTATCCAGGAAAAATTCGAAGTCCATCATGACCCCCTTTAACCGATGGCGCGCCGGAAGCTTTTACCCACCCGCGCT
>JACPUY010000054.1 GCA_016192025.1 Pseudogulbenkiania sp. | reverse complement strand
TCGGCGGCATCCAGACCGATGATCGCTTCGCAGATCTCGGTGTTGATGTTTTCCACGGCCTTGAGCACGCCCTTGCCCAGGTAACGGCTCTTGTCGCCGTCACGCAGTTCCAGCGCTTCCTTGGCACCGGTAGAGGCGCCGGACGGTACCGCGGCACGGCCCATCACGCCCGATTCCAGCAGTACGTCGGCCTCAACCGTCGGATTGCCGCGCGAATCCAGGATTTCGCGGGCGACCACATCGATGATCGAACTCATGTCTGTTCCCTTTATTGTAGTGTGTCAGTCAAGCCAAGCGCTTCGGCCAACCTTGTGGGGTTGGCCGAAGTATCTTCAAATGATTACAGCGAATGTTCCGGCAGCGGATTCGCCTTGACCAGCGCGTCGATGCCCTTGAGCGTGGCCAGCAGTTCCTGCATGCGGCCCAGCGGCCAAGCGTTGGGGCCGTCGGACAGCGCCTTCGCCGGGTCGGGGTGGGTTTCCATGAAGATGCCGGCGATGCCGGCGGCCACCGCGGCGCGGGCCAGCACCGGCACGAACTCGCGCTGTCCGCCGGAGGAGGCGCCCTGGCCGCCGGGCAGTTGCACCGAGTGGGTGGCGTCGTACACCACCGGGCAGCCGGTCTCGCGCATGATGGCGAGCGAGCGCATGTCGGACACCAGGTTGTTGTAGCCGAACGAAGCGCCGCGTTCGCAGGTCATGAAGCGGTCTTCGCTGAGCCCGGCTTCGCGTGCCGCATCGCGCGCCTTGTCGATGACGTTCTTCATGTCGCCGGGCGCCATGAACTGGCCCTTCTTGATGTTGACCGGCTTGCCGCTCTGCTCCACGGCACGGATGAAGTCAGTCTGGCGCGCCAGGAAGGCCGGCGTCTGCAGCACGTCCACCACGGCTGCCACGTGCGGCACCTCGGCTTCGGTGTGCACGTCGGTCAGCACCGGTACACCGATCTGGCGCCGTACTTCGGCCAGGATGCGCAGGCCCTCGTCCATGCCGAGGCCGCGGAACGACTTGCCAGACGAACGGTTGGCCTTGTCGTAGCTCGACTTGTAGATGAACGGGATACCCAGCGCGCTGGTGATTTCCTTCAGCTGGCCGGCGGTATCGAGCGCCATCTGCTCGCTCTCGATCACGCAGGTGCCGGCGATCAGGAAAAACGGCCGGTCGAGGCCGACTTCGAATCCGCACAGTTGCATCGTTTACTTCCCTTGCTTGTAAGCCAGCGCCGCCTTCACGTAGGCGATGAACAGCGGGTGGCCGTCACGCGGGGTGGAGGTGAACTCCGGGTGGAACTGGCAGGCGAAGAACCACGGGTGGTCCTTGATCTCGACCGTTTCCACCAGCTTCTCGTGACCGGCGGAGCGGCCGCTGATGGTCAGGCCGGCTTCTTCGAGTCGCGGAACGTAGTAATTGTTCACTTCGTAGCGGTGACGATGACGCTCGACGATGCTGGTGGCGCCGTAGATGCTGGCGGCCAGCGAGCCCGGTTCGAGGTCGCAGGCCTGGCCGCCCAAGCGCATGGTGCCGCCCAGGTTGGAGTTGGCATCGCGGGTCTCGATCTTGCCGTCGTGGTTGACCCATTCGTCGATCAGCGCGACCACCGGATACTCGGTTTCCAGGTCGAACTCGGTGGAGTTGGCGCCCTTGAGGCCGGCCACGTCGCGCGCGTATTCGATCAGCGCGATCTGCATGCCGAGACAGATGCCCATGTACGGGATCTTGTTCTCGCGGGCAAACTTGACCGCCTTGATCTTGCCCTCGACGCCGCGCTTGCCGAAGCCGCCCGGCACCAGGATCGCGTCCATGTCTTTCAGCGTGGCGCAGCCGTCGCGCTCGACTTCTTCCGAATCGACATAGTGGATGTTGACCTGGCTCTTGGTGTGGATGCCGGCGTGCTTCAGCGCTTCGGACAGCGACTTGTACGATTCGGTCAGGTCGACGTACTTGCCGACCATGGCGATGTTGATCTCTTGCTCCGGGTGCTCGATGGCCTCGACGATGCGGTCCCACACCGACAGGTCGGCCTTGGGCAGCTCCAGCTGCAACTGCTCGCAGATGATGTCGTCGATGCCCTGGGCATGCAGCATGCTCGGCACCTTGTAGATGCTGTCGGAGTCGTAACAGCCGATCACGGCATTTTCTTCGACGTTGCAGAACAGGGCGATCTTGCGCTTCTCGTCTTCCGGCAGCTCGCGGTCCATGCGGCACAGCAGGATGTCCGGCTGGATGCCGATTTCGCGCAGTTCGCGTACCGAGTGCTGGGTCGGCTTGGTCTTGATCTCGCCGGCCGCCGCGATGAACGGCACGTAGGACAGGTGCACGTACAGCGTATTCTTGCGCCCGAGGTTGGAGCGCAGCTGGCGGATGGCTTCGAGGAAGGGCAGCGATTCGATGTCGCCAACCGTACCGCCGATCTCGACGATGGCGACGTCGGCATCGCCGGCGCCTTCGTGCACCTTGTGCTTGATTTCGTCCGTGATGTGCGGGATCACCTGCACTGTGCCGCCGAGGTAGTCGCCGCGGCGTTCCTTGGTGATTACGGACTCGTACACCTGGCCAGTGGTGAAGTTGTTGCTCTTCTTCATCTTGGCGTGGATGAAGCGCTCGTAATGGCCAAGGTCGAGGTCGGTTTCGGCGCCGTCTTCAGTGACGAACACTTCGCCGTGCTGGAACGGGCTCATGGTGCCCGGGTCCACGTTGATGTAAGGATCGAGCTTCAACATGGTGACCTTCAGGCCACGCGACTCGAGGATGGCAGCGATAGACGCCGCGGCAATGCCTTTGCCGAGGGAGGACACCACGCCGCCGGTGACGAAGATGTACTTGGTCATGGGAACACGCTTGTAACGGAATCCCGGATTTTAACCCGAAACCGCCCAGAGTTGAACCGTCATATGGCGTAAGCCGCGCAAGCCCGTCCGGTCGGTCGTGACGCTTTTTTTGCTGCCGGCCGGCGGGGAATCCGGGTATAATCGGCGGCAATCATTCTGGGTAGAGGGCAAGGCGCCGTGCCAACGGTTCTCCTTGCGTATCTGCCTGTTTCTATGTTATAAAGCCAGCTTTTACCGGTTTTGGGAGTTTAACCATGGCGCGAGTTTGCAAAGTCACCGGCAAGCGTCCGATGACCGGGAACAATGTTTCCCACGCCAACAACAAGACGAAACGTCGTTTCCTGCCGAACCTGCAATATCGCAAGTTCTGGGTAGAGAGCGAAAACCGCTGGGTGCGTCTGCGCGTATCCAACGCTGCACTGCGTACCATCGACAAGCTGGGTATCGAAGTTGTCCTGGCTGATCTGCGCGCACGCGGCGAGATCTGATAGCGGCTCATCAAGATAGCGACTGAGGTATACCATGCGCGATAAGATTAAACTGGAATCCACCGCCGGCACTGGCCACTTCTACACCACGACGAAGAACAAGCGCACGATGCCGGAAAAGATGGAGATCAAGAAATTTGATCCCGTTGCACGTAAACACGTGACCTACAAAGAAACCAAGCTCAAGTAATCGACGCTTGCCGTTCTTGTTGAAGAACCCTTCGCTGGTGCACGGCGAAGGGTTTTTTGTTTTCTGTGCGGCACAAACCGGCCGCCTCGCCCCGTTGAGGGGAGGGCGGCCTTGTCGTGTCAGCCGAGCGGACGGCGGGTGGCGATGAGGTAGTTGACGTCGGTATCCTGGCCCAGCGAGTACACGCGGGTCAACGGGTTGTAGCTCATGCCGGAGATGTTCTCCAGTTCCAGCCCCGCATGGCGGGCGATGCGCCCCAGTTCGGACGGCTTGATGAAGCGGCCGTATTCGTGGGTGCCGCGTGGCAGCATGCCGAGCAGGTACTCGGCCGCCAGCACGGCCAGCAGGTAGGACTTGGCATTGCGGTTAAGGGTGGAAAAGAATACCCAGCCGCCTGGCCTGACCAGTCGGGCGCAGCTTCGGACCACGCTCTCCGGGTCCGGCACATGTTCCAGCATTTCCATGCAGGTCACCACGTCGAAGTGCGACGGCAGCTCTTCGGCCAACGTTTCCACCGCCACGCAGCGGTAGTCGACGCTGACGCCGGATTCGAGGCTGTGCAGTTGCGCGACCTTCAACGACTTCTTGGCCAGATCAATGCCAGTCACGCGGGCGTCTTTCTGCGCCATGCTTTCTGATAGGATGCCGCCGCCGCAGCCGACGTCCAGCACGGTCTTGCCGGCCAGTTCGGCACGGCTGTCGATGTAGTCGAGCCGCAGTGGGTTGATTTCATGCAGCGGCTTGAATTCGCTTTCCTTGTCCCACCACTTGTGGGCCAGCTGGCTGAATTTGTCCAGTTCCAGTTCGTCGACGTTGCTCATGTTTCGTTACCTTGCCAGGATGCGGTTGCGCCAGTCGGCGGCCTTGGCCTTCAGTGCGGCTTCGTCCAGCGTAGTGAGGGTGCGATTGCTCAACAGCGCTTCGCCCTTGACCCAGGTGTGCGTCACCTGCTCGCGGCCGGCAGCGTAGACCACGTGCGAGATCGGATCGAACGCCGGCGCGGTCTCAATAGAGGACAGATCGAGGGCGATCAGGTCGGCTTGCTTGCCGATCGTGATGCTGCCGACCTTGTCGTCGATGCCGAGCGCCTTGGCGCCGTTCAGGGTGGCCATGCGGATGGCGGTGGCGGCGGGCACGGCGGTCGGGTCGAGCGTGCCCACCTTGGCCAGCAGCGCGGCCAGGCGGGTCTCGGCCAGCATTCTGATGGCCGGCACCAGGCCAAGGTCATCCAGCACGGGCGGCCGCAGGTCGAGGATGAGGCGACGGGTGTCCGCCAGGCTTTGCGAGGCCAGCTCCTTGACGAAGCCTATGACGTTCGCGCTGGCTCGGGGGATGTCGGGCATCGACTGCCGGAGGTGGCCTAAGCCCATGAGCAGGGCGGTGAGGCCCTGCGCCAACTCGTCGTGCAGCTCCCTCGCTATGCGCTGGCGCTCCTCCTCCTGGGCCGAAATGACCTTCTCCAGCAGCTCTGAGCGGGCGCGCCCCTTCTCCTTCAGCTCCAGCGTCAATAACATAGCGTTGAAGACGCGCCCGAGCGCCCCTTCGCCGGCCACAATCGGTTACGGGGCGCCAACTACGCTAGCGAGACGAACTTTAAACTCCGGCGCGGCGAAATCGACGAAGGCGCGCAACTTGGCTGGCGGCGCGCGTCCAGCGGGATAGACCAAGTTTACTGGCGCCGGGTCAGGCCAAAATTCCGCAAGCACGGGCACTAACCGACCCGCCTTCAGCTCCTCATCAACCATGTAGGAAAGTGCAATGGTGACGCCGTCGCCCGCCGCCGCGCTTTTGATTGCGGCCTGTGCGTCATTGATCTCGAAACGAGCGGCGAGTGTGACACCCTTAGTGCGGCCGTCCTGCGCGTATCGCC
>JACPUY010000030.1 GCA_016192025.1 Pseudogulbenkiania sp. | reverse complement strand
GGTAACAAAATCCTGCAAGCCACTGTCGGTCCAGGTTTGGCCGTCCGGCTTGATTGCGGAAGGAGCGACCGGTTGAGCGTCATTCAGCAGCAGTGACGGATGCGAGATGCGGCCGCAGTGCATTACTTGCATGAAGATTCGACCACCGTTGGCATGAACCGCATCGGTGATTTTTTCCCATGCGGCCACTTGGGCATCGCTCTCGATACCCGGTGTACGCACATAGCCCTTACCCATGGCGGAAGGAAACACCCCTTCACTGATGATCAGGCCGGCGCCGGAGCGTTGGCCGTAATAGGTGGCAACCAGATCGCTGGGGACGCCTTCGTCGTCAGCGCGTGAGCGGGTCATTGGTGCCATGACGAGGCGGTTGGACAGGGTATAGCGGCCAATGCGGACGGGGGTAAACAGGGTAGTCATGCTGTGTTCCTCAAGGTTGATTCGGTAGAGCAATCATCCACGAAGACATGGCATGGGATAAAGATGGCAAAATGGAAATTATTGATCCATTTTTGGAGCAATTAACTAGTGATTGCTGAATGACATGGCTTTGCGCACCGAGGTCGTCACAGCAATGGCCGACAGCAAGACAGGGTTAGTAAGGGCTACAGGTCGACAGCGCGCTACCAATATCGCTGTGGTCGCCTATTACGGTTCAATGACAGTTTGATCATTCTGCGGGGCGGTCATGGGTAGAGAAAGAGGCCACTACTGACCCAGGCTCTCTCGTAAGAACTCAATGAAGCGCTGGGTTTTTGCCGGTAGTAGGCGTGTTTCGGTGATGGCATAGACAGGAACGGGCGTGGCCTGCCACTGGGGTAACACCTGGCGCAGCAGGCCATTCGCCACGTCTTCCGCCGCGATTTTTTCCGGCAGTACGGCAATGCCCAGGTCTTGCGTTGCCAATTGCCTGATCATGCCGACGCTGTTGAGTAAGAACCGCCCGCCGACGGCAACCTCAACTGTTTCGGCCCCATGGTATAGCTTCCAGATATGTGCCTTCGCCTTGTGGAGACACAGACACTCGTGCTGGGCCAACTCGGTGGGTTGGTTTGGCTCTCCGGAGAGTTCGAGATAGCGTGGCGAGGCGTAAAGGTAACGTGGCAGGTTGGCGAGTTGACGCGCGATCAGGTTGGAGTTTTGTGGCTCGCCCATGCGGATCGCGACATCAAATGGTTCCGCGACCAAGTCAACCCGCCGAGGAGTGAGGTCGAATTCAAAGCTTATGCCGGGATAACGACGGGCAAACTCGGCAATCAGCGGCGCCAAGTAGATATTGGCGAAATCTACCGGCAATGAGGCGCGCAACAAGCCACTTGGCTGAGACAGCATTCCACCAAGCTGCTCGTGTGCAAGCCGGGCTTCGTCGACGATGCGTTTGCAACGCTCGAAATAGAGTTGGCCAGCTTCGGTCAGTTCGATCTTGCGTGTCGTCCGGTGCAATAGGCGCAGTCCGATTGCCTTCTCCAGAGTGGTAATGCGACGGGACAGCGTCGAGTTGGGGATTCCGACGGCCTCCGCCGCACGACGGAAACTCATAACCTTAACGACCTCGACGAACAAGGCCATGTCATTCAGCAATTCCATGAGGATTGCTCCAAAAATGGATCAATATTTTCCATTATTACGTATTTATCCCAATAGGTGTATTCATGGATGATTGCTCTACCGAATCAACCTTGAGAAACACCGCATGCACTGCCAGTCGTTCCCGTCAGCGTAGGCCACGATGCCTGGCTCAACTGCACCGTCATTGCACCAAACTCGGTCCGTCCAAACGATGCTCGTCACGGTTGCCCAAGCATCGGATCGGCAGCATGAGTTGAGTGAATATCATGCCAGGCGGTGGCCTACTGGCCTCTAAATGATTCTCTCCCGCGCGAACCTTAGCCACTCGGCAATCATTGTCGCGACAAAAATATCAGGAGAAAAAAATGGCAGAGCACACCCTCGCCGCACTTTACCCCGCACGGGGCTTCGGCTCGATTCATGATGCGCCAGGCTTGCCCGCAGGATTCACCGATGTCTTCGATAGCTATTTCGTCGACGGACCAGAAGTGCGTCTTCATGCAGTCATCGGTGGTGACGGCCCCCCACTTTTACTGCTCGCAGGTTGGCCGCAGAACTGGTTTGCCTGGCGCTATTTGATGCTGCCGTTAGCCGAGCGTTTTACGGTCATTGCCGCCGATCCCCGCGGGGTTGGACTCTCGGCCAAGCCGAGCACGGGATATGACTCTCGCCGTTTGAGCGAAGACATGTTCGATCTTATGTCAGCGCTTGGCTATGAGAATTTCAGCATGGTGGGCCACGATGTCGGGATGTGGACTGGATATGCCATGGCAGCGGATCAGCCAGGACGCATTGATCGCCTCGTGCTCGGTGAGGCGCTCATCCCGGGTCTGTCTCCTTCTCCGCCGTTGGTCAGCGATGATCGTTGGCTTAGTGACCTTCTGTGGCACTTCAACTTCAATCGTGCTTTGGAAATTAACGAGTTGCTGGTTGCCGGAAGGGAGGAAATTTATTTCGGCCATCAGTTCCAGACGAAAGCGGGCCATCCCGAGGCCATACCTGACTACGCGCGCAACTACTACGCAAGCCTCCTCAAGGATCCTGATGCACTGCGCTGTAGCTTCGAGTATTACCGTGCACTCGACGCCTCGATCCCGCAGAACAGGGAGCGAGCTGCGACGCCACTGACGCTGCCGATCCTGGCCTTTGCCGGTGCCCTTTGCAGTGGCGACATGGTCGAACGGGAACTGCGCACGGTGGCGACAAACGTCCAGTCGCTCATTATCCCGGACTGCGGTCACTACCCGGCCGAAGAGAAACCAAGTGAGCTACTGGCTGCACTGCTGGCGTTCCTCTAACCCGACCGCTCCATAAGCCGAGTGGTGCTCCGGTACCACTTGAAACCCGCCTGATTGTTGCGTTGCTCCTATGGCTGCCGGTTAGTCAACGGCACGCTGCCAGGGCATCGTCGAGAGAAAAAAGAAATGAAGAGAACAACCTTCGTTCGTCGACCCATGTTTGCACTATTCCCGGTGCTGGGGGCTGCGCTCATGGTGGTTGGCTGTGCTAATCCCGGAGGGGCAATTCCGTCCCAAGCCAGGTTGGCCAACGTCAGCTTGCTGAACGCGGAGGAAAGCCTGAAAGGCCACGCTGTTTCACCGGCAAATTGGCCTCATGCCAATTGGTGGCAGCGCTATGGCGACCCGCAGCTCAACCAAACTGTGGCGGAGGCACTGGCAGATAGCCCTTCGCTTCGTATCGCCCAATCGCGTGTGCGGCAGGCCGAGGCCGTGAGCGGACTGGCCGAAGCAGTGGGGAAACCACAAATCAACGCCAGCCTGAAGAGTACTCGGCAAAAATACAGCGAACATAGCTCGGTACCAAAGTTGATCGCCGAAGACTGGCAGACATTTAGCGATGCCACGCTGAGCTTCAGCTATGAGTTTGATTTCTGGGGCAAGAACGAGGCGAGTGTTCAGGCCGCGTTGGATCGTCTCCATGCAACCGAGGTTGAGACACAAGCGGCTCGTCTAATATTGACGTCCGGGCTTGTTCAAACCTATTTCCGGCTGGCGCAAACCTATGAACAGCTGGAGCTCTCTATGTCCATCCTCAAGCAGCGCGAGGACATTGTGCAGCTGACAAGTCAGAGGGTGGCCGCAGGAATTGACTCCGATGTGGAGTTGAAGCAGGCAGAGAGCATGGTGCCCGCGGCAAAACAGCAGGTGGCGGCCATGAAGGAAGGCATTGCCGTCCTCCGCAATCAGCTCGCGGCATTGTTGGGTAAAGGTCCGGACAGAGGCCTGACTCTGCATCGCCCCAAGCTTGCCCTTGATCAGCCGACCGGGTTGCCATCAGCCATCCCCGCTGACCTGATCGGGCATCGCCCTGATGTCGTCGCGCAGCGCTGGCGCGTCGAAGCTGCCAGCCGAGAGATCGATGTGGCGCATAAGCAGTTTTACCCCAGCGTCAGCCTTCTGTCCTTTGTCGGCTTTCAGAGTCTTGGTCTCGATCTGCTTCTGAAATCGGGTAGCCAGATTGCGGGGATCGGGCCTGCTGTGTCGCTACCGATCTTCGATGGTGGACGACTACGCAGCAATTTGGGCGTGCGCAATGCCGACTATGACATCGCTGTCGAGCAATACAACCAGACCATCGTCGATGCTTTGCAGGATGTGGTGAACCAGCTCACCTCGATTCAGTGGCTTGCCGAGCAGCGCAATCAGCAAGAGCAGGCGGTTCAAACAGCGCAAACCGCCTACCAGTTAGCCCTTCAGCGCTATCGGGCTGGGCTAGGAACCTATTTGCAGGTCTTGGCGACTGGCCTCCAGGTACATGGGCAGAACAAGTTGCTCATCGACCTTAAGACGCGGGCCTTGCAACTCGATGTCAATCTGATCCGGGCACTCGGTGGGGGTCTCTTGGAGACATAAATAACTACACGCCCCATCCACCCCATGTATCCAAGGAAGCTGCAATGACTCAAATTCCACCATCTGGCCAAGCACAGCCACCACTCACCACCGCACCTGCACCTGCACGTGCAAAAACGCATACCGTGTCGACACTCGTTGTGTCGGGTGTCCTTTTCGCCGGCTGTTTGGCCTACGGTGCGTACTGGTTGCTGTCGTCCCAATACCGCGAGACAACTGAAGACGCCTACGTTGATGGCAATGTCGTCCAGGTGACGCCCCAGACCACCGGAACGGTAACGACCATCAATGCCGATAACACGGACATTATCCCGGCAGGCACCGTTCTGGTGACGCTGGACCCGCTTGATGCCCACCTGGCTCTCCAGCGTGCCGAGGCTCAGTTGGCCAAGGCTGTGCGTCAGGTACGGGGGCAATTCTCTTCTGCATCGCAGATGAAGGCCAATATCGAATTGCGCAAGGCAGACCTTGCCCGCGCTCAGGCTGACATGCAGCGACGTGCTCCATTGGTAAAAACCGGAGCCGTTTCCGCCGAAGATTTCCATCACGCAGAGGAGGCCGTGCAGGCCGCCCAGGCAACCCTTGCTGCGACCGAACAGCAGTTCGCCGGCAATCAGGCGCTTGTCGACCAAATTTCGATTGAGAGCCACCCTGATGTCGTAACAGCAGCAATGCTGGTACGCGACGCCTATGCGGGAATGACTCGAACCGAACTGCGAGCCCCGACTTCCGGAATGGTTACTAAACGGAATGCTCAGGTCGGACAACGTGTCAGCCCAGGCTCCCCCTTGATGTCCATTGTGCCCCTCGACCACTTGTGGGTCAGTGCGAATTTCAAGGAGTCCCAATTGAAGGACATCCGGATTGGTCAGCCGGTGAAGGTGACCGCCGATGTCTATGGCAACGCGGTCGAATACACAGGCAAGGTATTGGGTCTCGATGCCGGAACGGGCAGCGCGTTTTCCTTGATGCCTGCACAAAATGCCACCGGGAACTGGATCAAGGTGGTACAGCGCGTTCCCGTACGTATCGCTTTAGCGCCAGAGCAACTAGCAGAACATCCTCTGCGCCTGGGCTTGTCGATGAAGGTTGACGTGGATACCCGTCAGCATTCTGGATTGCCCTTGGCGATCGCGCCAAACGTTCAGAAGCAAACCTATGCAACGACGGTATTCGAGAAAGAGCACGCCGGTGCCGAGGAGATCGTGAGCCGAATCATTCGTGCCAATGTTGCGGCAAAACCGGTCCGGACCGGGAAAGCGGCATCATGAAGCCACACGCACCCAGACCGCCATTGTCCCTGCTGTTGACGATTCTGCTACTGACCACGCTTGAATTCCTGCAAGCGGGGATGATCGCCTTTGCGGCCGGTCCCATCATGGGGGAAATTGGTGCGGCACCCGAAGAGTTCAGCTTGGCCGCCGCCTGCTATGCAAGTGTTGCCATCGTGACGATTTCAAAGCAACGCTGGCTGGTTGAACGTTTGGGATGGCGCAATTTTGTCCTGCTCTCACTAGGATTCTTCATCTTTGGGAGCATCGTTTGTGCCGGCAGTTCCTCTTACCAACAGTTCTTGCTGGGACGTGCAGTGATGGG
>JACPUY010000029.1 GCA_016192025.1 Pseudogulbenkiania sp. | reverse complement strand
TGAACCACTCGGCGTTGGCCCAGGATTCGACCACTTCGCGGGCCACTTTATTGCCGGCGTCCATCTTCTCCTTCACGTCGTGGAAGGAGTCGAACATCAGCAGGGTTTTCTTGAGGCCGTCGGCGGCGATCTGCGCCACGGCTTCATCGTCGAGCAGGTCGATCAGCGGCTTGATGTTGTAACCACCCAGCATGGTGCCGAGCAGTTCGGTGGCTTTCTCGCGCGAGATCAGCGCACAGGCCACGTCGCCATCGGCAACGGCAGCCAGGAAGGAGGCCTTGACCTTGGCGGCGTCATCCACGCCCGGCGGTACGCGATAGGTAATCAGGTCGACCAGGAAGTCTTCTTCACCCTTGGGCGGGTTTTTCAGGAGTTCGACCAGTTCCTCGGTCTGTTTGGCGGAAAGCGGCAGCGGAGGAATGCCGAGAGCGGCACGCTCGGCGACATGTTGACGGTAAGCTTCAAGCATGATTCTTAACCTTTATGCTGGAGTTATTGGTGATTGAGTCGGCCGGCAATGGGTGTGACTCCTGCCAGCAAGCGCCCAAGGGAGATCTATTCTCTCCCCTATTTTTTGATGCGGAAAGATTACGCGGTCTGCCCGAGGGTTACAAACGAGTAATCGCCACAACGCCTGTGAGTTAAAATCACATCATGACTACTTACCCCCCCCTCAACGCCTTGCGCATTTTCGAAGCGGCAGCAAGGCTGGAAAGCTTCTCGGCGGCGGCCAACGAACTCTTCATCACCCATGGCGCTGTGAGCAAGCAGATCAAGCAACTGGAAGAATGGCTGGGCGTGAAGCTGTTCGAGCGCACCGGCGGGCGTGTCAAGCTGAGCGACACCGGCTGGCGTTACCTGATCCAGGTGCAGGACGGGCTGGACCTGATCGCCAACGCCACCTCGCAGCTTTTGCAACCGGACCGGCTGCGGCGGCTGACGGTCAACTCCACGCCGACCTTCGCCCGCCATTGGTTGCTGCCCCGGCTCGCCCGGTTCCGCGAGGTTTGCCCGGATGTCGAGCTGCACCTGGTCACCTCGGACCGCGACATCAGCCGGCTCGATTCACCGTTCGACATTGCCATCCGGCGCGGCCCCGGCGACTGGCCGGGACACATCGCCAAGCCGTTCCTGGAAGAATGGGAGCTGCCGCTGTGCAGCCCCACCCTGCTCGCCCGCGCGCCGGTCGAGTCACCCGCCGATCTGGCCCGGCACACCCTGCTCTACGCCGACACGCGCCCGACCGCCTGGCAGCGCTGGCTGACGCTCGCCGGCGTACCGGATCTCAAGCCGGTCAGCACGCTGCATTTCGACCGTTTCTCGCTGGCGCTGCAGGCGGCCATGGACGGACTGGGCGTGGTGCTGGGCCCCCTGCCGATGGCTCAGGGCGAAATCGATCGCGGCTGCCTGATGGCCCCGCTGTCCAGCCCGATCGTGTCGGTACGATCCTATTGCTGGGTCGCCCCGCGCACCGCCATGGACGATCCGACCGTCAGCGCCTTTTGCCGCTGGCTGGAGTCCTGCGCCGCCGAAAGCAGTCCGGCCGCCGCCGCTGGAGGTCGGCGGAATCCGACAGATTGACCATAATGAAGTTTACTCGCATCAGGTCACTGCAGATTCGGAGGCACCATGCAGCACAATCCGTTTAATACGCTCAAGACCATCGAGACCCACCCCGGCAACCCCTTACTCTACTACTCTCTGCCGGCGCTGGAAGCGGAGGGCATTGGCCAGGTGTCGCGCCTGCCGGTATCGATCCGCATCGTGCTGGAGTCGGTGCTGCGCCACTGCGACGGCAAGAAAGTCACCGAGGAGCACGTCCGGCAACTGGCCAACTGGCAGCCCAACGCGCCCCGCAGCGCGGAAATCCCCTTCATCGTCGCACGCGTGGTACTGCAGGATTTCACCGGCGTGCCGCTGTTGGCCGACCTGGCGGCGATGCGCAACGTCGCCGACGAGATGGGCAAGGACCCCAAGCGGATCGAGCCGCTGGTGCCGGTCGACCTGGTGGGGGACCACTCGGTGATGATCGACCACTACGGCGGACCGGATGCGCTCCGCCTCAACATGGAACTGGAGTTCGAGCGCAACCACGAGCGCTACCAGTTCATGAAGTGGGGCATGCAGGCGTTCGACACCTTCAAGGTAGTGCCGCCGGGCATCGGCATCGTTCATCAAGTCAATCTGGAGTACCTGTTCCGCGGCGTGCAGATCCGTGACGGCGTGGTGTACCCTGACACGCTGGTCGGCACCGACAGCCATACCACGATGATCAACGGCGTCGGCGTGGTCGGCTGGGGCGTGGGCGGCATCGAGGCGGAGGCCGGCATGCTCGGCCAGCCGGTATACTTCCTGACGCCGGACGTAGTGGGCGTGGAACTGACCGGTAAACTGGCCGAGGGCATTACTGCCACCGACCTGGTACTGACCGTGACCGAGATGCTGCGCCGCGAAAAAGTGGTCGGCAAGTTCATCGAGTTCTTCGGCGAGGGCACGGCCAGCCTGACAGTGACCGACCGCGCCACCATCGCCAATATGGCCCCGGAGTACGGCGCCACGATGGGCTTCTTCCCTGTGGATGACAAGACGGTCGACTACCTGAAGAAGACCGGCCGCAGCGATGCCGAGGTGGAACATTTCGTAGACTACTTCCGTGCCCAAGGGCTGTTCGGCATGCCCCTGGCCGGAGAAATCGACTACAGCCATACGTTCCAGCTCGACCTGGGCCGCATCGTGCCCTCGCTGGCCGGGCCGAAACGGCCGCAGGATCGTATCGCACTGGCAGCGATGAAAGACAGTTTCACCCACCTGTTTTCGCTGACGGAGTCAAAAAACGGCTTCAACAAACCGGCGCAGGAACTGGCGCGCCGTTACCCGACCCAAGCGGTCGCCAACCCGACCCACCCCCACGCCGAAGCCGCGGCCCCGGCGGTGCGCCACCAGATCGAGATGCTGGACAACCACCCGCTGGTCGACAGCGAAGGTCTGGGGTCCGACGTCAACCCCACGCCGCCGGCACTCGACCTCGGCCACGGCGACGTGCTGATCGCCGCCATCACCAGTTGCACCAACACCTCCAACCCCGGCGTGCTGCTGGCCGCCGGCTTGCTGGCGAAAAAGGCGGTGGAGAAAGGCCTGACCGTCCATCCGCGCATCAAGACCAGCCTGGCGCCCGGCTCGCGCGTGGTGACCGAGTACCTGAACAAGACCGGACTGCTCGAGCCGCTGGCCAAGCTGGGCTTTAACGTCGCCGCCTACGGCTGTACCACCTGCATCGGCAACTCCGGCGACCTGAGGCCCGAGTTCAACGAGGCCATCACCCAACACGACCTGATCTGTGCTGCGGTGTTGTCCGGTAACCGTAACTTCGAGGCGCGCATCCATCCCAACCTGCGCGCCAATTTCCTCGCCTCGCCGCCGCTGGTGGTGGCGTTCGCGCTGGCCGGGCGCGTCACCATCGACATGACGCAGGAACCGCTGGGCACCGGACGGGATGGCCAACCGGTCTATCTCAGGGATATCTGGCCCAGCTCGGACGAGGTCGCACAACTGATGCATCACGCCATGGACCCGGAAGCCTTCCGCCGACTCTATGGCGACTTCACCCGCGACCACGACCTGTGGAACGCCATTGCCGCACCGCTCGGCAATGTCTACAGCTGGCCGAAATCCACCTATATTGCCCGCCCGCCGTTCTTCGACGCGTTCGAAATGCAGCCCGGTGCGGTCAGCGACATCAAGGGCGCGCGCGCCTTGCTGCTGCTGGGCGATTCGGTGACCACCGACCACATCTCGCCAGCCGGCTCGTTCCGTGACAGCACCCCGGCCGGACAGTACCTGCTGGCCGAAGGCGTGGAGAAAAAGGACTTCAACAGTTACGGCAGCCGGCGCGGCAACCACGAGGTGATGATCCGCGGCACCTTTGCCAACGTGCGCATCAAGAACCTGATGCTGCCGCCGAAGGACGACGGCAGCCGGGTTGAGGGCGGCTACACGCTGTTCGACGGCCATCAGACCACCGTCTACGATGCGGCGATGAAATACTGTCATCGCAATACCCCGACCATGTTGTTCGCCGGCGAGGAGTACGGCACCGGCTCCAGCCGCGACTGGGCGGCCAAGGGCACGCAGCTGTTGGGCGTCAGGGCCGTGGTGGCGAAGAGCTTCGAGCGCATCCACCGCTCCAATCTGGTCGGCATGGGCGTGCTGCCGCTGCAGTTCAAGAACGGCGACAGCTGGGAAAGCCTCGACCTCACCGCCGACGACACCTTCGACATCGCGGGCATCGAACAGGGGCTCAAGCCGCAGCAGGATCTTACGCTGCGCATCACCCGGCCGGACGGCAGCCGCCGCGACGTCACGCTGCTGTCGCGCATCGACACCCCGATCGAGGTCGAGTACTACCGCCACGGCGGCATCCTGCCCTTCGTTCTACGCGAGCTGATGCAGTAGCCGTAGCCATCGCAGGCCCCGGCCCTCACGCCAGGCACCATCATTAACATGACCTGAGCAGTCCTGCCCGAAGCTTCGGGCAGGACATTTTTCCGCCATCGCCTTCTTTTCTGCCACCTCCCTTGCTCTCCATCAAGGGTAAACCCCTATTCCTAACTTCTTCCCAAAGCCCATTCCATGTGCTTAGATAGCCCGATCCGGCCCAGACCGGAACAACGCTCAACATAACAAAAATGCGCCGTACCCTACACGGCAGCATCAGGAAGAACTACAAAGGAGACTCACGTGCACTCGCTGCTCGCCTTGTCACGTCTCATCGACGGGATCACTGCGCGCATCGGCCGCTCCACCTCGTGGATCGTGCTGGTTGTCGTGCTCATCAGCGCCGGTAACGCCGTTATCCGGAAACTGTTCAACGTCAGTTCCAACGCCTTTCTCGAAATCCAGTGGTACCTGTTCTCGGCCATGTTCCTCCTGGCCGCCGCCTACACCCTGCAACGCAACGAACACATCCGCATCGACCTGCTGGTCGGCCGCCTGTCCAAGCGCGGCCAGGCCGTCGTCGACATCGTCTGCACGGTGCTGTTCCTGCTCCCGATGTGCTCCATCATCGCTTACTACGGCTGGCCGATCTTCATGGATGCCTGGGTCAGCGGCGAGACCTCGTCCGATCCCGGTGGGCTGATCCGCTGGCCGGTGCTGCTGTTGATCCCGGTTGGTTTCACGCTGCTGGTGCTGCAAGGCCTGTCCGAGATCATCAAGCGCGTGGGCTTCCTGCAGGGCCTGGCCGCTGACCCGACCGAGAAAACGCTGGATCCGCACAAGGAGGAGCACGTATGAACCTGGAAATGATGGCTCCCATCATGTTCGGATCGCTGATCGTGTTTCTCCTGATCGGCTATCCGGTGCCCTTCGCGCTGGGCGCGGTCGGCCTGCTGTTCAGCTGGATCGGCATCCACTTCGAACTGCTGCGCCCTGAGCTGCTGCAGGCGCTGCCGCGCCAGGTGTTCGACATCATGAAGAACGACACCCTGCTGGCGATCCCCTTCTTCACCTTCATGGGGCTGATCCTCGAGCGCAGCGGCATGGCCGAGGACATGCTCGATACCATCGGCCAGCTGTTCGGCCGCATCCGCGGCGGGCTGGCCTTCGCGGTGATCTTCGTCGGTGCCCTGCTCGCCGCCACGACCGGCGTGGTGGCGGCCTCGGTGATCTCGATGGGGCTGATCTCGCTACCGATCATGTTGCGCTACGGTTACGACAAGCGCATCGCCACCGGCGTCATCGCCGCCTCCGGCACGCTGGCGCAGATCATCCCGCCCAGCCTGGTGTTGATCGTGCTGGCCGACCAGCTCGGCACGTCGGTGGGTGATATGTACACCGGGGCGATGGCGCCAGGGCTGCTGCTGTGCCTGCTGTACGCGGTGTTCATCTTCGCGGTGACCATGGTGCGCCCGCACTGGGCCCCGGCGCTGCCGGCGGAGGCGCGCAGCCTGCACGGACTGGCGCTGGCCAGCCGTGCGCTGTTCGTGATGGTGCCGCCGCTGCTGCTGAGCTTTCTGGTGCTGGGCACCATCTTCCTCGGCATCGCCACCCCGACCGAGGGCGGCGCCATGGGTGCGGTCGGCGCGCTTTTCCTGGCCATCATCAACCGCCGGCTGAACGTGTCGCTGCTCAAGCAGGCCATGGACTCCACGCTCAAGCTGTCCACCTTCGTGGTGTTCATCCTGATCGGCGCCCGGGTGTTCCGCATCGCCTTCCTCGGCGTCGACGGCGACCGCTGGGTTGAACATCTGCTGACGTCACTGCCGGGCGGCCCGACCGGCTTCCTGATCGTGGTCAACCTGCTGGTATTCTTCCTGGCGTTCTTCCTCGACTTCTTCGAGATTGCCTTCATCCTGGTGCCGCTCCTGGCCCCGGTGGCCCAGACGCTGGGCATCAATCTGGTGTGGTTCGGTGTGATTCTGGGGGTCAACATGCAGACCTCGTTCATGCACCCGCCGTTCGGCTTCGCCCTCTTCTACCTCAAGAGCGTGGCACCGAAGGAGATCAAGACCACCGACATCTACTGGGGAGCCATCCCTTACGTCGTAATCCAGATGATCATGGTGGGGCTGATCATTGCCATGCCGGGTCTGGTGACCTCCTTCGTCGGCCATGAAGCCCTGACCAGCGAGAGCGAAGCGGAAGCCGCCATGCAGCAAATGGGCGATACTCCGGCCCCGACCATGCCGGAGGGCCTCGAGATACCCCCCGGCACGGGCGACAGCTCGGCCCCGGCGGGCGAGTCGGGTCAGGACCAGAGCGCCGACCTGTTGAAACAACTGACTGGCGAAGACAAGTAGATCACCTCGTCAAGAACAAGGGATTCGGCAGGAGGTACGCATACCCCCTCTGAACAACAGCAGTGCACAACAAAGGAGATATAACGTGGAACGACGCTCATTTCTGAAGAAAGCCGGGGCAACCGGACTCGCCGCCGCCGCCGTATCGGCCCCCGCCCTTGCCGCCGACGGCCCAACTATCCGCTGGCGCCTTGCCTCCAGCTTCCCGAAGAGCCTGGACACCATCTACGGCGCCGCCGAGGTGCTGTCCAAGCGTGTCGCCGAGATCACCGGCGGCAAGTTCCAGATCCGGGTGTTCGCCGGGGGTGAAATCGTGCCGGGCACCCAGGTGCTGGACGCGGTACAGAACGGCACCGTGGAATGCGGCCACTCCGCCAGTTACTACTATGTTGGCAAGAACAAGGCCTTTGCCTTCGACACTTCCATTCCGTTCGGCCTGACCTCGCGCCAGCAAAATGCCTGGATGTATTACGGTGGCGGCATGAAGCTGATGCGCGAGTTTTTCGCCCAGTACAACATCGTCAACTTCCCCGGGGGCAACACCGGTACCCAGATGGGTGGCTGGTTCCGCAATGAAGTCAAATCACTGGCCGACCTCAAGGGCCTGAAAATGCGCATTCCCGGCTTGGGTGGCGAGATCATGGCCCGCTTGGGCGCCGTGCCGCAGACCATTGCCGGCGGCGACATCTACCCGGCGCTGGAGAAAGGCACCATTGACGCCACCGAGTGGGTCGGCCCTTACGATGACGAGAAGCTCGGCTTCTACAAGGTGGCCAAGCATTACTACTACCCGGGCTTCTGGGAGCCGGGCCCGTTGCTGTCTTTCTACGTCAGCTCCAAGGAATGGGCCAAGCTGCCCAAGGAGTATCAGGCCGCGTTCGAGGCCGCCGCGGCCGAAGCCAACGTGCTGATGCAGGCGGAATACGATGCCAAGAACCCGCAGGCGCTGGTCAGCTTGCTGCAAAAAGGCGTCAAGCTGCACAAGTATCCGGTCGACATCCTCAAGGCCGCGCAGAAGGAGGCGTTTGCACTGTACGAGGAGGAAGCCGCCAAGAATCCGGCCTTCAAAAAGATTTATACCGAATGGAAGAAATTCCGTACGCTGCAGCACGGCTGGTTCAACCTGGCGGAAGCCACGCTGGAAAACTTCATGTACAGCAACCGCAAGTAAGCCGAACGACTTGAAACAAAAACCGCACGAGGGACACTCAACGTGCGGTTTTTTTGCTTTTGGCTGGGGCGCTGACTAGGCTGGAAAGGGTTGGCCGGGTTTCGGCCACCCTTGTCAAAGGGGAGTTGCCATCGTGAAGAAAGCCATCCTGCTGTTCTGGCCATCGTTCCTGATCGCCGGTTTTGCCACCATGATGTTTTTTTCGATTTTCGACCCCTACGAACTCAGCCTGCACGGTGCCCGGCTGTTCGAGGACAAACTGACGGCCTATTCGGTGTTCTTCCTGGTCGCTTGGTCCTTCGGCGCGCTGAATACGGCGATTGTGCTGTTGCTGGAAAAACCGGCGCAGGAAGTGAACCACTTCTGTCTGCTGCCGCCCCCTGCCGCCAGTGAAGGCGACCCGGATCAGGCCTGAGGCACGTTACGCTCGACCACCACGAAATACTTGCGCACCGACTCGACCACCTCGAACACACCGCGAAAACCGGAGGGAATGACGGCGACCATGCCGGTGCGGGTTGCCGGCCACCAGACTGTCAGGCCGGGACTCCATCGAACCCGGTTTCAAAATGTCACCAATGTTGCCAACAGGTGAAGGCAAAACCATAAGAAAAAGTAAAGTATAAATCGCCAATAACTCATTATTCATAACCCAGGTTCTTGCATAAACTCTCGATATCCACCTTGCGGCAGGTCAAGCTTTCGCAAGGCCAGGTAACAGGATGAGGCAACGCTCAAGGCGATAGCCCACCCGAAAAATACCGGCACCCACCAAGGAGACATGCATGAACCGCTCTAGTGATCAGTACGGCGAGTTCTACCAGCGCGACCGCAGCGTACACCCGCCCGCTTACGCGTCCGACTACAAGACCAGCATTCTGCGTTCGCCGAAAAACGCCCTGATTTCGCTGCAGAATTCGCTGTCCGAGATCACCGGCCCGGTGTTCCGCCAGGACGAACTCGGCCCGCTCGACAACGACCTGATCCTGAACTATGCCAAGGACGGCCTGCCGATCGGCGAGCGCATCATCGTGCACGGCTTCGTGCGTGACGAAAACGGCCGCCCGGTGAAGAACTCCCTGGTCGAGGTATGGCAAGCCAACGCCGGCGGTCGCTACCGCCACAAGAAGGACCAGTACCTGGCGCCGATCGACCCCAACTTCGGCGGCTGTGGCCGGGTACTGACCGACGACAACGGCTACTACTTCTTCCGCACCATCAAGCCCGGCCCCTACCCGTGGCGCAACCGCGTCAACGACTGGCGCCCGGCGCACATCCACTTCTCGCTGTCGGGCGACGGCTTCGCGCAGCGCCTGATCACCCAGATGTACTTCGAGGGCGACCCCCTGATCGCCTCCTGCCCGATCGTCCGCTCGATCAACGACGAAGAAGCCGTGCGCAGCCTGATCGCCCCGCTCGACCGCAACGCCTTCGTGCAGCTGGACAGCATGGCGTACCGCTTCGACATCGTGCTGCGCGGCCGTCGTGCCACGTTGTTTGAAAACCGCATCCAGGGGGCTAAGTGATGGTCAACCAGTTCAACTATCTGAAAGAAACCGCCTCGCAAACCGCCGGCCCGTACGTGCACATCGGCCTGGCCCCGCACGCCGCCGGTTTCGACATCTTCGAGAACAACTTCTCCAACGTGCTGGTCGGCCCCGACACCCGCGGCGAGCGCATCCGCATCGAAGGCCGCGTGATCGACGGCTCCGGCACCCCGTTGCGTGACGTGCTGCTGGAAATCTGGCAGGCCAACGCCGACGGCCGCTACAACCACCCGGCCGACCAGCAGGACAAACCGCTCGACGACAGCTTCCGTGGCTGGGGCCGCGCCTGCTCCGATTTCGAAACCGGCGTGTACCGCTTCGAAACCGTCAAGCCGGGTGCGGTCATGGGCCGCCACGGCCGCCCGATGGCGCCGCACATCAACCTGTGGATCGTGGCGCGTGGCATCAACCTCGGTCTCAACACCCGCATCTACTTCTCCGATGAAGCCGAGGCCAATGCCAAGGACCCGGTACTCAATCTGATCGAATGGGAAGTGCGCCGCAAGACGCTGATCGCCCAGCGTGAGGAGCGCAATGGCGAGGTCGTATATCGCTTCGACATTCGCATCCAGGGCGATGGCGAAACGGTGTTCTTCGACGTCTGATCCCTCCCGCGTTTCTCCCTCAAGTCATTCAGGGGCCGCACTGCGGCCCTTCTTTTATTTGCACCTCCAGTGCCGACCAGTCCCCTTGCCACTACTTAGAAAGACTAAACGGCTGCAAGGGTCGGCTTCTGCCACAGGAAACTGGCAGAGAACGCCCAGGAGAGGATGCCCGCGATGAGCTGGGCAACCGGCTCCTCTTTGGCCAGAGCGGTCCTTGCTAGATCTAGAGATAACGTCTGTTTCTGAGCCCAAAGCAGACTTTGCTGAATAAAATATCTTGGATTGCATCAAGTGCTTTTGAGGGGAATCTGAAATTAACCTGAGTGACACACAGATTATTTCATCAGCCTTTGGGTCTGCATGATCACAAGGCCGAACAATCCGATAAGTGCAATTGCAGAGAAATAGTCCAGACACGCCAACAGTGTGGCTTGTTGGCTTAACTGTTGGGCGAGCTGGGCAATAGCCAAACCTGTTGTCAGTGTGTCAGCAAGCTGCTGAACGTGATGTACATACGCGGGGTCTCCGGTACTAAACCGACTATTCAGAACACCGTAGTGTTCAGTCGTTCGCCACTGCAGGGTCAGTGTTGCAAGAGCGACACCCAGGGCCATACCAAACTGAGCCAACATATTTTTCAGTTGCTGGGCATGAGATAAGACCGTTTCATTGTGCTGCACATCCCGAAACGTCTGCATCGCCGTTGTTGCCATGACGAACATGAGAAAAATTCCGTTGCCTGTCAGCGCGGGTAAAACATCAAGCCATAGATCAGCACTGCCATTTAGCCGGGACAGCTGCCATCCAAAAATGGCGAGTGCACCGAAACCGACAACAAAGAATTTCTTTGCGCCCGGCCACTTGGGAATCATCCACGCCATCACAAACCACCCGGCAAGAGCGGACAGCAGTCCTAACGTCTGAAACTTGCCAACCGTCTGCCAAGAGAACCCCAAGGTCCTTTGCATCAAAACCGGCAGCATGTAGTTGTTGGCGCCCAGCAGCACATAGCACAGGGTGAATAACCCTACCCCGGCAATATATCTTGGCTGTTTTAATGCCTTCAGTTCCAGCAATGGGCGCTCATGGCGATAGATCGCCCGGAAGAAGTAGTACAAGGCGAAGGCAGCGACACCGCCTCCTGTCACCAGCAAAGTTACGTCACTGAAAAAATCATACTGAGAGCGCTGCAGGGTGTAGAGCAATAGGAAGCTGCCGCTAGCGAGGCTCATGAACAAAATCGGGTGCGATTGCGTTCTCAGGTCTTTTGCGACCAGCTCTGTCGGTAGCGAAACTGCCGCAAATATCCCAGTAATCACGGCAACAGCACTCAGAATGACGAAAATGATATTCCAGCTATCCTGCGCAACAGTCCAGGACGCCAGTCCGGGAGCCAGTGCGATGCCTAAAGCCAGACCTGTGGCAAAGTACTTGATGCCGACAAATCGCATCGGGCTGGGCGGTATCAAGTTGACGATAACGCGCCCCGAGGTCATGAAGGCTGCGCCCCCTAG
>JACPUY010000028.1 GCA_016192025.1 Pseudogulbenkiania sp. | reverse complement strand
GGGCAAGGTGTTGGTCTCGCCGCGGATGTGGCCGGACACTACCGACACCGCGCCGAACTCGCCCATGGCGCGGGCGTTGCTCAGGATCACGCCGTACAGCAGCGCCCAGCGGATGTTGGGCAGGGTGACGTGCCAGAACACCTGCCAGCCGCGCGCGCCCAGCACCACCGCGGCCTCTTCCTCCTCGCGGCCTTGCGCCTGCATCAGCGGGATCAGTTCGCGGGCGATGAACGGCACGGTGACGAATACCGTCGCCAGCACGATGCCGGGGATGGCGAAGATGATCTTGATGTCATGGTCGGACAGCCACGGCCCGAACCAGCCGTGGTTGCTGAACACCAGCACGTAGACCAGGCCCGCCACCACCGGCGACACCGAGAACGGCAGGTCGATCAGCGTGATCAACAGCTGCTTGCCGCGGAACTCGAAGCGGGTGATCGCCCACGCCGCCGCCACGCCGAACACCAGGTTGAGCGGCACCGAAATGGCTGCCGCGCCCAGTGTCAGCCAGATCGCCGAGCGCGCGTCCGGTTCGGTCAGCGCATCGATATAGGTGCCCCAGCCCTTGGCCAGGGCCTCGACGAACACCACCAGGAGCGGCAGCAGCAGGAACACGGCGAAGAAAGCCAGCGCCAGCGTCAGGATGCCGATCTTGACCCAGGGATTTTCACGGGTGGCCTGGCGGCTTTCCTGCAGGGCGGCACGGTCGTGCTGACTGTACAAGGTAGAAACGGCGCCGGCCATCAGGTATTCCTTCCGGTTTTACGGGCGCTCCACGCCTGCAGGCCGTTGATCGCCAACAGCAGCAGGAAGGACACCACCAGCATCACGCTGGCAATCGCCGTGGCGCCGCTGTAATCGTATTGCTCGAGCTTGCTGATGATCATCAGCGGGGTGATTTCCGACACCATCGGGATGTTGCCGGCGATGAAGATCACCGAGCCGTACTCGCCGACGGCGCGGGCGAAGGCCAGGGCGAAACCGGTCATCAGCGCCGGCTGCAGCACCGGCAGGATCACGTAGCGGAAGGTCTGCCAGCGGTGCGCGCCAAGGCAGGTCGCGGCTTCTTCCAGCTCGGTGTCGAGGTCCTCCAGCACCGGCTACACGGTGCGCACCACAAAGGGCAGGCCGATGAACACCAGTGCCACCAGCACACCGAGCGGGCCGAAGGCCACCTTCAGCCCCAGCGGCTCGAGATACTGGCCGATCCAGCCGTTGCCGGCGTAGAGCGCGGTCAGCGCGATGCCGGCCACCGCGGTGGGCAGTGCGAACGGCAGATCGACCAGGGTATCGACCAGCCTCTTGCCGGGAAAGCGGTAGCGCACCAGCGACCACGCCAACAGCAGGCCGAACACGCTATTGATGGCGGCGGCCAGCAGCGCCATGCCGAAGCTCAGGCGGTAGGAGGCCAGCACGCGCGGGGCGGTGACGGCCTGCCAGAAGGCATCCAGCGGCATGGTGGACGTCTTGATGAACACGGCCGCCAGCGGAATCAGCACGATCAGCGACAGATAGCTGATGGTGTATCCCAGCGACAGGGTAAACCCCGGCAAGACGCGCGGAAGGGTGGTGGGCTTCATGGTCTGCCTCCCCTCTGTAATGAACGATTGGACATATGGTGATCCCCCTTAATAACCGGAATCAGCATATGTGCAGTTCCCTTATTCTAAAAATAAGGAATTCTTCGTTGCTTATTCGATTTTCCGAAAAGGAAATCGGGCATGTGCCTATAACTGGAATGCCTATCGATAACGAAAAAACACGCCGGTCTGACGACACGGCGTGATGGGAGTGGAGAGCAACGGGTACCGGTTCGGCCTGGCGGTGCTGCCGCCTTACTTGGCCTGAATCTGATCGAACACGCCACCGTCGGCAAAGTGGGTCTTCTGGGCCTTGCTCCAGCCGCCGAACACCTGGTCGATGGTGAACAGCTTGACCTTGCTGAACTTGTCGGCGTACTTGACCGCCACTTTGGCGTCGCGCGGGTGGTAGTAGTTCTGTGCCGCCAGCTCCTGGCCGGCCGGGCTGTACAGGTATTGCAGGTAAGCCTCGGCCACCTTGCGCGTGCCGTGCTTGTCGACCACCTTGTCCACCACGCTGACCGGCGGTTCGGCGAGGATGGACAGCGACGGGGTGACGATGTCGAACTTGTCCAGGCCCAGTTCCTTGGTGGCGAGGTAGGCTTCGTTCTCCCACGACAGCAGCACGTCGCCGATGCCGCGCTGGGTGAAGCTCACCAGGGCGCCGCGCGCGCCGGAATCCAGCACCTTGACGTTGCCGTACAGCTTCTTGACGAAGTCCTTGGCCTTGGCCTTGGCCTCGCTGCCGCCCGGCTGCTTCAGCGCGTAGCCCCACGCCGCCAGGTAGTTCCAGCGCGCGCCGCCGGAGGTTTTGGGGTTCGGGGTGACCACTTCCACGCCCGGCTTGATCAGGTCGTTCCAGTCGCGGATAGCCTTGGGGTTGTTCTTGCGCACCAGGAACACGATGGTCGAGGTGTACGGGGAGGCGTTGTTGGGCAGGCGCTTTTGCCAGTTGGCCGGGATCAGCTTGGCCTCGGTGTTCAACGCCTCCACGTCGTAGCCCAGCGCCAGCGTCACCACGTCGGCCTCCAGTCCGTCGATCACCGCGCGCGCCTGCTTGCCGGAGCCGCCGTGCGACTGCTTGACGGTGACGGTTTCGCCGGTCTTGGTCTTCCAGTACTTGGCGAACGCCGTGTTGAAGTCCTGGTACAACTCGCGCGTCGGGTCGTAGGACACGTTGAGCAGGGAGACGTCGGCCAGGGCCGGGGCGGTGGCCCCGGCCAACAGAACGAGGGTGGTGGCCAGGGTGGGGAGTTTATGCCATGCCATGTTGCATTCCTTCTTCTATTCGGGAGATGGAGCCCACTCGAGCGGTGATACCTTATTCCCAGAACAAAGAAAAAATGGAAAGCAAATTCCCATTGGGAATT
>JACPUY010000033.1 GCA_016192025.1 Pseudogulbenkiania sp. | reverse complement strand
GCAGTGCAGCCTTGTCGAAGTCGAACAGCACCTTGGCGGACAGGGTCACTTTCTCTTTGACCGCGACCATCACCGGTTTCGGTGCTTCAACTACCGGAGCCGGAGCCGGTTTGGCGGCTTCCTTGTCACCACACTCGACCAGGCCCTGGGAGGCCTTGTCGAAATAATTGGTTCTCCAGCACTCGCCGTAGTTGTTGCGGGTCACGGCGTCGGTGCTTTGATCGGCGGTGTAGCCCGGCTTGGCGGCAAACGCGCTGGCCGACACCAGCAGAGCAGCGACCAACGCGCTCAGTTTCAACTGTTTGTTCATGTTATTCCCTCTTTATCAATACGCATCTGGGTGCGACGAAGCGCAATGGCGCCTATTCAGCTTGACTGCAAACTACAAAACAACAGGGAGATTGCCAAAGCTGTGTTTATGCATTCAACCCGCACTATAGAAATCCGACAATGACCTGTCAATAATGCGCATGCAGCTAAAATACCAAGGGTGCGCAAAAGTGTTGCCATTTTTGCGCACCCTGTTGGCAAAACCGTTTCAATTAAGCAACAGTTTTATGCCGTGTGTTGCGTCGACGAAACAACGGCTCCGGCTCGCGCCAAGTAGAGTGGTAGCGCTCGCTAAAAGTTCCGAGCCCCTTGAGCGCATCCTCCAGCGCCTTGCCTTCCTTGATCTCGAAACTATTGAAACCGACCTGCCACAGCGAGTGCACCAGGTCCTGCCACACATCGCCCACCGCGCGCAGCTCGCCCTGGTAGTGATAGCGCTCACGCAGCAGCCGGCCGATGCTGTAGCCGCGCCCGTCGGTAAACGCCGGGAAGTCGACGGCCAGCAACGGGAACGCATCCAGACTTCCCGCCAACTCGGCCGGTTCGTCGTCCGGCGCCAGCCACACGGCCAGGCGCCCGGAACGGTTCTGCCAGGCCTCCGGTGCCGCCTTCCAGACCGCAAACGGCACGATCACGTCCCGCTCGGGAGCTGCCTCGGGCAGCTGCCCGGCCTCGTCCGGACGCAATACCGTCCAGCTGTCGGTCACCACCTGACCATCTTTAATGATGCTTCGCATACACGCGCTCCTTGAACGGGTCGAGGCCGATACGGCGCACGGTCTCGATGAAGCGCTCGCCAGCCTGGCGCTGCTCCACATAGGTGTTCATGATTTTTTCGAAAGCCAGCGGGATGTCGGCCTGAGCAAACGACGGACCGATCACCTTGCCGATGGCGGTGTGATTGCCCTGGCTGCCGCCCAGCGTGACCTGATACCACTCCTCGCCGTTCTTGTCGACGCCGAGAATGCCGATGTTGCCGATGTGATGGTGACCACAGGCGTTCATGCAGCCGGAGAAGTTGCAGTCGATCTCGCCCAGATCGTGCAGGTAGTCGAGGTCGTCGAACTTGCGCTGGATCGCTTCCGCCACCGGGATGGACCGGGCGTTGGCCAGCGAGCAGAAGTCGCCGCCCGGGCAGCAGATGATGTCGGTCAACAGGCCGACGTTCGGCGTGGCAAATCCCTGGGCACGGGCCAACTGCCAGACCTCGAACAGGTCGCTTTCCTTCACGTCCGGCAAGATCAGGTTCTGCTCGTGCGCCACGCGCACCTCGCCGAAGCCGAAGCGCTCGGACCAGTCGGCCACCGCCTCCATCTGCTCGGCGGTGATGTCTCCCGGCGGCACGCCGGTCTTCTTCAGCGACAGTACCACCGAACGGTAACCCGGCTGCTGGTGCGGACGGGTGTTGTGCTCGGCCCAGCGGGCGAAGGCACGGTCTTCGGCTAACTTGGCGCCAAAGCTCTCCAGATTGGCGGCCAGGGTTTCATACGCCGGGTCGTCGAAGAAGCTGGCGTAATGCGCCACGTCCTCGTCGCGCAGCGTCGCCGGGCCGTCCTTCAGGTGCAGCCACTCGTCCTCGACCTTGGCGGCGAAGCCTTGCGGGGTGAGCGCCTTGACGAGGATCTTGATGCGCGCCTTGTACTTGTTGTCACGCCGACCGTAGCGGTTGTACACGCGCAGGATGGCGTCGAGATAGGTCAGGATGTGCCGGGTCGGCAGGAACTCGCGGATCACCTCGCCCACCATCGGGGTACGGCCCAGGCCGCCGCCGACGATCACCCTGAAGCCGATCTCACCATCGGCACTCTGCACCACGTGCAGGCCGACATCGTGCACCAGCGTCGCGGCACGGTCTTCGACCGAGCCGGACACGGCGATCTTGAACTTGCGCGGCAGGAAGGCGAATTCCGGATGCAGCGTACTCCACTGGCGGATGATCTCGCAGTAGGGGCGCGGGTCAATCAGCTCGTCGGCGGCGACCCCGGCGAAGGCGTCGGTGGTGGTGTTGCGCACGCAGTTGCCGGAGGTCTGAATGGCGTGCATTTCCACGTCGGCCAGTTCGGCCAGGATGTCCGGCACGCGCTCCAGCGCCGGCCAGTTGTACTGGATGTTCTGGCGCGTGGTGAAATGGCCGTAGCCCTTGTCGTAGGTACGCGCGATATGCGCCAGCTTGCGCAGCTGTTTGCTCGACAGGTGGCCGTAAGGAATGGCCACGCGCAACATCGGCGCATGGCGCTGGATATAGAGGCCGTTCATCAGCCGCAACGGCCGGAACTCGTCCTCGGAAAGCTCACCCGCCAGAAAGCGGCGGGTCTGGTCGCGAAACTGCTCAACGCGCTCGCGCACGATGCGGTAATCGACTTCGTCGTAACGGTACATGGTCTGGCTTTACTCTGGTTCTAGGCCGTTCAGCGCTTGATGATTGAGACGACAGATTGCTTCACGTGCAGGCCGCATTCCTTGCTGTCGGGATTCTCCCACCACCAGCGTCCGGCACGGACGTCCTCGCCGACGGAGATCGCCCGAGTACAGGGCGCGCAGCCGATCGATGGGTAGTGGCGGTCGTGCAGTTCATTGTACGGCACCTGGTTTTCCCGGATGTACGCCCACACGTCCTTTTCGCTCCACTCGATCAGCGGATTGAACTTCATCAGGCCATTGTCGGCGTCGAACTCGCGGTCGCCCAGGTCCTGGCGGGTTGGCGACTGCTCACGACGCAGGCCGGTGATCCACGCCGTCTGCCCTGCCAGCGCACGCTTGAGCGGCTCGATCTTGCGGATGTGGCAACAGGACTTGCGATTGTCCACACTATCGTAGAAGGCATTGATGCCGAATTCGTTGACGAAAGACTCGATCGCCGCGGTATTCGGGAAATATACCTGCACCGGATGCGTCGGGTAGCGTTCGCGCACCTGCTGCATCAGCGTGTAGGTCTCGGCCGGCAGACGACCGGTGTCGAGACTGAAAATACCGATCGGCAACTGGAGCCGGGCAATCAGATCGGTCAGCACCATGTCTTCGGCGCCAAAACTATTGGCCAGCACCGCCGGCGCATGATCGCGGGCAATTTCCTGCAACAGGGCCTCGGTCTGGGCCAGCTTTGCCTCAAGGGTCATCAAACGCACTCCGTGGGATTCTCAATGTGAACTTTGCCATGCTAACCAACATGCTTATATTCCGAAAAGAATATTGTGTTAGTATTTAATTACTTCTGGTTTTAACGCGGATGCCCAATCATGAAACTGCAACAGCTACGCTACCTGGTCGAAGTCGCCAAGCAGGGACTGAACGTGTCCGAAGCGGCTGAAAAACTGCACACCTCGCAACCCGGCATTTCCAAACAGATCCGCCTGCTGGAAGACGAGCTCGGCATCCAGGTGTTCATCCGCAACGGCAAGCGCGTGGTGTCGGTGTCCGAGCCCGGCAAGGAAGTGTTACGCATCGCCGAACGCATCCTGCGCGAAGCGCAGAACCTCAAGCGCGTCGGTGAGGAGTTCTCGCGCGAATCGGAAGGCGCGCTGACCATCGCCACCACCCACACCCAGGCGCGCTACGCCCTGCCCCCCACCATTGCCGAATTCCTCAAGCGTTGCCCCAAGGTGCGCCTGTCGATCAAGCAGGGTAGCCCGACCCAGATCTGCGACATGGTGCTGTCCGGCGAGGCCGATCTCGCCATCGCCACCGAAGGCATTTCCCTCTACAAGGATCTGGCGATATTACCCTGTTACGAATGGAATCGCTGCGTGGTGGTACCGAAGGGGCACGAACTGAGCCGGCTGGACCGTCCGCTCACGCTGACCGACATCGCCCGCCATCCCATCATCACCTACGACTTCGCCTTTGCCGGCCGCTCCAAGATCAACAAGGCGTTCACCGATGCCGGCCTGACCCCCACCGTGGTGCTCACCGCCATCGATACCGACGTGATCAAGACCTACGTCTCGCTGGGCCTCGGAGTCGGCATCATCGCCAGCATGGCGTTCGAGCCGGAGCGCGACCTCGCGCTGACCGCCATCGATGCCAGCCACCTGTTCGAACCCTCGCTGACCAAGATCGGCATCCGTCGCGACGCTTATCTGCGCGGCTTCGCCTATACCTTCATCGAACTGTTCGCCCCCCACCTGCATCGCCGCGAAATCGACGCGGCGCTCTTGGCCCACGAGCACGAAACCGACTGAGCGGTGCCAACGACACAACAGAACGCCCCGCCGGCATCATGCTGGCGGGGCGTTCTAGCG
>JACPUY010000009.1 GCA_016192025.1 Pseudogulbenkiania sp. | reverse complement strand
TCGACGTAGGGCAGGAAGGCGTCCTGCTGGCTCTTGTTGAAGCGGTGGACCTCGTCGACGAACAGGATGGTGTGGCGGCCGTCGCGCTGCAGTACGGCCTGTGCCCGGTCCACCGCCTCGCGGATGTCCTTGACGCCGGAGAACACTGCTGACAGCGGAATGAACTCGGCATCAAAGCTATGCGCGAGAATGCGCGCCAGCGTGGTCTTGCCGACGCCGGGCGGGCCCCACAGGATCATCGAGTGCGGGGTCTTCGACTCCACCGCCAGCCGCAGCGGCTTGCCTGGGCCGATCAGGTGCGGCTGGCCGATGACCTCGTCGAGCGAGGTGGGTCGCAGCGCTTCGGCCAACGGTTTTTTCGGTTCGCGGGCAAACAGGTCGGTCACGGTATCAGTCCGAAATCACGTCCACGCCCTTGGGCGGGGTGAAGGTGAAGCGCGACGGGGCCAGCGCGGGGTTCTTCTTCAGGTCGGCGAAGCGGATCAGCGTGGTGTTGCCGAAGCTGTCGTGCAGTTCCATGCTGACCAGCGTGTTGGCGCGAAAGCCCATGCGGATCGCCTGGAAGGTGTTCTCGCTCTTTTTCGGCGAGGCGCTGAGCCACTCGATGCCGTCCTGGCGGCCGGCTTCCTTCAGGTGGTAGTCGCGCTCGATGGCGTTGCTGCCGGCCAAGAGTGCGGCCGGGCTGGAGCCCAGCGCGGCGTCCAGCGACTTGCTGGTGACCTGGGCCAGCTCCTTGTCGTAGATCCACAGCCGCTTGCTGTCGCCGACGATCAGCTGTTCGTAGGGCTTGGCGTATTCCCAGCGGAACTTGCCGGGCCGCGAGATTTCCAGCTGGCCGCTGGCTTCCTCGCGTTTGCCCTTGGCGCTGACCACCTGGGTGAAGCTGGCCGATAGCGTCTTGCTGCCGGCGACGAAAGCCTTGAGCTGGGCGATGGCGGCGGCGTTGGCGGGCAGGGCGAACGCGGCGGCGAGAGCGATCAGTGCGAGTTTCTTCATGGAATCCTTTTCTGCGATCAGGCCGCTCAACTGAAGCGGTTGGTGATCGGGTAGCGCCAGTCCTTGCCGAAGCCGCGATGCGTGACCCGCGGACCGACCGGCGCCTGACGGCGCTTGTATTCGTTGACCTTGAGAAGACGAACCACGCGCCGCACGTCGGCCTCGGCAAAGCCTTCGGCGATGATTTCCTCGGCGGACAGGTTCTCTTCCACGTAGCGCGCCATGATGGCATCGCGCACATCGTAAGGCGGCAGACTGTCTTGGTCTTTCTGGTCCGGACGCAGTTCCGCGGAAGGCGGCCGGGTAATAATTCTTAACGGAATGATCTCGTCCTGGGCGTTGCGCCAGTGGCACAGCTGGTAGACCAGGGTCTTGGCCACATCTTTCAGTACCGCGAAGCCGCCGGCCATGTCGCCGTACAGCGTGCAGTAGCCGGTGGTCATCTCGGACTTGTTGCCGGTGGTCAGCACCAGCTTGCCGGTCTTGTTGGACAGTGCCATCAAGAGCGTGCCGCGGATGCGCGCCTGCAGGTTTTCCTCGGTGGTGTCTTCGGCCAGGCCGGCGAATGACGGCGCCAGGGCCGCGACGAAGCTCTCGTACATCGGCCAGATGGCAATTTCCTCGTACTTCACCCCGAGCCGCTCGATCATCTCGCGCGAGTCGGTCACGGAAATATCGGCGGTGTAGCGGCTCGGCATCATCACTGCGTGCACCTTGTCGGCGCCCAGCGCATCGTAGGCGATGGCCAGCGTCAGCGCCGAGTCGATGCCGCCGGACAGGCCGAGCAGCACGCCGGGGAAGCCGTTCTTGCCGATGTAGTCGCGCACGCCGACCACCAGCGTCTTATACACGCTCTCCAGCGGGCAGGGCAGCGCGGCCTTCGCGGCCGGCTGCAGGTCGCCGTCGGCCATTTCCACGATCAGCAGCTCGTCGTCGTAGGCGGCGGCCTGGGCGATCACTTCGCCGGCCTTGTTGAGCGCGAACGAGGCGCCGTCGAACACCAGTTCGTCCTGGCCGCCGGTGAGGTTGACGTAGGCGAACGGCAGGCCGGTTTCCTCGACGCGATAGCGTACCGTCTCGTGGCGGGTTTCGATCTTGTTGCGATGGAACGGCGAGGCGTTCAGCACCAGCACCACGTCGGCACCGGCGTCGGCGGTCTCGGCGGCCGGATCGAGCGACCAGACGTCCTCACAGATCAGCACCCCGACGTTGACACCGTTCTGCTGGAATACCAGCGGTGCCCCGCCGGGAGTAAAGTAGCGACACTCGTCGAATACTTCGTCGTTGGGCAGCAGCATCTTGTGGTACTGGCCCAGGCGGTGGCCGTCGCGCATCACTGTGGCGGCGTTGAAGCGCTCGTGGCCGAGTTTGACCGGGTGGCCGACCACCAGCGTGATGCCGTCCAGCTCCAGGAGCTCGTCCAGCGCCTTGCTGCATTCGCGATAGAAGTGGTCGCGCAGCAACAGGTCTTCCGGGCTGTAGCCGGTCAGCGCCAGTTCCGGCGTGACCAGCACGTCGGCGCCTTGCGCCATGGCCTGGCGGGCGAGGTCGAGAATCTTGCGGGTATTGCCGGCGATGTCGCCGACAACGGGATTGAACTGGGCGAGCGCGATACGCATCTTGATGGCTAGGTCGGTTAATCAACAATACTGCCGATTCTACCTTAAGAGCGGCATGATTTCCTGAAAGGAGCGGGGGTGTCGATAGCGTCGCTGAATGGCCTGATCGGGCTGCCGGCCAGCCAGTGGGATGCGCTGCGCGCCGACGGGCAGCCGTTTCGCGCGCACGGCTGGCTCGCCGCGCTGGAGCAAAGCGGGGCGGTGAGCGCGGCCACCGGCTGGCAGCCGCATCATCTGGTGTGGCGCGATGGCGGCAAGCTGAAGGCCGTCGCGCCGGCTTATCTCAAGACCCACTCCTACGGCGAATACGTGTTCGACTGGGCCTGGGCCGAGGCCTATCAGCGTGCCGGGCTGGCCTACTACCCCAAACTGCTGCTGGCGATACCGTTCACACCGGTCAGCGGGCAGCGCTTCCTCGGCGAGCCGGCGGCCCGTGCCGCGCTGATCGCCGAGCTGCCGCAGCAGGTGCGCCAGTTCGGGCTATCGTCGGCGCACGTGCTGTATCCGGCGCCGGACGAGATGACCCTGTTGGCCGAAGCCGGCTGGCTGGAGCGGCACGGCGTGCAGTTTCACTGGTGCAACCGCGGCTACCGCGACTTCGACGATTTTCTCGATGCGCTGAGCCGCGACAAGCGCAAGAAGATCAGGCAGGAGCGGCGGCGTGTCGCCGAGCAAGGCATCGAGGTCACGGTCAAGGAAGGCACCGAAATCACGGATGGCGATTGGGCGTTTTTCCACGCCTGCTACT
>JACPUY010000008.1 GCA_016192025.1 Pseudogulbenkiania sp. | reverse complement strand
TCTGCGACAAGGGGATCAGCGGTCCCGCCACCGCGCCCTGCAGGATGCGGAAGGCGATCAACAGCGGCAGGTTCGGCGCCAGCCCGCACAGCCACGAGGCCAGCACGAACAGCAGCGTCGAGCCAAGAAACAGCCGTACCTCGCCGACGCGCTTGGCGAGCCAGCCGGTGAGCGGCACGGCGATGGCGTTGGCCACGCCGAACGAGGTGATCACCCAGGTGCCCTGGCTGGTGGCGGCACCGAGGTTGCCGGCGATGGTCGGCAGCGCCACGTTGGCGATGGTGGTGTCGAGCACCTGCATGAAGGTGGCCAGCGACAGCGCCAGCGTGATCCACACCAGGCGTGCGCCGGTAAGCGGGGGAAGCGTCATGGCGAACGTCCCGGCTTAGCGGCTGCCGCCGGCGTTGGCGGCCAGCAGCGCGGCGACCAGCACGTCGGCCTGGGCCAGGTCCGGCGTCAATGCCCGCGTGGCCTGCGCCGGTGCCGTGCGCGGGGTGTCGGCCAGGGTGGCGCCGTCCTGTTTGCGGGTATTCACCTCGGCCTGCATCGACAAGCCGACGCGCAGCGGGTGGGCTTTCAGCTCGGCGGTGTCCAGCTCGATGCGTACCGGCACGCGTTGCACCACCTTGATCCAGTTGCCGGTGGCGTTCTGCGCCGGCAGCAGCGAGAAGGCGCTGCCGGTGCCGGCGGCAAGGCCGGCCACCTTGCCGTGATAGGTGACGTCGCCACCGTACATGTCGGCGTGCAGCTCGACCGGCTGACCGAGGCGGATCTGGTGCAGCTGGCTTTCCTTGAAGTTGGCGTCCACCCATACCTTGTCCAGCGGCACGATGGCCAGCAGCGGGCTGCCGGCGTTGACGCGCTGGCCGACCTGCACGCTGCGGCGCGCCACGTAGCCGGAGAGCGGAGCGCGCACCTCGGTGCGCTGCAGCGCCAGCCAGGCTTCTTTCAGCCGGGTGGCGGCGCGCGCCACCGCCGGCTTGCTGGCCAGCGTGTCGTTGCCGAGCAGGGCCTGGGTGCTGGTGGCCTGCTCCTCGGCCACCGTCAGCGCGGCCCGCGCGGTGGCGACCGCGTCGCGGGCGTGCGCCAGTTCCTCGGCCGACAGCGCCTCGCTGCCGGCCAGCTGCTGGCGCCGCTTCAGGTCGGACTCGGCGCGCGCGAGTTCGCTCTGGCGCAGCGTCACCTGAGCCGCCTGCTGGCGCTGGCTGCCGACCAGCTGGCGGGTTTCGCGCACCGCCTGGATGAATTCGTTGCGGGCACGTTCGAACGCCAGCCGGGCGTCGTTGGCTTCCAGCGTCACTATCGCCTGGCCGGCGTTGACCCGGTCGGTGTCGTCGGCGGCGATGCTGACCACGGTGCCGGCGATCTCCGGCGTCAGCTGGACCAGGTGGCCGTTGACGTAGGCGTCGTCGGTGTCCGCCTGGTAACGCAGCACGGTCGCCCAGTAGATCCCGTAGCCGGCGGCGATCAGAACGAACACGAGCGTCGCCAGCACGAGGCCGCGCTGGCGGGAGGGGCGTTTGGCTTTCTTTTCCATGATGGAGCTTTCTTAGTGCTGCGCCGGGACGAGTTGCCCGCCGCCCAGTGCGGTATTCAGGTAGACGAAGGCGAGCTGGCCTGCCGCCTGGCTGTCGAGGCGGCTGGCGCGTTGTGCCAGTTCGGTGTCCTGCGTGCCGAGCAGTCCCAGCTTGTCGGTCAGACCGGCGTGCAGGCGGGCGGCACCGGCGTCGCTGGCGTGCCGGGCGCTGTCTTCGGCCTGGAGCGCGTCGGCCAGTTGCTGACGCGCCTGGTCGCGGTTCGCCAGCGCGTCGGCGGCTTGGCGCAGCGCCTCCAGCACGGTCTGGTTGTAGCTCTCCACCGCCTGGTCGTAGCGCGCCTGTTCGCGGCTCAGCTTGGCGCGCAGCGCGCCGCTGTGGAAGATCGGCAGCGTGACCGCCGGGGCGATGCCGAGCATGCGCGACTGGCTGGTCAGCAACTGACCGATGTCCAGTGAGGACAGGCCGATGAAGGCGTTCAATTGCACGTTGGGGTAGAACGCGGCGCGCGCCGCCTTGACGGTCTGCGCGGTGGCTTCCAGCTGTTCGCGTTGCGCCGCTACGTCCGGGCGCAGGCCCAACAGGCCAGCGTTGAGCGCGGCCTCGTCGAGGGCCGGCGTGGCACCGAGCGGGGCCACGGCCAGCGTATCCAGTGCCGCTGGCGCCTGGCCGGTGAGGGCGGCCAGGGCGTGGCGGGCGCGCGCCTCGCCGCCGCGCAAGGCGCTCGACTGCTGTTTGAGCTGGGCCTGCAGCACTTCCGCCGGGCGCAGCGCGTCGCCGCTGAGCAGGCCGGCGCTGACGCGGGCGCGCAGCAGCTGCAGGCGGCTGTCGGCCAGGTTCTGCCGCGCCGTCGTCACCTGCTGTTGCGCCAGCGTGCGCTGCAGCGCGGTGTACTGGCTGGCGACGGCCTGGGCCAGCAGCAGTTCGGCCTGGCGGCGGTCCAGCTCGAGCGCCCGTTGCTGTCCCAGCGCGGCTTCCGCTTCGGCGCGGTGCTTGCCCCACAGGTCGAGTTCCCAGCTGCCGTCGAGCGAGGCCGAGTAGAACGTCCGGTAGCTGCCGGCGATTGGGGCGGGCGTCAGGCCGTTGGCCGAATAGCGTTCGCGGTCGAGTGCGGCATTGGCATCGAGCTGCGGGCCGCGCCGACTGTCGGCCAGACCGCTCTGCGCGGCGGCTTCCCGTACGCGCGCGGCGGCCAGTTTCAGCGAGGGAGAGTGCTGTCGGGCCTGCTCGATCAGCCGGTCGAGCGCCGGGTCGCCCAGTGCCGTCCACCAGTTGTCGCTGACCGTGCTGGGGGTGGCCGCCGGCAGGGCCAGCTGTTGGGCCGTCAGCGGCGTGGCCGGCGGTCCGCTGGGCGCCGGGGTGGCGCAACCGGCCAAGAGGCCGGAGAGCAGCAGCAGCCCGATGGCGGGCTGCCAGCAGGGTTTGTTCAAGGGGGGTTTTTGCAAGGGATTATTCATCCGCAAAATAGTAACGTAAGTTACTATATGATCGACAAAAAACCGGCCGGGCCGGTTCATGCTCAGCCGCCGAGGCGGGCGAGCAGCTTGCGCAGCAAGCCTTCCAGCAGCTGCTTTTCTTCCGGGCTGAAGTCGACCCAGAGCGCGCGGTTGCGTTCCCGCGCCATCGGCATGATCCGCTCGACGAAGCGGATACCGTCTTCGGTCAGTTCCAGCCGGATCTTGCGGCGATCCTCGGCACAGGGCAGGCGTTGCGCCCAGCCGTTCTTGACCAGCTCGTCCGAGATGCGGGTGGCGTTGGTGCGCGAGGAGTCCAGCATGTCGCTGATGTCCGACGGGTACAGCACCTGCTCCGGGCAGGCATACATCGTCATCAGCGCCATCCACACCGACTCGTGGATGCCGTATTCCTTCAGCGTCTCGTTCAGGTAGGCGCCGAGCCGTGGCATGATGTGGTAATAGAGCCGGGTGAGGATCACCTCCTGGCGCGGCACACCGGGAAAGCGGCTCTCGACGCGGTCGATCGCCTGCTCGAGCTGATGGAAGGATTTGTTCATGGCCGGATTATAGTAACCTGTGTTACTATTCTGCAAGTAACTTTTCCGGACGGTGCAGACCGCCCGTTCTCCGCCTTATCTGTCCAGCAGGGTCAGCACCCGTTCCGGCGGGCGGCCGATGACCACTCGCTCACCTTGTACGGCGATGGGGCGCTCGATCAGCCGGGGATGGTCGACCATGACGGCGATCAGGTGACGGCGCTCCAGCGTGAGGTCGTCCAGATGGAGGCTCTGGTACTCTTCCTCTTTCTGGCGCATCAGTTCGCGCGGTTCGAGGCCCAGCAGCGTCAGCAGCCGGTCGAGTTCTTCAGCGCTGGGCGGGGTTTTCAGGTAGTCGACGATCTCGACGTCGGCGCCGGCGTCCTGCAGCAGCTTCAGTGCTTCGCGCGACTTGGAACAGCGCGGGTTGTGGTAGAGGCGAATCATATGGGTGGGTTTCCCCCCTTGTTATCGGACGGCTATTGTGACCCAACTGGCCGGCCGGGGCCAAGCCGCCGCCATGATGGCAGGCCGAGGCCATCTTCATTTTGGAATGCGACACGTGATACCTACACAGACAGCCACGGCACGGACCGCCACGCGTTACCGCGGCCTGGCCCTTGTGCTGGCCCTCTTGGCCACCCTCGGGCCGTTCTCCATCGACACCTTCCTGCCGGCCATGCGGGCGATCGGCGATTCGCTCGGCGCGAGCCCGGTGGAAATCCAGCAGGCGCTGACCGTCTACCTGTTCTGCTATGGCCTGATGATGCTGTGGCATGGTTCGATTTCCGATGCGGTGGGGCGGCGTCCGGTGGTGCTGGCGACGACCTTCCTGTTCGGCGTGGCCTCGGTCGGTTGCGCGCTGTCCGACAGCCTGACCTCGCTGCTGATCTTCCGCGGCCTGCAGGGGCTGTGCGGCGGGGCGGGGCTGGTGGTGGGGCGGGCGATCATCCGCGACCGTTTCGACGGTGCCGATGCGCAGCGCATGATGTCGCAGGTGACCATGCTGTTTTCGCTGTCGCCGGCGATCGCTCCGGTGGTGGGCGGCTGGCTGTTCGGCGCTTTCGGCTGGCATTCGATCTTCGTGTTCATGGCGCTGATCGGCTTCGGCCTGTTCGTCATGAGCTGGTTTTCGCTGCCGGAAACCCATGATCATGAGCGCCGCCAGCGCCTGCACCTGGGAACCCTGCTGGCCAACTACGCCCAGGTTGGCCGAAAGCGCGAGTTCCAGCTCTTGGCCGCGGCGGTGTCGTTCAATTTTGCCGGCTTCTTTGTCTACATCCCGGCCGCACCGGTATTCCTGATGCAGCACCTCGGCCTCGGACCGGAACAGTTCCTGTGGATGTTCGGCCCGGCGGTGGGCGGCATCATGTTCGGCGCCTACTTGTCCGGACGCATGGCCGGCCGGCGCGAGGTGCGCCAGATCGTCAACATCGGCTACGGCGTGATGTTCGCCGCGCTGGCGTGGAACCTGCTCTACAACCTGTTGCTGCCGCCGACGTTGTTCTGGAGCCTCGCCCCGCTGATGATCTACACCACGGGCATGTCGCTGGTGGCGCCGTCGATCACGCTCAACCTGATGGACCAGTTCCCCGAGCTGCGCGGCACGGTGTCGTCGCTGCAGGGCTTTAGCCAGACCATGATGTCCAGCCTGGTCGCCGGTGTGATCGCACCACTGGTGTGGGGCAGCCCGCTGACGCTGGCGCTGACCATGGCGTTCTTCCTGACGCTGGGCTTTATGTTCCGCACGGCCTTTCGGCGCCGTCTGGCGCGCGACATGGCGCTGGCAGGATCATCCCGTTGATCTGGATCAATATGAAATTGATTCTCATCTATTGCATAAAATGCCGTTCGAAATGATAATGACTCCTGTTAATTGATTGGCACCGGCCTCTTCGCCATTGCCGCCGTCCTTTTTGGGAGAACCGAATGATCCGTCGTCTGAGCCATGTCGTGCTGGCCCTTGCCGGTGTCGCCGCCGCCTCGTCCGCCCTCGCCGCCGAATACCCGATCGGCAAGCCGCAAATCAAGAACGGCATGGAAATCGCCGCCGTCTACCTGCAGCCGGTGAAAATGGAACCGGAAGGCATGATGCGCAAGGCGGCCGAGTCCGACGTGCATCTGGAAGCGGACATCCACGCCGTCAAGAACAACCCGAACGGCTTTGCCGAAGGCGACTGGATGCCGTACCTGATGATCAAGTACGAGATCAGCAAGGTCGGCAGCACGGAAACCATCAAGGGCGACTTCATGCCGATGGTGGCGTCCGACGGCCCGCACTACGGCGACAACATCAAGCTGATGGGGCCGGGCAAGTACAAGCTCAAGTACACCATCCAGGCACCGGGCGCCAACGAGCACTCCCACTTCGGCCGCCACACCGACAAGGAAACCGGCGTCGGCGCCTGGTTCAAGCCGTTCGAACTGAACTACGAGTTCACCTATGCCGGCATCGGCAAAAAAGGCGGCTACTAAGCCTCCGGCCCGATGATCTGAACGACAGCGTCGCAGCTTCCTGCGGCGCTTTTTCCCTTTCTGGCAGGAGTGTTTGATGATGCGTGCATGGCTCATGGTATTGGCACTGGGGCTGGCTTCGGCCAACGTGCTGGCCGAAGAGTTGCCGGTATACCGGCTTGAACTCAAGGACGGCAAACTCAATCCTGCCCGGCTGGCGGTGGCCGCCGGCAAGAAGTTCAAGGTCGAGATCTTCAACACCGGCAAGACCCCGGTAGAGTTCGAGAGCACCCAGCTGCGCAAGGAAAAGGTGCTGGCGCCGGGGGCGCAGTCGTTCGTGGTGATTCACCCGCTCAGCCCCGGCGAGTACAAGTTCTTCGACGAATTCCACATGGCCACGGCGCAAGGCGTGATTGTGGCCAAGTAGGCCCGAGATCCAAGGAGGCAACAATGGGACAGGTGCTGTTCATCGTCTGGCGCGAGAGCGTCGAGGCCATGCTGGTCATCGGCATCCTCTACGCCTGGCTGAATAATCACGGCCACGCGGCGGCGCGCGGCAAGCGCTTTCTGTGGGGCGGCGTGCTGGCAGGTCTGCTGGCCGCGGTGGTGCTGGCGCTGGGCCTGTTCGGCGCGGCGGAGTTGTTCGGCAACGCGCAGGACGTTTTCCAGACCGTGATGGTGTTTACCGCCGCCGCGCTGATCGTGCACATGGTGCTGTGGATGCGCGAGCACGGGCGTACGTTGAAGCGCGAGCTGGAAAGCGGTCTGGCCGAGAACGCCGCCAGCGACAACTGGTGGGGCGTGCTGACGCTGACCGCCATCGCCGTGGCGCGCGAAGGCAGCGAGACCGTGGTGTTCCTGTACGGCATGCTGTCCGGCGCCGACGGCAGCACGCTGCTGGCGATGGGCGGCGCGGCGCTGGCGGGCTTCCTGCTGGCGCTGTTGACCTTCTTCCTGTTGCAGCTGGGTGGCCGTTTCCTGTCGTGGAAGCTGTTCTTCCGTGTCACCGAGGTCATGCTGCTGCTGTTGGCGGCAGCGCTGTTCATGAACGGCGTCGAGCATCTGATCTCGATGGACTATCTGCCGCCGCTGGTCGACCCGCTGTGGGACAGCTCGGCACTGCTTGACGACATGTCGCCGGTCGGCGGCATAGTCGCCGCGCTGACCGGTTATCGCGCGCATCCGGCGCTGATGAGCCTGTTGGCCTATGGCATGTTCTGGTTGCTGGTGACGGGGTTGATGAGATGGCGGCAACAACAGCCGGCGGCGTAAGCCGCCTGTTGGCGCGCACCGGCGACTGGCTGCGCGACCACGGCCGGCTGCTGCAGTGTCTGCAATGGGCGGTGGTGCTGGTTTACACCCTGCTGCTGCTGGTGCCGGCCTGCCTGCCGCTGCCGCCGGATACGGCGCGCATGTTCGACAACCTGACCATCTTCGCCCAGTTCGTGTTCTGGGGCATCTGGTGGCCGTTCGTGCTGCTCAGCATGGTGCTGTTCGGCCGCGTCTGGTGCGGTGTGCTATGCCCGGAGGGGGCGCTGTCGGAATGGGCGGCGAAAAAGGGACTGGGTCGACCGATCCCGCGCTGGATGCGCTGGGGCGGCTGGCCCTTCGTCGCGTTCGTGCTGACCACGGTGTACGGTCAGCTGGTCAGCGTCTACCAGTACCCCAAGGCGGCGCTCCTGGTGCTGGGCGGTTCGACCGTGGCGGCGGTGGCGGTGGGCTTCGTCTACACCCGCGGCAAGCGCGCCTGGTGCCGTCACCTGTGTCCGGTCAACGGCGTGTTCGGCCTCTTGTCCAAGCTTGCGCCGCTGCACTACAAGGTGCAGGAGGCGGCCTGGCAGGAGTCGATCGCCAACAAGAACGTGATCCGCATCCAGGCGGTGGACTGCGCTCCGCTGCAGCCGATCCGCCAGATGAAGGGCGGCAGCGGCTGTCACATGTGCGGACGCTGCAGCAGCCATCGCGACGCGGTGACGCTGGCGCTGCGCTCCCCCAGCGAGGAGGTGGTCGAGGTCGCCGAGCGCGAGGCCGACGGCTGGCAGACGCTGCTGATCGTCTACGGCCTCTTGGGTGTGGCCATCGGCGCCTTCCACTGGAGCGGCAGCCCGTGGTTCGTCGCGCTCAAGCAGATGGCGGCCGACTGGCTGATCGAACGCGACATCTGGTGGCCGTTCGAGAACAACGCGCCGTGGTGGCTGTTGACCCACTATCCGGAGCTGAACGACAGCTTCTCCTGGCTCGACGGCACCATGCTGCTGGCCTACGTGTTCGCCACCGCCCTGGCGATGGGCACGGTGATCACCGTACTGCTGGCACTGGCGACACGGCTGGCCGGCCCGTGGCAGCGCCAGCGCTTCCACCACCTGACGCAGGCGCTGATCCCGCTGGCCGGCTGTGGCGTGTTCCTCGGCCTGTCGGCGCTGACAGTGACGCTGATCAAGAACGAGGGGCTGCCGGTGTTCTGGGTCAACGACTTCCGTCTGTTGCTGTTGGCTGTGGCCAATCTGTGGTCGCTGTGGCTGGCGGCGCGCATCGTGCGGCGCTGGCGCGGCGGACTGCGCGGGCTTGCGACGCTGCTGCCGTTCGTCGGCGCGCTGGCCTGGGTGGACAGCGCATGGGGTTGGCTGTTCTGGTGGTGGTGAGCCCGGTCTGACGGCAAACGAGCCGGCGACTGAGATCGCCGGCTTTTTTTACGACCCCTTTACGCCGCGGCGCTGACCAGTGTCGGCTTGAGCACGCGCAGCAGCTCGGCCGGGCTCATCGCCACCAGGAAGCCGCGCTTGCCGCCGTTGATGTAGATCGTGTCGAGCTCGGCGATGCTCGCCTCCATGTACACCGGCATGGCGTGGCGCGTGCCGAACGGGCTGGTGCCGCCGACCTGGTAGCCGCTGTGCTTGTCGGCGGTCTTCGGATCGCACGGGCTGACCTTCTTCACGCCGATCTGCCTGGCCAGCATGCCGGTGCCCACTTCGCGGTCGCCGTGCATCAGCACGATCAGCGGCTTCTTGTGCTCGTCCTCCATTACCAGCGTCTTGATCACGTTATGTTCGTCCTCCCCCAGTTCGCGCGCGGACACGGTGGTGCCGCCCTTTTCCTCGTAGGCGTAGAGGTGCTCGCTGTAGCGCACGTCGTGCTCGCGCAACACGCGTACTGCCTGCGTCACCGGTGTCTTGTCCTTGGCCATGGCTCTGTTCGGGCGGTAGAAAGGGCTCAAGGGTAGGGCGAAATCGCCCGTCTGCCAAGATGGTGCAGCGAGTTTGCGCTGGATCAATCGAGACCGTGTCAAGCCCTTGAAAATTCAACTGAAACGACCTATCTGATGGATGTGGCCACCGGTTTTTTCGGCGGCAAAGGTGCTGTTTCTTGTAACCAACGGTAGGAGTACAGCCATGAGAGACCTGATTCGGCGCACCAGTCTGGAGCCATTGCTCGACGACATGTTCAAGGGCTTCTTCGTGCGTCCCTTCGGCTTCGAAGCCGGTGCCGACCTTGCGGGCGGCATCAAGCTCGACGTCAAGGAAGACGACAAGGTGTACACGGTGCACGCCGAGATTCCCGGGGTGAAGAAGGAAAACATCAGCGTGCAGATCGACGGCGGCCGGGTGCAGATCTCGGCCGAGGTGAAGAAGGAGTCGGAGACCAAAGAGGGTGAGCGCGTGCTGCGCTCCGAGCGCTACTACGGCCAGGTATCGCGCAGCTTCCAGCTGGCGCAGGACGTGGACGAGAGCAGCTCCAGCGCTCGTTACAGCGATGGCGTGCTGGAGCTGACGCTGCCCAAGAAAGCCAGTAGCGGCACCCGCCTGCTGACCATCGAGTGAGCGTTATTCACCCCGTCTCGAAGAGGCCGCCGCAAGGCGGCCTCGGCTTGCTGACGACCCCCATCTCATGCAGAGACGCTCCCTTGCTGCGACATCTTCGTCCCGGTGAAAGATCACCACCATCCATACCACCAGAATCCCCGGCTGGCCAAGCGAATCGTTACAGCCAAGGCGGGTATCACCGCCGCCTTGAACCGCCAGGAGGCATGTGTTTGCTCGCCTGCAGCAGGGCGCTCATGCCGTCGGCCGGCAGCGGCCGGCTGAAGAAGTAGCCCTGGATCTCGTCGCAGCGGTTGGCGGTAAGAAAACCCAGTTGTTCTTCTGTTTCCACTCCTTCGGCAATGGTCCTGAGCCTGAGCGAGCGGGCCATGGCAATGATGGCCTGGGTGAGCGAGGCGTCGTCCACATCATCGATGACGTCCCGGATGAAAGACTGGTCGATCTTCACGATGTCGAAGGGAAAGCGCTTGAGATAGCTGAGGCTGGAATAGCCGGTGCCGAAGTCGTCCAGTGCCAGCATGACCCCGAGCGCCTTGATCTCGTTCAGCGCCTGGGCCACCGCCTCGCCGCGCTCCATGATGGCGCTTTCAGTCAGCTCCAGCTCCAGATGGCGCGCCGCGAGTCCGGTCTCGGCGAGAATGGTGTGGATAGTTTGCGGCAGGTCCGACTGGCGGAACTGCCGCGCCGAAACGTTGACGGCGACGGAGAGCTCGGGGTACCCCAGAGCATGCCACTCTCTGGTCTGCTGGCAGGCGGTCCGCAGCACCCACTCGCCGATGCCGATGATCAGCCCCGTCTCCTCGGCCAGCGGGATGAAGCCGTTGGGCGGCACCAGACCAAATCCGGGGCGGCGCCAGCGAACCAGCGCTTCCAGGCCGACTACCTTTCCGCTGCCGAGATTCACCTGGGGCTGGTAATGGAGCTCGAATTGCCCGGCTTGCAGGGCGTGGCACAGGGCGCTTTCCAGGTCCACCCGCTCCAGCGCCTGGCAGGCCATTTCGCGGGCGAAGAACTGGATACCGTTGGCGTCGCCCGACTTTGCCCGGTACATGGCCGCATCCGCGTGCTTGAGCAGCGTTTCGGCGTCCTCGCCATCCTCCGGGTATACGCTGATGCCGATGCTGGCGCTGACACGCAGCTCGCGGCCTTCCACCTCGAACGGCTGGGCGAGCGTGGCGCGCACCGCACGTGCCACGTTGTCGGCGTCTTCGATATGGTCCAGGTGGGAAATGACGATCACGAATTCGTCGCCACCAAGCCGCGCGATGGTGTCGGTCTTGCGCACCGCGGCCTCGAGGCGGGCGGCGACCAGCTTGAGCAGCTCGTCCCCCGCTTTGTGCCCCAGGCTGTCGTTGATGTACTTGAAGCGGTCCAGGTCGAGAAACAGGAGAGCCAGCCGTTGTCCGGTGCAGTCCGCCTGCCCGATCGACTGGGCCAGCCGCTGGTCCAGCTGGTTGCGGTTGGGCAGACCGGTCAGGGCGTCATGCGTCGCCAAATGATAGAGTTCCCGCTCGTAGGCCTCGCGATCCATCAGCGCGGTCTGCAGATAGCGCGTCCGCTCTGCGATCTGTTGCTCGAGGTCGTTCAGTCGGGCCTCGCGCTCGCGCTGCAAAGAGCACTTGTCTGCCAGTGCGCAGGCGAACTGCAGCACCTCGATCCTCTCGAACGGCTTGCGCAGGAAGAACAGGCGATCCGTGCGCCCCAGCCGGGCAGTGATGGCGTCCCAGGAATGGTCGCTATAGGCGGTGCAGATAACCACCTGTAGTTGCGGGTCGGCACGCCACAACGCTTCGATGGTCTCGAGACCGTCCCAGCCGCCGGGCATGCGCATGTCGACGAACGCCACGGCGTAGGGCCTATCTTCTTGGCGGGCCTGGCGGACCTGCTCGCACCCCGCTTCGCCGCTCTGCGCCAGATCGACCTGGAAGCGCGGCGGGGCGGGCGGCGCTGCTTCGCCCGCGCCGAACACCTCCGCCTCCAGGGCATCGAGCGCCTGGTCGCTCTCGCTGTCATCACCGGCGAGGATCTGGCGGAAGAACGCCAGCACGGACACGTTGTCGTCGATGACGAGGATCCGTGGCGGCAGGGGGGTGGGCGTTTCGGCGTGCCGTAGCGCTGGACGGGGCGGGTCGGCCGTACCCGGCAGATCGCCGTCCATCGGCAGGGCGGCGTGCGGCGGCAGATGAGCGGCACCGTCCCACGCCACGTCTGCTGCGGCTGGCTGCACTGGCGAGGGGGTGCCTGGCGGCGGCAGAACTTTGCGGGAATCGAGGTGGACCATGTCGGGAACTCTCGCTGGAATACTTACGCCGCCCCGGTTTGGGCGCAAGGCGGCAGGGAGGGGACGGCAGTGTCGTTCAGCGCCAGGGGCAATTCCAGCGTGAAGCGGGCTCCACGGCCGGTGCCGTCGCTGTGGCCGGTGAGCGTGCCGCCCAGCTCGTGGGCCCAGTTGGCGCTCGAATGCAGACCGTAGCCATGGCCGTCGGCCTTGGTGGTGAAGTGCTGGTCGAACAGGGTGGGCAAGTGCTGCGCCTCGATACCTACCCCGTTGTCGCCCACCTCCAGCCGGACACGCGTTCCGGCCAGCACGGTGCGCAGTTCGATCCAGCCGCTGTCATCGTATCGCTCGTGCAAGGCCTGACAGGCGTTGGCGAGCAGGTTCAGCAGAATCTGCAGCACCTTGTGACGATCGACCAGCACCGCCGCCGTGCATCGGTAGTCGCGCCGGATCTCGATGCCGCGCAGGTCGTAGGCGCTGTGACCAAGCTTGAGCGCCATTTCCATCAGGCTGTCCGCGGCCAGCCGCTCTCGCGGTGCTTGGTCTGCCCCGGCCAGACTCTGCTGGGCGGCGATGACGCCGGCGGCGTGCTCGGAGCAGGTCCTCAGGGTTTCCACCTCACTGAGCAGGGTCTCGTGCTCCGCCTGCAAATGCTCGGCGAGCTTGGCGAGATAGGCGGGCAAGGCCTCTTGCTGGACTGGATGTGAGGCGGCGGCGGGCGGCCCTTCCCCCGGCGCGGGTAGCAGCCGGGCGACCCGTTGCAGCTTGACCACCTTGGAGCGACGCAGCTTCTCCTCGATGGCGGCCGAGGCCACGTTGACCCCGATCAGGGCGTTGCCCAGGTTGTGCAGGATACCGGTGGCGAGCATGCTCATGCCGGCCTCGCTGGTCTTGTCGCGCAGCTGTTGCTGCAACCGGCTCATGCGCAGCGCGGCCCGCACCCGTGCCAGCAGTTCCTGCGGCGAGAAGGGCTTGACGATGTAATCGTCGGCGCCGCCTTGCAGACCTGACACGCAGGCCTCGGCACCGCCGCGGGCGGTGACCAGGATCACCGGCAGGTGAGCGAATCCGACGCTGCCCTTGATCCGGGCGGTCAGCTCGAGGCCGTCCACATTGGGCATCATGACGTCGGAGACGATTACGTCGACCGCCTTCCCTTGCAGCAACTGCCAGGCCTGCTGGCCGTCTTCGGCCACGACGACTTCGTACTCGCCGCTCAGCAGCTGGGCGAGGTAGGCGCGCATGTCCGGATTGTCGTCCGCCACCAGCACGTGCGGCAGCAGTGCCCTGCTGGCGGTACCGCAGCAGGGCTCGCCCGTCGTGTCCGTGGTCTCCGTCAGTCCCTCCCCGAAACGGACGCGGCGCAGCGCGGCTTGCGCCGCGCTGTCTGCCGGGAGTATGGCCCCATGGTTGTCGGTGGCCGCAGGCAGCATCGGTTGCACCGCCCGCGGCAGCTGCACATAAAAGCGGGAGCCCTCGCCCGGCTCGCTCTCCACGTCGACCCGGCCGCCCAACAGCTCCGCCAGCTCCTTCACCAGGGCAAGCCCGATGCCGGTGCCGCCGTATTGGCGGGTTACCGAGTTGTCCAGCTGCTGGAAGCGGGTGAACAGCAGGGGCAGCTTGTCCGCCGGGATGCCGATGCCCGAGTCGGCTACCTCCAGCTGGAACCATTGTGCGTCCACCGCCGTGGCTGCGAGACGGATCTCTCCACCGACGGGCGTGAACTTGAGGGCATTGGCCAGCAGATTCTGCACGATCTTTTCGACATGGTTGCGGTCCACGCACACGGTGGTGAGCGTGGGGTCGACGCGCCAGGCGAACGCACAACCCTTGCGTTCGGCGATGGCGGCGGCGTCTTCGGCGATCGGGCGCAGCATCTCGGCCGGGTCGATGGCTTCCCTGTGCACGTCGAACTTGCCGGCCTCGGCCTTGGAGAAGTCCAGCAGGTCGTTGACGCGGTTGAGCAGCACCAGCGCGTTGCGTTGCACCCGCGCCAGCCGTTCGTGCCATGGGGCGGGAGGGGGGGCAGTGCCCTGCAGCTCGTCCAGCGGCGCCAGGATCAGCGTGAGCGGTGTGCGCAGTTCGTGGCTGACGCTGGCCAGGAAGGCGCTCTTGGCCTGGTTGGCGGCCTCGGCGGCGTCCTTGGCCCGTTCCAGCTCCTGCGCGAGCCGGGTGCGTGCGGCGATCTCGTCTTGCAGGCTGCGGTTAGCGCGGGCCACTTGCCGCGTGCGCTGGCGGTTGAGAAACGATGACCAGACGAAGGCGGCGAACAGCGCGCTGATCAGCAGCCCGCCGAGCAGGATCAGGCGTGGCTTCTGCTGGTCGACGGTGGCCTCGAAGGCCGGCAACGAGCTGAAATGCAGCGTCCAGTTGCGGCCAGCGAATTCGATCACCGAAACGGCGGAGAAGACCGACTCGTCACGCTGTTCCAGGTGTTCGGGGGCGCTGTCGAACAGCAGGCTCTGCGCCGAGGCGTCGATGCCATCGTGGATGTCCAGGTCGATGTCGGGCAGCGCCGTGCGATTGAGAATGCCGCGCATCAGGTCGTTCATGCGGAACGGGGCGTAGACGTAGCCGAGCAGGGCGGCGCGGCGCTCCTCGACCGTCCGCAGCAGGGCGCCGTGCCGGTAGACCGGCAGATACATCAGGAAGCCGCTTTGCACGCCCTGCTTCGTTTCCTGCACCAGCTGCACCTTTCCGGAGATCGACGGCCGGCCGGTGTCGCGCGCCCGCACCATGGCTTCGTGGCGCACCGGCTCCGAGAACATGTCATAGCCGAAGGCGCGCCGGTTGCGCCAGTCGAACGGCTCGAGGTAAATGATGGAGGTGTATTCCGCACGTTCGCCCTCGGGCCTGAGAGCGTAGTGCGGGAAACCTTCCCGGCGCACCGCCTGCAGATGTGCGGCCAGCTTGGCGGGAGGGATGCGCAAGGAGAAGCCGATGCCCCGGATGCCGGGGTAGTTGCGGTTGATGGCGAGGGTGTCGACGTAGGTGCGCCATTTGTCGCGCCTGACCTCGCCGCTCGCCGCAAACAGGGCGACCCCGCCGCGCAGCACCTGTTCGTAGGCCATTAGACGCTGCTGGACGGCGAACTCGATTTCACTCACCTTGAAGTTGAAGCGCTCACGGGTGGTTCGTGCCGCCTCTTTCGACGCGCCCGACCACATCCACAGCGTCATGGCGACAAGGACGGTGAAGGCGAGCAGGGCCGCCAGCACGGGTCGGCGCTGTCCCGCCAGCACCGTGCCCAGCCTGGACGAGTGCCTGCTGGGCTGAAGCGGGCACTGCCGGCAGTGGAGAGAGGCTTCGGGTGCGGGAGCCGCCGTCGGACGCATGGGAGGGTCCTCCCGGATTCATGGGCGACAAGCTGCGCCCGCGGAACTCGAACGCCGGGTAGAGGGGAGGCACGACCAGGAGCGGGAACAGGCGTGTGACGCCTGCGTTGTGGGAAGACGATACGGCGTCATCTCCGGCAATCCCGCTGTCATAGAGCTTCCACTCCTTAGACCGGTGACTTTGCGCCCCCGCCTTTCGACGGGTTTGCCTTTCATACGAATGTTTCGGACCGGTGCGGTCCTGGAGCACCAAGCTATGGTGCCGGGCGCCGGTGTTGCGGCGACCGTGAGGACCTGACCGCGCCCCGCCGCATCTCGGGGGAAACAGCAAGGCGGAGCCACGCTGCAAGCGTAGCGCCTCGTGACCGTTTTTCCTCGATATGCAGATAGCTTGGTAAAGCTATAGCTGCCGAGTGCTACGCCAGGCAAGAAGAATGTAGCGGGTTATTTGGGCGTGGTTGAGGCGATCGATGCCCGCCAGCGCCAGTACCCGCGCAGCCCCAGCAGTACGGCCAGCACGGCGGCGTAGATCAGCGGCTGGCGGATATCCTTCTTCACCAGCCACCAGTAGTGGGTGACGCCGAGCACCGCCACCGGGTAGACCAGCCGGTGCAGCCGCCCCCAGTTGCGCTTGAGCCGGCGCAGCCAGCCGTCGGTCGAGGTGACGGCGAGCGGCGTCATCAGCAGCAGCGCGGTGAAGCCGACGGTGATGAACGGGCGTTTGGCGATGTCCTTGACGATGGCGTGCCAGTCGAAGAACTGGTCCAGCCACAGATAGGTGGTGAAGTGCAGCGTGGCGTAGAAGAAGGCGAACAGCCCGAGCAGGCGGCGAAAGCGCTGCAGCACGTTCCAGCCGGTCAGTCGGCGCAGCGGCGTGATGGCCAGGGTGGTCAGCAGCCAGACCAGCGTCCAGGTACCGGTGGAGCGGGTGATGAACTCGATCGGGTTGACCGCTTCGCCGTTGACCACGATCCACGCCGTGCGTGCCAGCGGCAGCAGGCCGGCGACGAAGACCAGCACCTTGGCCAGCGCGAGCAGCCGCTGCCCCGGCCGTGCCGGCTTGGCCGACGCGTTCAGGCGGGCGGAGGCGGGCAGGGTCTTGTCAGAAATCACGGCGCAGGTCCATGCCCCGATACAGGCTGGCGACCTGGTCGGCATAACCGTTGAACGGCAGCGTCTTGCGCTTGAAGAATTCGCCGATGCGCCGTTCGCTGGCCTGGCTCCAGCGCGGGTGGTCGACCGCCGGGTTGACGTTGGAGTAGAGGCCGTACTCATCCGGCGCCGCCAGGTTCCAGCTGGTTAGCGGCTGCTTGTCGGTGAGGCGGATGCGCACGATCGACTTGATGCTTTTGAAGCCGTATTTCCACGGCACCACCAGCCGGATCGGCGCGCCGTTCTGGTTCGGCAACAGGTTGCCATAGAGGCCGACCGCCAGGATGGTCAGCGGGTGCAGCGCCTCGTCCAGCCGCAGCCCCTCGCGGTACGGCCAGTCCAGTACGCGGCGCTGCTGGCCGGGCATTTCCGCCGGCCGCCGCAGCGTTTCGAAGGCGACGTATTTCGCCTTCCCGGTCGGCTGAACCTGCTTCAACAGCGCGGAGAGCGGGAAGCCGATCCACGGGATCACCATGCTCCAGCCCTCGACGCAGCGCAGCCGGTAGATGCGTTCTTCCTGCGGGAATTTCAGCAGTTCCTCGATGCCGAAGCTGCGCGGGCTGGTCACGTCGCCGTCGACCACCACGTTCCACGGCCGTGTCTTCAGGCGGCCGGCGTTCGCCGCCGGGTCGGCCTTGTCGGTGCCGAACTCGTAGTAGTTGTTGTAGCTGGTGATGTCCTTGAGGCTGTTGAGCGGCTCGCCGGTCGACAGCGTGCTCTTCCTGGCGGCGAGTGCGGCCAGCGTCTCGGCCGACAGCAGCAAGCCGGTGGCACCGAGCAGGAAGGTGCGGCGGTTCAGGTAGACGCTTTCCGGGGTGATCTCGGAGGGCGGGATCGGATCGGGGCGGCGGATCAGCATGGTGATGACTCCTCGGTACATGCCGGATTAGTCGTAGCTGCCACGCCGATCTGACAGTTGGCGGCGGGGGGAGTTTCGGCCGGGGCCGAACGGCTCCCCGCCAAGGCCGCCCCGTCTTGCACCTTCAACCCGCGTTCGGGCTCCGGTTGCGCCAGGGGGCAGGGTCCTGTCGTGGTTGCAGCCAGCGCTGCAACAGACGGGTGCCCAGCGGAATGAAGACGAACACCATCACCGGCGTCAGCATCAGGGTGCTGCATAGCACCCGCCAGAACACCGGCAACGCGCTGAGCCGCTCGCCCAGCAGCAGGGTGTGGGCCAGCGACACCGGGAAAAACACCAGCCAGATCGTCACGGCCTGTTTCCAGCGCGGCGGGGCGGCCAAGGCGGCACCAAACCAGTTGTCGAGCCCGCGTACGTAACGAAGCTGACTTTTGTGCACCAGATCGGCGCCTTGCTGCAGCCAGTCGTGCCGCTCGCTGGAGTCGGCCCAGCGCGCCAGGCTGGTCTCGTCGGTGAAGCGGAAGACGATCTGGTAGTCGTCGCAGTCGGGGGGCGGAACGAACACGCCGGAGCCGAGGTAGCCGGCGAAGGTGGCCGCCAGGCGTTCTCCCCGATGAGTCCAGGCCATGAAATCGTGATAGCGTGAAGGGGTGACCCGGCGGGTAATCAGCAAGGTGACGGGCGTTGTGTCGGATGAGGGCATGATGGGCTTCTCCTGCTTGGCGTCAGCGCGGGCTCGGGATGGTGAGCTCGCTCATCGCCGGCCCCGGGTAGGGGCCGGCATCATGCCGTAGGGGTAAGCAAGGACTGTTCCAGTGGGGCGCCCGAGGCGCCCGAGGGGCTCTGTCGACGGTCAGCGGTACCCCTGCCACAGATACCAGCCCAGCGACAGCGCGGAGGCGGTCAGCAAGGCCGCGGCCAGCGTGTGAAACAGCTCGCGCAGCGTTTCCTTCTGCCGGCGGTTGAGCAGCCAGCGTGCGATGGTGTAGAGCACGGCACACACCACGAAAAACTTGAACAGGCGACCGATCATGATGGGCTGCGCGGGGGAAGGAGTGCCGATTATCCGGCGCCGGTGCTATGCGCACAAGCCGATGCAGATATAATCGGGCGGAACATCGCCGCCGGCGTGCTGTCATGCACAGGCACTGTCCGGCCACAATACGAAACGCCTTGAAGCCGACAAAACCATATCAAAGAGGCACCGCTTTACTATGTCCACAACCGAATCGTCGGTCGGTATCGTCAGTGCCCAGCAGGCGCTGTTCGACGTTCCGCTCGATCTGGCCTGCGGCAAGACGCTGACGTCCTACCAGCTGACGTTTGAGAGCTACGGCGAGCTGAACGCTGCCAAGAGCAACGCCATCCTGATCTGCCATGCGCTGTCCGGCCACCATCACGCCGCCGGCCGCTACCAGCCGGACGACAAGAGCGCCGGCTGGTGGGACAGCATGATCGGGCCGGGCAAGCCGATCGACACGCGCCGCTTCTTCGTGGTGGCGCTCAACAACCTGGGCGGCTGTCACGGTTCGACCGGTCCGTCCAGCATCGACCCGGACACCCGCCGGCCGTGGGGCTCGGCCTTCCCGCTGGTGACGGTGCCGGACTGGGTGACGTCGCAGGCGCGGCTGGCGGACCGGCTCGGCATCGACCGCTGGGCGGCGGTGATCGGTGGCTCACTCGGCGGCATGCAGGCGCTGCAGTGGAGCATCAACTATCCCGCACGCGTCGCCAACGCCATCGTCATTGCCTCGGCGCCCAAGCTGTCGGCGCAGAATATCGCCTTCAACGACGTGGCGCGCCAGGCCATCCTGACCGACCCGGACTTCCACGGCGGCGACTTCTACCAGAACGGCGCCATCCCGCGCCGCGGCCTCCGGCTCGCGCGCATGCTGGGCCACATCACCTACCTGTCCGACGACGGCATGGGCGAGAAATTCGGCCGCATGCTGCGCTCGGGCGAGTACAAGTTCGGCTACGACGTGGAGTTCGAGATCGAGTCCTATCTGCGCTACCAGGGCGACAAGTTCTCCGACTATTTCGACGCCAACACCTATCTGCTGATGACCAAGGCGCTCGATTACTTCGACCCGGCCAAGGATCACGGCGGCGACCTGGTGGCCGCGCTGAAGAAGGCGACGGCCCACTTCCTGGTGGCCAGCTTCACCTCCGACTGGCGCTTCTCGCCGCTGCGCTCGCGCGAGCTGGTGCAGGGGCTGATCGCCGCCGACAAGCGCGTGGCCTACGGCGAGATCGAATCCACCCACGGCCACGACGCCTTCCTGATGACCGATCAGCCCTACGTTGACCTGATGCGCGCCTACCTCGACCGAGTGGCGCAGGAGGTGGCGGCATGAGCCAGCACACCGACCTGCCATTGCGACCCGACCTGAAACTGATCGCCGACTGGATTCCGCCGCGTGCGCGTGTGCTCGACCTGGGCTGCGGCGACGGCGCGCTGCTGGCCAACCTGCAGCAGCACAAGCAGGTGACCGGCTACGGCGTGGAGATCGACGTCGGCAACATCGCGCGCTGCGTGACCGCCGGCGTCAACGCGGTGCAGGGCGACCTAGAGGCCGGGCTGGCCGATTTCCGCGACGCCAGCTTCGACCACGTCATCCTGTCGCAGACCATCCAGGCGATGCAGCACACCGAGGAAATCCTGCTGGAGATGCTGCGCGTCGGGCGCGAGGCCATCGTCACCTTCCCCAACTTCGGCTTCTGGGAAAACCGCTGGCAGATCCTGCAGGGCCACATGCCGGTATCGGAGACCATTCCCTACCAGTGGTACGACACCCCCAACATCCACTGGTGCATGCTGGGCGATTTCGAGGCCTTGTGCGCCAAGAACGGCATCGGCGTGCTGGAGCGGGTGGTGATGAACGAGGGCCGGCGCATCCGCTTCCTGCCCAACCTGCGCGGCAGCCTGGCGTTTTACCGCGTGGCGCGCCGAGGGTGATGGTGTGGGAAGGAGCCTGTTCCCTTGCCGGTGTAATTTGAAGAGGTCCGCACGATGAGCCGAGGGTTTGGCGACGAGAAACGAGAAAACATACTGGAGGCCGAGTTGGCCGGGGCTCGTCCCGACGGCAAGGCGGAGGCAAGCCGGCCACGGTCAGTAGACTGGAAGCACCTGATCTTCTCGCGCACCATGCTCACCTGTGTGTTCACCGGCTTTGCCTCCGGCCTGCCGCTCTATACGCTGATCAACCTGCTGCCGGCCTGGCTGCGCAGTGAGGGGGTGGACCTCAAGGCGATCGGCCTGTTCGCGCTGATCCAGCTGCCGTTCACCTGGAAATTCGTCTGGGCGCCGCTGATGGACCGCTTCGTGCCGCCGCTGTTCGGCCGCCGGCGCGGCTGGATGCTGCTGACCCAGCTCGCCCTGGTCGCCACCATGGCGGCGTTCGGCGTGTTCGCGCCCAGGCAGGACATCTGGTCGATCGCCGCGCTGGCGCTGGCGGTGGCGTTCTTCTCGGCCAGCCAGGACATCGTGCTCGACGCCTTCCGCCGCGAGATCCTCAGCAACCAGGAACTGGGGCTGGGCAACACCATCCACATCAACGCCTACCGCCTGGCCAGCCTGATTCCCGGCTCGCTGGCGCTGATCCTGGCCGACCACCTGCCGTGGGGCACGGTGTTCTGGATCACCGCGCTGTTCATGCTGGTCGGTATCGCCATGACGCTCTCGGTCAGCGAGCCGAAACTGGCCGCGGCGGCGCCGAAGACGCTCAGGGAAGCGGTGGTCGAGCCGTTCCATGAATTCCTCACCCGCAGCGGTCTCAAGGGCGCCGCGCTGGTGCTCGGCTTCATCTTCCTCTACAAGCTGGGCGACAGCATGGCCACCGCGCTGGCCACGCCGTTCTATCTCGACATGGGCTTCACCAAGGCGCAGATCGGGCTGGTCGCCAAGCATGCCGGGCTGTGGCCGGCGGTGTTCGGCGGGTTGTTGGGCGGGGTGTGGATGATCAAGCTCGGCATCAACCGCGCCTTGTGGGCGTTCGGCGTGATCCAGGTGGTGTCGATCCTCGGCTTCGCCTGGCTGGCGGCGAACGGGCCATTTACCGCGGTCGGCGCGGGCGAACTCGGCCAGCTGGCGGTGGTGATCGGCTTCGAGGCGCTCGGCGTGGGCTTGGGCACCGCCGCCTTCGTCGCCTACATCGCGCGCACCACGCACCCGGCCTACACCGCCACGCAGTTTGCGCTGTTCACCAGCCTGGCGGCGGTGCCGCGCACCGTGGCCAACGCCGCCACCGGTTACCTAGTCGAGGCGATCGGCTGGACGCCGTTCTTCCTCTTGTGCACGGTGCTGGCGCTGCCCGGGATGGTGCTGCTGTTCAAGGTGGCGCCGTGGGGGCGGGACGACGGCTGAGGCATCAGGCTACTCTTGCGTGTCGAGCCTCACTGAGGCTACTAAAGAGCCTGTTTCAGTAGGCGAGCGAGCCACGGCAGCTTGAGTGCTGCCGGAGCGCAGGAACCGGAATGTACACGGAGTACATGAGGATTCCGAGCACCGCCAGCGCTCAAGATGCAAAGGCGCAGCCGCCTAATGAAATAGGCTTTCAGCCGCGCCCGGTAGCGAGTTTCAGCGCCGCCTCGGCCAATCGCTTGCCTTGGGCGATGGCCAGCGTCTTCTCGTCGTCGCTGATGCGGCGGTCGTTGTTTAGGCCGGCGACGTGGCTGACGCCGTACGGGGTGCCGCCGGACTGCGTCGACGTCAGCGCCGGCTCGGTGTAGGGCAGGCCGAGGATCAGCATGCCGTGGTGCATCAGCGGCAGCATCATCGACAGCAGCGTCGATTCCTGGCCGCCGTGCATGCTGGCCGAGGTGGTGAACAGGCAGGCCGGCTTGCCGACCAGCGTGCCGGCCATCCACTCGGCGCTGGTGCCGTCGAGGAAATACTTCACCGCCGCGGCCATGTTGCCGAAGCGGGTCGGGCTGCCGAGCGCCAGGCCGATGCATTCGGCGAGGTCGCGCCGTTCGGCGTAGGGCGCGCCGGCGTCCGGCACCGCCGGCTCGGTCGCCTCGCACACCGGCGACACCTTGGGCACGGTGCGCAGCCGCGCCTGGCAGCCGGGTACGCTCTCGATGCCGCGCGCGATCAGTCGGGCCAGCTCGCGCGTGGCGCCGTGCTGGCTGTAGTAGAGAACCAGAATATCCTGCATATCGTCGTCCGAATCGTTACCATAAAGCGATAAGCGTCAATCTTAGTGCAATTCGGCCGGCTTGCCGCGCCGGGCGGAATTTTCCGTCGCTTCGAGCACTCTCTAGTCCCTTTGCCGACATCCCGATCGATCCATGTGCCTTGCCAAACGAATTGAACCTTACCGCGGCTTCGCCCGCTTCCTCGCCCGCCGCATGGGCTCGCACCGCGTGCTGCAGGTGGCCGGCAGCCTGACCTTCACCACGCTCTTGGCGCTGGTGCCGCTGTTGACCATCGTGCTGACGGTGGTGGCGGCGTTCCCGGTGTTCGCCGACTACAGCGCGCGCTTCAAGGTGATGCTGCTGTCGACGCTGGTGCCGGAGTTCGCCGGCAAGGTGATCACGGTCTACATGCGCCAGTTCGCCGACAACGCCGAGAAACTGACCGCCGCCGGCATCGTCATGCTTGGGCTGACCTCGCTGATGCTGATGGCCACCATCGAGCGCACCTTCAACGCCATCTGGAGCGTGCGCCGCAGCCGGCCCTGGCTGCAGCAGGGCATGGTGTACTGGAGCGTGCTGACGCTGGGGCCGGTGGCGTTTGGCGGTGGCCTGATCGGCTGGCACTGGCTGCTCAAGGCGACGCATTTCGAGCGCTATTCGCGGCTCTTGGACGAACTGCTGCAGACCGGCGGTACCATCCTCTTGACCACGGCGGTGCTGTCGCTGCTGTACCGCGTGGTGCCCAACCGCTTCGTGCCCTACCGCCACGCGTTGTGGGGCGCGCTGGCCACCGCGTTGCTGCTGGAAGTGACCAAGGCGGTGTTCGGCTTCTACATCGGCGAGGTGGCGTCGTACAAGCTGGTGTACGGCGCCTTCGCCAGCGTCCCGATCCTGCTGCTGTGGGTGTACTGCCTGTGGCTGGTGGTGCTGACCGGCGCGGTGTTCACCGCTTCGCTGTCGTATTGGGAAGGCGGGGCCTGGCGCCGCCGTTTCGAGCCGCGGCGCCGCTTCCTCGACGCACTGGAGGTGCTGCTGCTGCTGGATAGCGCGCAGCAACAGGGGGTGGCGCTGACGCCGGTGGAGCTGCGGCGCGAAGTGCATGTCGGTTACGACGAGCTCGGGCTGGTGCTCGACAAGCTGGCGTGCCTGGGCTATGCCCAGCGCGGCCAGGGTGACGGCTGGGTGCTGATGAAGAAGCTGGAAACGATCCCGCTCTCCGAGCTGTTCCAGGTCTTCGTCTATCGTTCCGACATCGGCCGCGACGACGATATCGGCCAAGGGCTGGACGAACTGTTGGCGCCGGCGTTCTCCCGGCTCGATCAGGAGACGCTGGCCGACTTCGCCCGCCGCGTCGGGCGGAAGTAGTCGGTGTTGGCGTAGAACGCCGGCTCCGCGTTGCCCGGCCACCAGCCGGGTATTCCCAACAGCGGTAGCGGCCACAGTTCGCGCGGCCGGGCGAGCCAGCCGTCGTCGTTCAATGCTGTGGCCAGGCTGTGATCGAGCGCGGCAAGCTGCTGTTCAACAGTTTGGCCAAAGAAGTCCTGCTCCACCGCCAGCACCAGCGCCTTGCCGCACCAGCCGAGATGCGGGTCGAGGCCGGTCTCGAACAGCGCATGGCCGAGTGTGAACGTGCCGATGCGCCGTCCCCAGTCGTGTCTTCTTGCCACAAACAGTTCGTGCCAGCGCATGTCGTCCAGCGCTGCGGTCAACGCGGGGTCGGCGCTGGCGATGACGACGCCGCATTCGTCCAGCAGCGTGGCGGCGTCGCGCAGCGGGCCGCGGCGCACTTCGCCGCGCGCGATGGCGCGGGCGTGGCGCGTGTTCAGCGCCGCCTTGCTGCGCGGCCAGGCCAGCCAGGCCAGCGCGTTGAACCAGTCGTGCCAGTTGCCGTAGCGGGTAGGGACCTCGCCGCTCTGGGCGATGTGGAGTTCGTAATAGTCCTCCGGTTCGAGGTCGCAGACGAAGCGCAAGCCGGCCGGGATCGTGCTGCCGGCGGCACGGGCACGCTTCAGCAGCCGGTCGTAGTCGGCCTGCTCCGGCCAGTCCACGCTGTCAGCCAAGAGGGCGTAGCGGTGGATCGGGGCGTACAACGGATGCGCGAGATAAGCGGTGTGCCAGCGTGTCACGGTGGGGGGCGGTGAGGCAAAGCCGCCATTCTACCCCGCCAGCGGAACCTGCGGCGGACCGTCGTCGTAGCGGATGCGGTTGCGCCCCAGCGCCTTGGCCTGGTAGAGCAGGGTATCGGCGCGGCTGAGCGGGGCGTCGATATCCTTGTCGTCCGGGTTGACCGCGGAAATGCCGATGCTGACGGTGTAATGCAACGCGGCGCCGCACGCCATCACCGCGCTGTTGTCGACTTCGGTGCGCAGGCGTTCGGCCAGGATGCCGGCCTCGTTCAGGGTGGTGAACGGCAGCAGCACGCCGAACTCCTCTCCGCCGACCCTGCCGATGATATCGGCATGACGAAAGGTGTTGCCGCACAGCTCGGCAAAATGCTGCAGCACCCGATCACCGGCGGCGTGGCCGTGCAGGTCATTGATGACCTTGAAATAGTCGAGGTCCATCATCATGATCGACAGCTCGTGGTTGTAGCGCTTGCTGCGCAGCACTTCGGCCTCGCCGGCCTCCATGAACGAGCGGCGGTTGAGCAGTCCGGTCAGGCCGTCGCGGGTGGCCAGGAAGTACAGCTGCTTTTCGTGCCGGTCGCGCTCCAGTGCGATCGACGCCAGGCGGGTGCAGCGGTCGGTCAGGCGCAATTCGGCCTTGCCAGGATTGCGCGGGGCAGGGTAGTAGATGGCGAACGAGCCGAGAATTTCCCGCGTGCTGGAATAGATCGGCGTTGACCAGCAGGAACGCAGCCCGTGCGGCAGTGCCAGATGACGGTAGTTTTCCCAACTCGGATCGTGGGCGATGTCGCTGACCACCACCTGCTGGCCGGTGAACGCCGCGGTGCCGCAGAAGCCGACCTCGGGCCCGATGGCGAGCCCGTGCAGGAAACCGCTGAAGCTGGCCGGCAACGACGGGCCGGCCGCCAGGTTGAGCTCGGTCTTCTGCTCGTTGAGCAGCATGATCGAGCAGATCGCCTGCGGACGCTGAGCCTCCACTAGGCGACACAGGTTGTCGAGAATGTCGTCCAGCGGCCGGTTGTTGGCGATCATTTCCATGATGGCGTTCTCGTCGGCCAACAGGCGCGCGCCGAGGCGCAGCTCGGTGATTTCCCGACCGATCACCAGGATCGACACCAGTTCGCCATGTGCACCCAGTTCGGGCACCAGATGGATGCTGAAGGTCGCCGCTTTGCCGAAGACGTCGAGTTCCACTTCGAGGTGGCGCGGCACGTGCCGCGCCAGCACCGACAGGAAAGCCGGTTCCAGCGTGCTCAGCGCCGCCTGCGACCAGCCCTGCTGACAGAGGTGTTTGCCCAGGTGCTCGTGGCGCGGCAGCGGCAGGTAACGGGTAATACTGCGGTTGATGAACTGGCAGCACAGGTTAAGGTCATACCGGGCGATGACGTCGTCGGCGTTTTCCACCAGCGTGCGGAACACCTGTTCGCGCCGCAGCAGTTCGGTCTCGGCGTGCTTGCGCGAGCTGATCGACTGGCACAGGCCGACGATGGCGCTGATGCGGCCTTGTTCGTGGCGCAGGTGGGCGCGCTGCTCCAGCCACTCCCAGTGGCCGTGGCCATGGCGGAAGCGGAACTCGAGGTAGGCCGAGCCGTTGGCGAGCTGTTCGGGGTGTTCCAGCATGGCATGGAGCAGGTGACGGTCGTCCGGGTGGACGCGCTCGAGCCAGTTGTCGAAACTGATGTCGACCCGGCCGGTCGGAAGTCCCAGTACGTTGTCCTCGGCGCGCACGCTGCCGTGTACCCGGCGTGTCGCCAGGTGGTATTCGACCAAGGCCAGGCGTGAATCTTGCATGGCCTCACGCCACAGCTGCTGGCCAGGCTCGTCGCTGGATTGCTCGCTCACATCGTGCAGTATGACGAGCAGCAACGGCGCGTCGTCGTCGACGAAGTCATGGCGGTGTTTTTCCACCAGCAGATTGCGCCGCTGCCCGCTGTCTGCCGCCAGTTCGCAGCGGCGTGCTTCCCCGTCCGGGGCGGCGCTGTCGCCGAGCCAGTGGCGGATATCGGCGGGGAGCGGCAGTTCTGCGAGGTGGGCGAGCGGCGCGCCCAGCAGGGCGCGGGCGGCGGCGTTCGCCCGCACAATGCGGCCATCCGGCTGCAGCAGCAGGCAAGACGAAAGCATGGCATCGAAGGCCTGTTGCTGGCGCTGGCGGATGCCGCGCCGCAGATGATGGGTGGCGGCCCCGACGCCTACCAGCAACCCCGCCAGCACGGCCAGCGCCGCGAAGGCAGACGCCCACGTTCCTGACAGCATCAGCAGGAACTCCCTTGCGCGGCAGGGGAGGGGGGCAGGGGCACGCCGGGCTGTAGTGTCGGGGCCAAGCCGGTCTGGCACCATGGGGGTGAGGGAGTCAAGCGGGCCTCTGCGTGGCAATCAATCCTTTTATCAGCATAGGACGTACTGTCTTCCTCCGTAGGAGTTCCACAGGTCGTCGTTTTTTTACAACAATTGCAGTATGCTTGGCGCATCGATGGGAGCGGCCTGATGGACTATTTTCCGATTTTCATGAAATTGCGCGGCGAGCCCTGCCTGGTGGTGGGCGGCGGTGAAGTGGCCTTGCGCAAGGTCCGCCTGCTGCGCTCGGCCGGGGCGGCCGTGACCGTGGTGGCACCGGAGCTGGTGGCCGAACTGCAGGCCATGGCCGGTGCGGCCGACATCCGTCATGTGGCGGGCCGCTTCAGCGGCGAACAGCTGGCCGGCATGCGGCTGGCGGTGGCGGCCACCGACGATCGCCGCGTCAACCTGGCGGTGTCCGAAGCCGCCGGCGCGAGAGGCATCCTGGTCAACGTGGTGGACGACCCGGACATCTCCAGCTACATCACCCCGGCGATCGTCGACCGCTCGCCGCTGGTGATCGCGCTGTCCACCGGCGGCGGCGTGCCGGTACTGGCGCGCCTGCTGCGTGCCCGGCTGGAAAGCCTGATCCCCGCCGGCTTCGGCCGGCTGGCCGGTTTCGCCGCGCGCTTCCGCGACCGGGTCAAGGCGCGCTTCGGCGACGTCGAAGCGCGGCGTATCTTCTGGGAGTCGGTGCTGGAAGGACCGCTGGCCGACGCGGTGATGCAGGGCAACGACGAGGCGGCCTGTGCCGAGATGGAAAAAAGGCTGGCCGCCGCCGAAGATCGTCCGACCGGTGCGGTGTACCTGGTGGGAGCCGGACCGGGCAACCCCGACCTGCTGACCTTTCGCGCGCTGCGCCTGATGCAGCAGGCCGACGTGGTGCTGTATGACAAGCTGGTGGCGCCGGAACTGCTGGAACTGGTGCGACGCGACGCCGAGCGCATCTACGTCGGCAAGGCCCGTGCCAACCACGCGCTGCCGCAGGAAGACATCAACCAGCTGATGGTGCGGCTGGCCCAGGAAGGGCGGCGTGTGGTGCGGCTCAAGGGCGGCGATCCGTTCACCTTCGGCCGCGGCGGCGAGGAGATCGAGACGCTGGCGGCACACGGCATCCCGTTCGAGGTGGTTCCGGGCATCACCTCGGCCAGCGGCGCGGCGGCCTACGCCGGCATTCCGCTGACCCACCGTGATTACGCGCAGTCGGTGGTGTTTGTCACCGGTCACCGCAAGGACGACAGCATCGATCTCGACTGGCCGGCGCTGACCCGGCCCGAGCAGACGGTGGTGGTGTACATGGGCATCACTACCGCGCGCGAGCTGTGCGAGGCGTTCATCGCCCACGGCAAGCCGGGCGATACGCCGGCGGCGGTGGTCGAGTGGGCCACCACCGTGCGCCAGCGTACCGTCACCGGCACGCTGGCCAGCCTGCCGGAGGCGATCGCCCGCCACGATGTGCAATCGCCGGCCTTGATCATCGTCGGCGAGGTGGTGAAGTTAGCCGCAACGCTTAGTTGGTACCGCCGCATCGAAAGCGAGCCTGTTACAATCAAAAACTGATTTCAAAACAAGGACTCCCCGTGGTGGATGGCGGCCGCGGGAGACTGGATAGACATGGTTGGCGTACTGATTATTTCTCATGGCGGGCTGGGCGACAGCCTGGCCGATTGTGCCCGGCACATTCTGGGACGCAACCCGGAAAACCTGGCGACCATGGCGGTGGACAAGAACGACGATCCGGACCGCAAGCTGGCCGAGGCGCAGGCGCTGATCCAGCGTCTCGACCAGGGCGACGGCATGCTGGTGCTGACCGACATGTACGGCGGTACGCCGTCCAATATCGCCAGCCGGCTGATCGATAGCGGCCGGGTCGAGGCCATCGCCGGCGTCAGCCTGCCGATGCTGGTGCGGGCACTGTGTTACAGCAGCCAGCCGCTGGACCTGGTGGTCAAGAAGGCCGTGACCGGCGGACTGGAAGGCGTGATCAATATTATTGCCGGGGAGGCAAATGCTTAAATCAGAAGTTGAAATCATCAACAAGCTTGGCCTGCACGCACGCGCCTCCAGCAAGTTCACCCAGACCTCCAGCCGCTTCAGGAGCGAGGTCTGGATTTCCCGCAACGGCCGTCGCGTCAACGGCAAGAGCATCATGGGGGTGATGATGCTGGCCGCCGCCAAAGGTTCGACGGTGGTGCTGGAGGTGTCGGGCGAAGATGAACAGGCTGCGCTGGCCGCACTGGTCACGTTGATCAACAACCGCTTTGACGAGGCAGAGTGATAACTGCCGGCTGACGGAGGAACGGGGACATGAGCATCATCATGCACGGCGTCGCGATCGGTGGCGGAGTGGCCATCGGGCGGGCGCATCTTATGTCCCGCAGCATGGACGATGTGCCACACTATGTGCTGGTGGCCGACGAGATCCCGGCGGAAATCGCCCGCTTCGACGAGGCGATCAAGGCGACCCGCAAGGAGCTGGAGATGCTGTGGGGCAGCATCCCCGAGAACGCCCCGGCCGAACTGGGCGCCTTCTTGTCGCTGCACATCATGCTGCTGGGCGACGTTTCGATCTCGCGCGAGCCGCGCGACATCATCGCCATGCAGCGCTGCAACGCCGAATGGGCGCTCAAGCTGCAATGCGATGCGCTGGTCGAGCAGTTCGAGGCGATCGAGGAAGAGTACCTGCGCGAACGCAAGCACGATGTGCTGCAAGTGGTCGAGCGCATTTTCAAGAACCTCAAGGGCGAGGCCTCGCCGCTGACCGCTCCGGAAGCGTTCGACGACGACATGATCCTGGTCGCGCACGACCTGTCGCCGGC
>JACPUY010000007.1 GCA_016192025.1 Pseudogulbenkiania sp. | reverse complement strand
GGTTCAATAGCCGCTCGAAGCGGTCGGTTTTGCCACGCCGTTGCGCATGGTGGCGACCACCTGCTGCGCGCCAGCTGCCATCAGCCGTGCATCCGAGGCGACGGTGACGAACTGGAAACCCTTCTCGATCATCTTCAGGGCGTATTCGGGCGTGCCGTTATGAATACCCGCGACCACGCCGTGGGCCTTGGCCCGTGCCAGGATGTAGTCGATGGCCTCGACCACTTCTTTCTCGTCCTGGTCGAATTTCGGCGTGCAGCCCAGCGCCAGCGACAGGTCGGCCGGGCCGATGTAGACGGCGTCCAGCCCCTCGACGGAGAGGATGTCGTCGAGGTTGTCCAGCGCCTCGCGCGTTTCGATCATGGCAAAGGTCACCACGGTGTCGTTGGCCTTCTTGCCGTAATCGGCACCGGCGTAGAGCAGCGCACGGATCGGCCCGAAACTGCGGCTGCCTTGTGGCGGGTACTTGGTGGCGGCGACCAGTTTTTCGGCGTCCTCACGGTTGTTGACCATCGGACAGATCACCGCGTAGGCGCCGGCATCCAGCATTTTCATGATGATGCCGGGGTCCAGCCAGGGGACCCTGACCATGGGCACGGTCTGGGTGGTGGAGATGGCGGTGAGCATGTTCACCGCCTCCTGGTAGTCGACCACCCCGTGCTGCATGTCGATGGTCAGCGCATCCCAGCCCTGGTGCGCCATGGTTTCCGCGGCAAAGCCGTTGGGAATCGCCAGCCAGCCGTTGACGACGGCGCCGCCAGCCTGCCAGATCGAACGAATTCGGTTTTCACGCATGATGCCATTCCCCTTTCAGATGACCGGACGGCCCGGCAGGACCTGTTTGCCGTACACGGCGTCCCACTGTTCCTGGGCGCGATGAAGAATCCGCATGGTGGGCAGCACCGACCAGCCGGGCACCAGGGGATCGCGGTTTTCCCATACCGCCTTGACGAAATCCCGAGCGGCAAGCCAGGCATTCTCGCGCTCGCTGAGAATGTTCTGGACGGCGTCGCCGGTGGTCAGCGTGGCGCGGTTTTCGTCCAGCCGGTAAGAGTTGCGGTCGGTCACCACTAGGGTGTCGTAGATCCGCTCACGGCCGTAATAGGAGCCGGTGACGACGATGGACTGGTTGTTGCGGGTTTCGGCCAACAGCACGATTTCCATCGGGATGCCAGTTCTCTCGTCGAGCGCCGGCATGAAGGCCGAGACCTTGCCGACCAGCTCGTCGGCTTGGCGCATATCGCCGCCGCAGGCCATCCACAGGCCAAGATCGACCAGATGCGTGCTGTGGTGCCACAGGATGTTGTCGGTCCAGCTGCGGTGATAGCCGGTGGCGCCGATGTTCTGCAGACGGTTGATGAAAAAGCGGCCATGAGTGTGGCGAACGTTCTCTTCGCCGGCCTGGATGCGCGCCAGCACCTCGGCCCGTTCGGCCCGGTAGCGCATCGGGTGCACAACCCCGAGCGTGAGCCCCTTTTCCTTGGCCAGCGCGACCACCCGTTCCGAATCGGCCAGGTTCATGGCGATCGGAATTTCGACCAGGGTATGCTTGCCATGCTCCAGGGCCGCCGTTGCCATCTCGGCATGGGTTTCGCTCGGACCGGCGACGATCACGATATCCACCGCCGGATCGGAAAGCGCCTCGTCCAGACTGGTGGTCCACTTGCGATAGCCGTATTTCTCGGCGAACTCGCGGGTCGGTTCCGGGCGCCGGCCGACCACCGAGTACAGACGGCAGTCTGCACCAGCCAGCCCTTCCGAATGCCACACGCCCATCATGCCATGGCCAATCATGCAAACGTTCATTTGATAATCTCTCTCATTGCGAGCCAATCCACGGAGGTGGAACTGCCTGACATCAGCCTTTGAACTTGTTGACCGGGACACCCGGGGTATCGACTTCGATGATGAAAATCCCGCCGGAAAGCGGACTCGCCTCCAGCCGCTCGGGGGAAAGAGAGTGGCGCGACGAGGTGATGAACAGGGTCTTCAGCTCGGGTCCGCCAAAACAGACGCAGGTCGGCGCCACGCAAGGCAGCACGATCTGCCGATCGAGCCGGCCGTCCTGGCCCCAGCGGTTGACGACGCCGGCCGAAATGCCGGCGCTCCAGTAGTAACCGTCGACATCGGTGGCGCCACCGTCGGGGCGTCCCACCGCCTCGTCGGGGCGGGCAATCACCCGGCGGTTGGCGATGTTGCCGCTCGTCAGGTCGTAATCGTAGGCATGAACCACCTTGCCCTTGGAATCGGAGTGGAACAGGGTGCGGCCGTCGTCGCTCCAGGCCAGCCCGTTGGATACGATCAGGCCTTCCACCATGCGCTGGCAGCTGCCGTCCGGATCGAGCCGGTACAGCGAGCCGATCGGCCGCGAGAGCTTCACATCGTCCATCGTGCCGGCCCAGAAGCGGCCATCCGGGCTCACCTTGCCGTCGTTGAAGCGCGTGCCAGGCCAATCCGCCTCGGGATTGACGATGAAGGTCAGCACTTCGCTGTCGAAATCGAAGAAGTGGAAACCGCTCTTCAGCGCCACCACCGCCCCGCCCTGCTCACGCAGGCCGAACGATCCGATCGGTTCCGGCATGGACCAGCGACGGGTCTCCCCACTGGCCGGATCGAAACGATTCAGCGATGGCGCCAGGATGTCGACCCAATAGAGCGCCTGCTCTTCGGCCGACCACACCGGGCATTCCCCCAGCTCGGCCCGGGCATCCAGCACGCAGCGGACTTCTGCGTCGGTCTTCTGGCGCGAAAGCACGGCGCTGCTTGCCAATGTTGTGTTCATGACCAGTCCTCCCGCTCCGCCATCCCCGGCACGTGAAGCGCGATGCGAATTGGCATCGGTATAAAAACCGCCACCAGAACAATATTCATCCTGCCTGGCCACACCGTGATCATCGTCAGGCAGCCGGATCACCTCTCCGATCAAGCAGCCTGACGACCTGCACGGCTGGCTCAGCAGCCCTCAACCCCGCGTCGTCACTTCATGGTCGGCATGACGAAGTCTGCCCCGGAGCGAATCCCGGTCGGCCAGCGCGACGTGATGGTCTTGAGGCGGGTGTAGAAGCGGACCCCTTCCGGACCATGCATGTGGTGGTCACCGAACAGCGAGCGCTTCCAGCCGCCAAAGCTGTGGAACGCCATCGGCACCGGAATCGGCACATTGATGCCGACCATCCCCACCTGGATTTGATGGGCAAAAGCGCGCGCCGAGTCGCCGTCGCGAGTGAAGATAGCGGTGCCGTTGCCGTATTCGTGCGCGTTGATCAGATCAACGGCCTCGCTGTAGCTCTGCACACGCAGCACGGCGAGCACCGGCCCGAAAATCTCTTCCTTGTAGATGCGCATGTCAGGCGTCACGCGATCGAACAGCGTCCCACCGAGGAAGAAGCCATTGCTCCCGGCGGAATCGAGCAGCTTGGGCTCGCGGCCATCCACCACCAGTTCGGCCCCCTCGGCCACCCCCAGATCGATGTAACCCTTCACCTTGTCGCGATGCTGGCCGGTCACCAGGGCGCCCATTTCGGCGCGGCGGTCGCTACCGGCGCCGATCTTCAGGTCGCGAACCAGCGGCGTGAGACGTGCGACCAAGGCATCGGCCACTTCATCGGTAACGGCAACCGCAACCGAGATGGCCATGCAGCGCTCGCCGGCGGAACCGTAGGCGGCCCCCATCAGCGCATCGACGGCCTTGTCGATATCGGCATCCGGCATCACCACCATATGGTTCTTGGCACCGCCCAGTGCCTGGACACGCTTCCCATGGCGGCAGCCTTCGGAATAGATGTACTCGGCGATGGGCGTCGAACCGACAAAGCTCAGCGCCTGGATGTCCGGGTGGGCGATCAGCGCATCGACAGCCTCTTTATCGCCATGCACAACGTTGAATACCCCGTCCGGCAGGCCGGCCTGCTTGAGCAGCTCGGCGATCAGCAGCGGCGCCGAAGGATCGCGCTCGGAAGGCTTCAGGATGAAGGCGTTGCCGCAGGCAAGCGCCACCGGGAACATCCACATCGGGACCATCACCGGGAAGTTGAACGGGGTAATGCCGGCCACCACACCCAGCGGCTGGCGCAGCGAATGCGAGTCGACACTGGAACCTACGTTCTCGGTCACCTCGCCCTTGAGCAGGTGCGGGATGCCGCAAGCAAATTCCACCACTTCGAGGCCCCGGGTGACCTCGCCCAAGGCATCGTCGTGCACCTTGCCGTGCTCGGCAGCGATGATCTCCGCCAGACGGTCGGCATTGGCCTCCAGCAGCTCCTTGAATTTGTAAAGCACACGGGCACGGCGCAACGGGGTGGTTGCCGCCCAGGCCGGGAATGCCGCCTTGGCCACGGCCACCGCGCTCGATACCTCCTCAGTGCTGGCCAGCGGCACATGCGCCACCACTTCGCCAAGCGCCGGATTGTAAACATTGGACTGGCGACCGCTTGCGCCATCCACCAGACAACCACCAACAAAGTGTCGCAACAACTGAGACATGAGAGCGCCTCCTCCAGAAATTTATTCCACAACCCGAAGTATATGGAATGTTCGTTCCATGTCAACACGAAATTACAGATTTATTCCCATGCAGCCCGTTGCCGCACCACTTAAAGTCATTCCACCAATACCCAACCAAGCCCAGCAATGCTGGCAAAGCTTGCTTATTCAGCTATACGCACGACGGAACACAAACTTTAGTTTGACAATTTATGGAATTTTAATTCTATAATTGGCCGAGATATGGCAAACCACGCCGCATGGCGTCATTTCCCCGCCGACTTACCTTAAGGAGTATTGCAATGCTTCGTTTTGCCCTGTTCGGAGCCGGCCGCATTGGACGGCTGCATGCCGAGAATGTCAGTGCCAACCCTGATGCGCGCCTTGTCTGTGTCTATGACGTCAATGGCACTGCTGCGAGCGAGGTGGCGCAAAAGTACGGCGCGGAAGTTGCCCCAACGGTAGACGCGGCCCTGGCCAATCCCGAGGTCGACGCCGTGCTGATTGCCTCTTCCACCAACACGCATGTCGACCTGATCACTCGTTCCGCACAGGCGGGCAAGGCGGTACTGTGTGAAAAACCCATCGATCTGGATATCGCGCAGGTAAACCGCTGCCGTGAGGCCATCGCCGGCTGCAACGTCCCGGTCCAGATCGGCTTCAACCGCCGCTACGATCCAAATCACCGCGGCGTGTTCGAAGCGGTGAAAAAGGGCGAGATCGGCCAGCTCGAGCAGCTGGTGATCACCAGCCGCGACCCGTCGCCGCCGCCGGCATCCTACGTGGCGGTATCCGGCGGGCTGTTCCGCGACATGATGATCCATGACTTCGATCTGGCCCGCTTCATCCTCGGCGAAGAGATCGTCGAAGTGACCGCAAGCGGCAGCGTGCTGGTCGACCCGGCCATCGGCGAGGCAGGCGACATCGACTCGGCAATGGTGGTGATGAAGACCGCCTCGGGCAAGCTGTGCCACATCAACAACTCGCGCCGCGCGAGCTACGGTTACGACCAGCGCGTCGAGGCGTTCGGCAGCCTCGGCATGGTGATCTCCAACAACCGCACCGCCACCACGGTGGAACGCTACTCGGCCTCCGCCACCGGCGTGCGCGAACCACTGCTCAACTTCTTCATCGACCGCTACGGCGACGCCTACCGCAACCAGATCAACGACTTCATCGACGCGGTACGCAACAACCGTGCGCCAAGCCCAGGCTTCGACGACGGCCGCCGTGCCCTGCTCCTGGCCGATGCCGCGCTGGAATCCCTGCGAAGCGGGCGTACGGTGCAGTTGAACGACTGAATGGCTCCCTCCGCTTGCAGCTCGCTTCTCCGGCGTGCACTTGGCTTGCAAGCGGCTTCTGGGTGGTGATGTTTGCGCAGAACCGGTTCTTGGCAACAACCGCATGATTCTTGGCAAACGATGTTTCGGCCTATCTTTTCCGATGGAAAAACAGGTTCCCGCTTCATCACCACCGCTTTTTTTTTACAACCTGGTATTAGCCCGCCCCGGCAACCTCCCTTCTTTTGCTCCTCAGCTGGTTTACAACGGTTCCGACCCCACTGGAGCGGCAAGAGGCCGGCTTCGCCATGAGGCGCTGGCTGCGTAATTTTTGACCGACCTCTTTCCGAGCCACATCATGCAACCGATACGTAGTCTCTTGATCGCCAACCGCAGCGAGATCGCCATCCGCGTGATGCGCGCCGCCAGCGAGATGAACATCCGCACCGTCGCCATCTACGCCGACGAAGACAAGCTCGCCCTGCACCGCTTCAAGGCCGACGAGGCCTACCAGGTCGGTGCCGGCAAGAAGCCCATCGCCGCCTACCTCGACATCGACGACATCCTCCGCATCGCGCTCGAGGCCGATGTCGACGCCATCCACCCCGGCTACGGCTTCCTGTCCGAGAACCCCGCGTTCGCCGAGGCTTGTGCGGCGGCG
>JACPUY010000006.1 GCA_016192025.1 Pseudogulbenkiania sp. | reverse complement strand
CGAACTGCGGCTCGTCCGTGCCCTGACCGTAGAACTTGCGCAGCCAGCCCTTGTCGGGCGCGGCCCAGTCGTTCAGATACTCGAGCGCCGATTTCGGGTAGGCCTCTGCACCCAGCCGCTCACGCAAGGCGTACAGCTCGTCCTCGAGCGCCTCGGCCAGATCCGCTGCCGCCATCACGCGCACGTTGGGCGCGACGAACACGCGGTAGAGAAAACTCGCCACCAGCGGCGCGTGCGGCGAGTTGAGCAGCCGCCACGCCGGGTGGTGGGAGCGCAGGGCGTCGAGGGTGGCGTAGTCGAGGCTCATACCAGCTTGGCCCCGCTCAGGCCGTCGAGCACCTCCTGCAAACGCCGCTTGGCCTTGTGCGTCTTGCGCAGGTGCGCCAGTAGCGCCAGCCATTCTTCGCCGCGCCCGTTTGCTTCGTAGACCTTGTGCATCTGGCGCAGGTAGCCGCCCGCTTCCACGTAGGCCGATGGCTGCACTTTTGCGATCAGCGCGTCGACGAGCGCGCGCCAGATATCCAGCGCAATTTGCGGATGGCTGCCGGCGACGGCCTCGGCGACGGATTTTTCCGAGTGCCAGCCCCAGCTCGGCGTCTTCGGCAAGCGGCGATAGAGTTCGACCACGTCGTCGAAGCGTTGCTCCAATATGGCGATGTCGATCAGCAGATCGAGCTCAGGAAATTTTCGGAAGGTCAGTTTGGGCTGCTCGTTCTGCAGGTGAACCAGCTCGGTGGCCGGCAAGGGCCAGAGCGGCGCTTCCTGCGCATCGCCAGCCATGTCCGGGCGCAGCCCAGTCTCGAGAAAAGCGTGAATGGCAGCGCGTACCGCCGGCCAATCGCCGGTTTGCTCGGCAGCCTGCTGCAAAGCGGAATAGCTGGAGCGTGAGGCGTGCGTAAAGAACTCCTCGGCCCAGTAGGCGGCGGCGAGGTCGTGCCGACCTTCCGTCAAGGCCAGCTCGCGCAATTTATCGCGCAGGCGGCCGGCGATGCCGCGCGCCGCCTCCGCGGTTTTCATGTAGCCGCGAATGCACCATTGGCGCGCTTTTTCCCGCTCGCCGGCCGCCAGCAGCGCGTCGACCAGTTGTTCGTAATTCCAGCAGACGTCTGCTTCTTGCTCGAGCAGGGGGATGATCTTGTCGTGCCAGCCACTGCGCGCATAGGCATCCCGCAGGCGACGGACGATACATTCGCGCCGGTAGCGCTGGCTCGCGCTCGGGGTCCCCTCGCCATGCAGCAGCGATTGGAGGGAGCGTGCAGCCATCTGCCAGTCCTCCTGGTTGTAGTCCGGGTGCTTGAGTAGCTTTTCGCCGGCCTCCAGCAGCGAGTAGTCGTCCTCCAGCAGGTGGTCGATCAGCCAGATCAGCTGCTCGGCCGGTGGCAGCGACGAGTGGGGCAACGCTTCGAGCACCACTTCCAGGCATTCGGCAATCGCCACGGCGGATTCGCCCTCGTCGTCGGATTGCGCCACCTGGGCATTGCCGCCCTGCCAGAGCTCTTCGCCCAATTGCAGCAGGACGTCGTAGTGCCCCTTGTCGAGCAGCGCTTTCAGCTGTCCCGGAAGACGGGAGTAATCGGGCAGATGGCCATCACCGTTCCAGCCATTGTGCCAGGCCGGTTCCGCGGTGAGGTACCGGATGTCCTTATGCAAGGAGCGAACCAGTTTGTCCACCTGCCCGCTGTCCAGCTGCCCGGCATCGAGAACCTGCTGCGCAAGCCTGGCGTCATGACCGGCTTGTTCAACAAGCCAGGTGACGAGCTGCTCCTTGCTCCAGCCTTGCAGGATTTGTTGCAGCTCTTTGGACGAGGGCGGTTTCTGTCTGCGGCGTGGCGCGGCTGGCTCGTCTAGCCATGCTTCATCGTCTTCGTCATACTCCGCGCCGTCATCGTCCTCCTCGTCGCCAGTCAACACCAGTGCGAGCTTGCTGGCTTTGTCGAGCAAAGGGATTGCTTTGCCTTGCTTGACTTGTTCCGCCGCCGCCAGCACTACCGCTATTGCATGCCTGCACGGCCCTCCCCAATCGTAGGGGCAGGTGCAGAACGACGTTAATCCCCCATTGGCGCCAAGCCGGACCGAGGTGGCATAGCGCTCGCTGCCGCTGACCCACGCCGCCAGCTCGCCGTCCATGGTGCTCGACAGTGAGCTGACGTAGTGGATGTAGCCCCGGCCGCGCTCAAGAATCGTCTCGCCGGCCCATTCCCGCAGGTCGTCGAAAGTCAGCTTCTTGAAGTTGTTTTCAATTGTTTTCATTCAGTTGTCCTGCCAAGGGAACAGGCGCTGCCCGCAACGGTTCGCCAATATCGAAGGTCTTGCGCACGATTCCCAGCAGCTCCTGGTAGATCGGGCAAGCCGGATTGGCTTGGTAGTGCGTCTGGTTACCCTGACAGAACATGGTCAGCACGCCGGCTTTCTGCAGGCGATCCAGCTCACGCATCAGGCCCCCTTTGCCGACCTGTGCCCAGCGAGCAATCTCGTTAGCATAGAAGCTCTGATCCGGCTTGCCATAGAGCAGCCCCAGCACTCTCTGCTGGGTCGCGGTGAACAAGGCATCACTGAGTGACAGGGTCGGCATGGCAACATCTAAAAGTCCCAAAAAGGGAATGATAAGTCCCTGATTAGGACTTATCAAGGCATGTGCGGCATGAGATCAGGGCGCGGCAGCAGTAACAAGGGGGCAGCCGAGACACCCGAATGAAATCATTGTGTACAAGAAACCGACGAGGTAGTTGCACTAAGTATTTGAATAGAAAGGATGAATTATCCTCTCTACCCTCCGACAGGGTCAGGCCGCGCGCGGACGTTTCCGGGCCGGCTTGAGCCTGCCCGGCACAAGGACGATACTGCCGGCAATTCCGTTGCGTTACCCGAGGCCCCATGAGCTACCGCCTGGTTTTTGTCGAAGACGACGCCGAACTGGCCGAACTGGTCCGCGACTTCCTGTCCCGCCATGACATGGAGGTGCAGATCGAGCCGCGCGGCGACACCGCGCTCGCCGCCATCGCCGCCGCCCAGCCCGACCTGGTGCTGCTCGACATCATGCTGCCGGGCAAGGACGGGCTGACGCTGTGCCGCGAACTGCGGCCCGACTTTGCCGGCCCGATCGTGATGCTGACCTCGCTCGACAGCGACATGCAGCAGATCCTCGGGCTGGAGCTGGGGGCCAACGACTACATCCTCAAGACCACGCCGCCAGCCGTGCTAGTGGCGCGGCTGCGCGCCCAGCTGCGCCAGCACCGGCCCACCCCGACCGAAGCGGCGACCAGGCCGGCCGTGTCGGTCAAGACGTTCGGCCAGCTCAGCATCGACCCGCTCAGCCGCGGCGTCACGCTGGGCGGGCACAGCGTCGCGCTGTCCACCGCCGACTTCGACCTGCTGTGGCTGTTGGCCAGCCATGCCGGCGAGATCATGGACCGCGACGCGCTGTTCAAGACGATGCGCGGCGTTGACTACGACGGGCTTGATCGCAGCATCGACGTGGCCATCTCACGGCTGCGCAAGAAGCTCGGCGACAACCCGGCCGAGCCGTTCCGCATCAAGACCGTGCGCAACAAGGGCTATCTGTTCGCACCGGCCGGCTGGAACTGAGCCATGCGCCGCCTGTTCGTGCAGTTCTACCTGCTCCTGATGAGCTGCTTTCTCGGCGCCGTGCTGCTGATCGGCGGGGTCTACCAGCAGGCGGTGGACAAGGTCGGCGACCGCTACCTGTCCGACCTGCTGGGCGCCTCGCTGTCGCTGATCCAGAGCGAGCTGAAGGACGTACCGCCGGCACAGTGGCCAGCGACACTAGCCGAACTCGACCACGGCCTGTCGTTTCCGCTGAAGATCGAGCGCGATTCGGCCTATGCGCTGGACGCGGAAGCACGTGCGGCGCTGGCGCGCGGCGAGATCGTCATGCTGGAAGACAGCTACCTGTACCTGCAGCGTATCCCGGACAGCCCGTTCATCCTGGTGGCCGGGCCCTTGCGCTACCTGTTCTTCCTGCACCAGCTGAAGTGGGCCGATTATGCCCTGCTGACACTGATCGGCCTGTCATTGGGCATTCCGGCGCTGCTGTGGCTGCGCCCGCACTGGCGCGAGCTGATGACGCTGGAACGGGCTGCCACCCGTTTGGCAGAAGGCGAACTCGATGCCCGCGTGCAGCTGCCGGCGGACTCCGGAGTATGGCAGGTGGGCGCAGCATTCAACCACATGGCTGACAACATCGGCATGCTATTGGCCGGACGCAAGGCGCTGATCGACGCCGTGGCACACGAGTTGCGCACGCCGCTAGCGCGGCTGCGTTACCGCTTGGTATTGCTGGAGGGCGATCCGGACAGCCCACCGCGCCAAGCCATCGAGCGCGACCTCGCCGCCATCGACTCGCTGTTGCAGGAGTTGCTGCTGCACGCCCGCCTCGACCGCCCGCAGGTACCGTTGATGCTGAGCCACTTCGCGGCGCGCGAGTGGGTGGCAGAAAGATTGACCGAACAAATCCCCTTGGCCGAGGCGCTAGACTGGCAAGATGACAGCCGTAGCGCCATCGAGCTGGTGGCCGACCGTCACCTGCTGTCACGGGCGCTGGACAACCTGCTCAGCAACGCGCGCCGCTACGCCCGCCATGTGGTGCGCGTGCGGCTGGAACAGGATGCCGGCGGCTTCCGCCTGAGTGTGGAGGACGACGGCCCGGGCATCCCCATCGATGAGCGCGAACGGGTACTGGAACCGTTCGTGCGGCTGGACGAAAGCCGCGGCCGCGACAGCGGTGGGCACGGGCTGGGGCTATCCATCGTCAACGGGATTGCCCGCGCCCATCACGGCACGCTGCAGGTCGACAACAGCCCGCTCGGCGGGACCCGCTTCGTGCTGTGCTGGCCGGCTCCCGGCCCTGTACATTCCGTTACACAGGGAAACATTCCACTCACAGACGCCGGAACAGGACACACCTAGCATACAGCTCATGGAAGGCCACTCGGCCAACCGAGACCACGACTGTTTCGCTAGGAGTAAGACCATGAAAAAACTGACCCTGCTCGCTCTGACCGCCGCCTTCGGCCTCGCTTCCGCCGGCAGCTTCGCCGCCACCGCCCCGGCCAAGCCGGCTACCCCGGCCGTAAAAGCCGAAGCCTCCGCCCCGGCCGCCAAGCCGATGGTGAAAAAGCCCGCCAAGAAAGTCCACAAGACCCAAACCAAGAAAATGATGAAAAAGCCGGTCGAGAAAAAGGCCATGCCGGAAGCCCCGAAGCAGTAATCCCGACTCAGCGGCCTCTCTCCGTTGTGCCAACGGGGCCCAGACTGGGCCCCGTTTTTCTATCCGCCGCTCAATGCAGCTTGAGCGTAGGGCGCGCCACGCCGCGCAGCTTGTCGCCGATGAACAGCAGCGCGGCCAGCAGCCAGCCGTGCACCGCCGCCTGGTGCATGCGGTACAGCGACACGTAGATCAGCTTGGCGCTGCGCCCCTCGACGTGGTAGTTGCGCTTGGGGCCGACCACGGCGGCCAGGCTGCCCACCGCCTTGTTTTTGCCCAGCGACACCATCATGCCCTGCGGCTTGAACACGAACGGCAGGCTGCTCTCCCCGCGCAGCCGGCGTGGCAGCTCCCGCGCCAGGTAGCGTGCCTGCTGGTGCGCCACCTGGGCGGTGGCTGCCAGCGGCCGACCGCCCTCGCCGTCCGGTGCCGCCGCGCAATCGCCGATCGCCAGCACGCGCGAGTCTGCCGTCTGCAGCCGGGTATCCACCGCCAGCTGGTTGACCTTGTTCACCGGCAGGCCGTCCAGCGCCGCCAGCCAGGCCGGCGCCTTGACCCCGGCCGCCCAGACGCACAGGTCGCTCGCCACGCGGCGGCCATCGGCCAGCTCGATCGCGTCGGCGCTGACCCGCTGCACCAAACTGTTGGCCAGCACCCCGATGTTGCGCTTCTGTAACTCCTCGGTGGCGTAGTGCGACAGCGCTTCGGGTGCGGTGGCCAGGATACGACTGGCACCCTCGATGATGCTGAGCGAAAAATCGGCCGGCGACAGCCGCGCGCCGTAGTGATGCAGCTCGCACACGGTATGGTGCATCTCCGCCGCCAATTCCACCCCGGTGGCGCCGCCGCCGACAATGCTCACCCGCACCGGCTGCACCCCGTCGGGATGGGCCGAGGCGCGGAAGGTCAACGCCAGAAGTTGCTTGCGCAGCCGCTCAGCGTCCGCCGGCGTGTTCAGGAACAGGCAATGCTCGCGCACCCCTGGCGTGCCGAAATCGTTGGCCTCGGCGCCGACCGCCAGCACCAGCCAGTCGTAGCCGATGTCGCGCTCGGGCGCCAGTTGCTCCCCTTGCTCGTCGCACACCGGCGCCAGCCGGATTCGTCGCTGCTGGCGATCCAGCGTCTGCATATAGCCGAGCTCGAACTCGTAGCCGTTACGGTAAGCGTGGGCAAAGTAATTCACTTCGTCCTCACCGGTATTGAGCGCACCGGTGGCCACTTCGTGCAGTAGCGGCTTCCAGATATGGGTGGGAGAGCCGTCCACCAGCACGATGCGGGCCTGCCGGCCGGCGCCGAGCTGGCGCCCTAATCGCGTAGCCAGTTCCAGTCCACCGGCGCCGCCGCCGACGATCACGATGCACGGTTGCTGTTCCTTGCGAGCAAGTTGAGACATGCACTTCTCCAGGTTGGGTGGGGTGCCCTCATCTTACCCAGCGTTGCACGGCAAACACATGACCATTTAGCCGCATGTCCGTTTGGCATAAAAAAACCGCCTCAAAGGCGGTTTTTTTGAACATCGGCGTAACGGATTATTCTGCCAGGGCAGCCTTCTGCGCCGCGATCAGCTCGCCGATACCCTGCTCGGCCAGCCGCAGCATGGCGTCCAGCTCCTCGCGGCTGAACGGCGCGCCCTCGGCGGTGCCCTGCACTTCGATGAAACGGCCGCTGCCGGTCATCACCACGTTCATGTCGGTTTCGCAGGCGGAATCCTCGAGGTAATCGAGGTCCAATACCGGCCGCCCCTCGTATACCCCGACCGACACCGCCGCCACGAAATCGCGGATCGGGCTTTCCTGCAGCTTGCCCTGGGCGATCAGCCCGCTGATGGCATCGTAGAGCGCGACGAAGGCGCCGGTGATGCTGGCGGTACGCGTGCCGCCGTCGGCCTGGATCACGTCGCAGTCGATCTGCACCTGGCGTTCGCCCAGCTTGCCCAGGTCGACCACCGCGCGCAGGCTGCGTCCGATCAGGCGCTGGATTTCCTGTGTGCGCCCGGACTGCTTGCCGCTGGCCGCCTCGCGCCGCATGCGGCTGCCGGTGGAGCGCGGCAGCATGCCGTATTCCGCCGTCACCCAGCCCTGGCCCTTGCCCTTGAGAAAGCCCGGCACGCTCTCATCCACGCTGGCGGTGCAGATCACCTTGGTATCGCCGAACTCGACCAGCACCGATCCTTCGGCGTGCTTGGTGTAGTGTCGGGTCAGACTCACCCGGCGCAGGGCATCGTTGGGGCGGGAAGAGGGTCGCATGGTCGCAGTCCGTTGACGTCAAAAACGCAATTATACCCCGCTCCCCGGCTCACGCGGGTTTATCGGGCCGGCTGGCCAGAATCTCGCGATGCATCTCCTCTTCCACTGCCCGTGCCCGCGGCGAGGCGGGGCGACGGCTCAGCGCCAGGTGGGTATCCAGCACGTCTGTCCGCTGGCCGACATCGAGCGCCTCGTCCAGCAGCGTCACCGCCACCGCCGACAAGTTGTCGCCACGCCGCCCGCCACGCCGCTCGGCCACGTTCATCAACGCCGGCAGCACCTGGCCGACGGCACGGCCGGCAAACACCTTGGCCAGCTCGGCGTCCTGTATCTGCGACCACAGGCCGTCGGAGCAGAGCAGGATGGAGGCGCCCGGGAACAGCAACTGCCGCTCGCCGATATCGATGTCCGGGTCGGACGAGGCCCCCAGACAGTTGTAAATCTTGTTGCGGTCCGGGTGGGTGCGCGACCCCTCCTCGGTCAGCAGGCCCTGATCGATCAGCCGCTGCACCTGCGAATGATCGCGCGAGCGCAGCCGCAGGCCGCCGTTATCGAGCAGGTACAGCCGGGAATCGCCGACATGGCACCAGTACAGCATGTCCTGCTGGATGACGGCCGCCACCACGGTGGTGCTGGGCACCTCGGGCAGGTGATGCTCGGTGGCGTAATCGAGAATGGCCTGATGGGCCGCACTGATGGCATTCACCAGGAAGCGGTTGGGGTGACTCAGCGACGGCGTGGCCTGCTGGTAGAACAGCTCGCTCATCAGGTCGATGGTGATCTGGGCCGCGACCTCGCCCTGCAGGTGGCCGCCCATGCCGTCGGCCACCACCAGCAACACCGACTCCAGCGAATGGGCGATGACCACGCGGTCCTGGTTATACGAACGGCCGCCGACGCGGCTGTCCTGGAAAATAGACAATTTCATGCGCACACTTTCAGGAAGAACGGCTGCCGGTCAGGCTGCGGAACCATCCGGCCAGCTTGTCGGTCACCGCCTGCGGTTCCGGCAAGGTGGCAGGCTCGCTGTAATCGCTTTGCAGCAGCCGCTTCTGCACCTCCATCAGGCTGGTCGGCCTCAGCTCAGGCTCCATATTCAGGCAGCGATCGACCAGCTCGCACAGCTCGCGGGAATAATGATGGAGGAAACGCTTGGCCGCCGGCTCGAGCAGATCCTTGACCGCGCGCTCCTTCACCCCCTGCGGCGTGCCGCCTCCCATGCAGGTGTACAGGCAGGCGCCCAGGGCGTAGATATCGGTCCACGGTCCCTGCGCCATGCCGCTCCGGCATTGCTCGGGGGCGGCGTAGCCCGGCGTGTACATCGAGGCGAACTCCTTGCTGCGCTGGCTGAGCGTCTGGCGCGCCGCGCCGAAATCCAGCAGCAGCGGCCCTCCGCCCCGGCGCAGGTAGATGTTGGCCGGCTTGATGTCCAGATGCAGCAGGCGGTGCAGATGGACCTCGCGCAGGCCGGACAGCAGCGCGGCGAACCAGCGCCGTATCCGGCGCTCGTCCAGACGCCCGCCGGCGATTTCCAGCTCGCGGGTCAGCGGACGGCCGTCGGCGTACTCCATCACCAGGTAGACGGTCTGGTTGGCACGGAAGAAATTGGCCACCCGCACCACATTGGCATGGTTGATACCGGCAAGGATACGCCCTTCTTCGAAAAAGCACTTCAGCCCCAGATTGAAGGCCTCCTGGTCCAGCTCGTGCTGCACGGTTACCTGGCCGTTTTCACCCCGTTCAGCCAGATGGCCAGGCAGGTATTCCTTGATGGCGAATTTCCGGTCGTGATCGTCCAGCGCCAGATAGACCACGCTGAACCCGCCCACGGAGAGCAGGCGGACGATGGTGTAGTCGGCCAGCCGGTAACCGGCCGGCAATGCGGTTTCTTGCCTGGATTGAGTCATAGGATGGCTGTTGCTATAGTGTGCCGGGGCCTTGGATTGAGCTTAGCAAAGCAATTCGGGCCCGGTCTTGATATTTGTCCAGTTTACCGGGAGTGCATAATGATTTTAAGTATGACAGGCTTCGCCGCGATAAGCAGAGAATTTCCCGGCGGCATGCTCAACCTCGAGTTGCGCGCCGTCAACCACCGCTATCTGGACGTCCAGATGCGCCTGCCGGAAGAATTGCGTGTCATCGAAGCCACCCTGCGCGAACTGATCGGCGCCAAGGTCACCCGCGGCAAGCTGGAATGCCGCGTCGGCTTCAACCAGCTGGAAAACGAGACCCCGACGCTGGAGGTGAACCATGAATTGCTGCAGCAGTTGCTGACTGTCTCTCACGCCATCAAGAACAGCGCACCAGAGGTCGAGACCCTGTCGGTGGGCGAACTGATGCGCTGGCCGGGGGTGATGAAATCCAACGAACTCAAGCCCGAAGTGCTGCAGCAGCTGTGCCTGGAAAGCCTCGGCAAGGCGCTGGCCGACTTCAACGCCTCGCGCGAGCGCGAGGGTGAGAAGCTCAAGGCAGTGCTGCTGGAACGGGTAGCCTCGATCGAGACCATCGTCGCCGGTCTCAAGCCCAAGCTGCCGCAGATTCTCGCCATCTACATGGAGAAGTTGTCGAACCGCCTGCGCGATGCGCTGGACAGCGTCGACGAGGACCGACTCAAGCAGGAGTTCGCGCTGTTCGCCCAGAAGATCGACGTGGACGAGGAGCTGTCGCGCCTGAGCACCCACCTGAGCGAGGTACGGCGCATTCTCAAGGCCGGCGGCCAGGCCGGCAAGCGGCTCGACTTCCTGATGCAGGAACTGAACCGCGAAGCCAACACGCTGGGCTCCAAGTCGGTCTCGACCGAAACCACCCAGGCCTCGGTCGAGCTCAAGGTGCTGATCGAGCAGATGCGCGAGCAGATCCAGAATTTGGAATAACCTGTCACGTCGTATCAGCGAAACCACAGAAGCCCCGCCAGTACAGGTAACCCATTCTCTGCACTGGCGGGCTTTTCTTTGCCAAGACATGTATCGCATTGCTATACGTAAAGCACAGCGATACAATCAGCGCATGATCGTTTCCTTCGCACATAAGGGGCTCGAGGCCTTCTACCGCTCGGGGAGCAAGGCCGGCATTCAGCCTGAGCACGCCGCCAAGCTGGCACGCTTGCTCGTCCGCCTCGACAGCGCCCAAACGCCGCAAGACATGAACTTGCCAGGCTGGAAGTTGCATCCGCTCAAAGGCGATCTACAAGGGCATTGGGCGGTATGGGTGAATGGCAACTGGCGTCTGACCTTCACCTTTCGGGGGACGGATGCCGAGATCGTCGATTATCAGGACTACCACTAGGAGCAACGGACATGACCCGCATGTATAATCCACCACACCCCGGTGACACATTGCGCGAGGACGTGTTACCGGCGCTTGGCCTGTCGATTGCCGAGGCCGCACGGCAGCTTGGCGTCTCTCGCGTTACCCTGTCCCGCGTTGCGAATGGCAAAGCGGCCATTTCGCCGGACATGGCGCTGCGGCTGGAAAGCTGGCTTGGCGGCCCCAAGGCCGGGCCAAGCGCCGAAAGCTGGCTGCATCAGCAAACCGCTTACGACCTGTGGCAACTGGAACAGCGCGGTGTGCCAAAAATCGCGCCGGCCATCGCCAAGGCCGCATGACCAATCCACGCCCGCCTGATGACCTATTTTGCGGGCCCAGCATGAACCTGGCCCCGCGTTGGCGGGGCCAGGTTCATGGCTTGCTCAAAGGATGGCAGCTCAGTTCTTTTCCCAGATCAGCCGGGCGATGGCCGACGAGTCGAGTTCGCCCTCGCCCCGCTCCACCAGTTCGCCGATCAGCCCGGCCACGCGCTCGGCCTCGGGCAGGCTGATGCCCAGCTCGCGGGCGGTATCGAGCACGATGCCCATGTCCTTGAGGTGCAGCTTGGCCTTGAAGCCCGGCGCGTAGTTGTCGTCGATCATGCGCTGGCCGTGGACGTCCAGCACCCGGCTCTGGGCGAAGCCGCCCAGCAGCGCCTCGCGCACCGGCGCGGGGTCCACGCCACAGGCGCGGGCCAGCTTCATCACCTCGGCCACCGCCGCCACACCGACGCCGACGGCGATCTGGTTGCACGCCTTGGCCACTTGGCCGGCACCCGAGTCGCCGATATGGGTTATGGTCTTGCCCATCGCCTGCAAGGCCGGACGCGCCTTGTCCAGCGCCTCGGCCTTGCCGCCGACCATGATGGTCAGCGTGCCGTTGATGGCGCCGACCTCACCGCCCGATACCGGGCAATCGAGAAAGTCGATGTTTTTTTCCGCCAGCTGCGCCGCGATCTGGCGCGCACCGATCGGCGAGATCGTGCTCATGTCGGCGCACACCAGCCCCGGCCTGGCGCCTTGCGCCACACCGTTATCGCCGAGCAGCACCGCTTCCACGTCGGCGGTGTCGGACACGTTGGTCACCACCAGCTCGACGTCGGCGGCCAGGGCGGCCGGGGAATCGCACCAGCGGGCGCCGGCCTGAATCAGTTCCTCGGCCGACTCGCGCCGGCGCGCCCATACGCTGACCCGATGTCCCGCCTTGAGCAGATTGAGCACGCAGGGACGCCCCATGATGCCCAGTCCGATGTAGCCTACGTTCATCTTTATTATCTCCGGCTCTGTTGCACGCAAAAGGAAAGCATACGGAAAGCCGGCCTCTCAGGCCAGCCGACGCCTCAGTTTTCGGGCGGCGGGGCGGGACGCTGCGACAACCAGGCGTCAAACTCGAAGTCCCGCCCAGCCGCCTGATGCTCGAGGAAATAGACGAAGGCCAGCACTTCGGCCACCGCCCGGTACAGCTCCGGCGGAATCTGCTGGTCCAGGTCGACCTGCATCAGCAGCGACACCAGCGCCGGCGAATCGTGCACGAACACCCCGGCCTCCTGCGCCCGCTCGATGATGCGTTCCGCCAGTTCGCCGTAGCCCTTGGCCACCACCTTCGGGGAGCGCGCGCCGTCCTGGTAGCTCAGCGCGATGGCGGAGCGACGTGCCGGATCAGCGGGAGGCTTCGTCATGACTCACCGACAGCGTCGCCAGGTTCAGCCCGGCGGCGCCCAGACCCGACTCGAGCTGGCGCGCATGGTCGCGGATCAGCTGCTCGGTCGCCGCTTCTTCGGCGGCAAAGGACAGCTGTACCGCCCCGCCCACCAGCCGGATACGGGCCGACAGGCCGCCCAGCACCGGCAGCTCCAGCGCCAGACGGGTGGACCAGGACGGCATCGCCTCGGCACCGTTCGCCCCGCGCTCCTCGGTCTTGTCCTGTTCGATGGTCAGCTGCAGCGGCTGGCCGGGCCAGGCGAAGCCCTGCAACTGGACCTGACGGTTTTCCAGCGTGTCCAGCTGGCGCTGCACCAGGTTGCCGAGCTCTGCCAGGGCGGCCTTGCCGGGGGGCGAGGAACTGCCCTGCGCCGGCTCGAGGCTTTGCCCGAGCCGGGCCTGCGGCTCGTCCTTGAGGCTCTCCAGCGGCAGCCGACCGTCGACCCAGGCCTTGACGTGCGACTCGTAGAACAGCCCGCTCTTGTCCGTGCCCTGTTTCAATGCCTCGGCCACGTCGGCCGGCTCCTGACGCGAGGCGTCCAGCCGGATGCCGGCGGGTGCCGTGGTGGCCTTGCCGGTATGCAGCAACTCGGTCAGATAGCGCGAGGCGGGGCTCAACGAGACATCGACCGAGCCATCCGGCACCTCGGCATCGGCAGCCGGGTCGACCAGGGCAAAGGTCAGCTTGGGCGCGAGGCTGGTCACGCGCAGGGTGAGTTCGTCGCCGGTCAGCTGCATGCCCTTGGGCAGGTCCAGCGTGAACAGACCGTTCTTGATCAGCGCCATGAACCGGTTGCCGTCCAGCTGCTCGGCAACCCTGGCGCTGAGTTGCTCTCCCAGCACAAAGGCTGGCGGACGAGCGGGAAGAACCGAAGCCTCAATGAACAGCCGCCCGCCCTCTTTCGGGAGTTTGACCGAAGCTACCCCTTGGGCATGAGTGAGAGCGGACGTGCCAAGAGGGGAAATCATGAAGTGGAATTATTGCGGTACAGGGACACGATCAGCTCGGCCTCGCTGCGGGAGATGCCGCAGCGCTCGGCCACATCATGGGCGGACAAGCCCTGTTTGACCAGTTCGATGGCCTGATTGTAGGGGCTGTTTGCCAGCTGCGCATCTGCCGTTATCGACGGCCGGCGCCGCTGCTCCACCCGATCGGCCAATTGGTGCAAATCCGCCTGCAGCCGCGAGATTTGCTGCTGCAGGGCATCCAGATAGATGGCATCGACTTTCAAGGCGCGTATCTGGCGATATTGCCATAGCACCACCCCGGCCAACGCCGCCGCAACCATCACAACCAACACCACAAGCAGCCATTCCACGTGCCCACCTCATCCAGCCCGTTTGGAAACACTTCCATTATTCACCATAGGCGGAGCGGAGGCGATCTTCATTGCGAAACTGCGCCAGATAATTGGCCAGATCGTCCCGTTCGGCTGACAGTTTCGGGCGGATTTCCTCGACCATCCGGGCGATCTCCAGCAGCAGCGGGGCGGCCTGCTGTTGCAGCTGCGGCGGCAAGCTCCCCAGCGGCTCCAGCTGTGTTTGCAGGGCCAGGATTTGCTCACCGAGTTCAATGGCGGCATCGATCCGGCCATCGGCCATGGCCTGCAGCATGGACTCGGCCAAGGTTTTGAATCTGGCCCAGCCCACCAAGGGCTCAGGCGGCGCCATAATTCATGCCCTGCCGCGCGGGGGGAGCCGTCCCCTCCATCATCGCCTGCTGCGGGCTGATTTCGGCCCAGGCCGAGCGCAGCTCGCCCAGCAGCCCTTCCACCTCTTGCAGGTACGGCAGGTTGTTGTGGAGGTTCGCCTCCAGCAAGCGCAGCGTGCAATATTCGTACAAGTCCTCCAGATTGGCGGCCAGTTCGCCGCCCGCCTCGGTACTCAGGCAAGAACGCAAGCCCTCGTCGACGATGGCAATGGCCTTGCCGATCAGGCGCCCTTTTTCGGCGATATTGCCGTTGCCGATATGAATCCTGGCTTGACGGATGGCCTGGATGGCGCCGTCAAACAGCATCAGCACCAGCTTGTGCGGGCTGGCCGCCCCGACTTCCACGTCAAGGGCGGTCTGATAGCTCTGGAGAAATTGTTTGCGCATCATGCTCATTAACCACTTGTATTCAGCGAAGCCAATTGCTGGGTTAGATAGCTGCCCAGATTGGTCCATTGCGACACCATCGAGTCCAGCGCGTTAAACTGCTTGCGATAGCGGGCTTCGGTGTCTTCAAGGCGGCGGTTCAGCACGTCACGCTGTTGGCCAATGCTCTTGACCGAGGCATTCAGCCCATCGGTGCGCGCGGCAATCGGGCCGCTCTTGCTGTCCAGCAACTGGTTCAGCACGCCATCCAGCGCAAATGCAAAGCCCTTGGCAAACACCACCTCGCCCCGATCTCCGGTTGCGCCCCCCGACACCGACAAGGCAAGACCCTCAACCGGCGTGCCGATAGCACCGGTCAGGGTGTTGCCGCTGCCACTCGCCGCATAGCCGCCGATGGTACCGGAAATATTGGCGGAGCCGGTCACGCCAGCGCCGTTATTGAACAGATTGACCGCCGGGGTACCGACCGCGTCCAGCCCGCTCAACACCTCAACGGTCGAGTCCGTTCCGGTTTTCTGCGAGGTCAGCACCAGCTTGCCGCTGGCACTGTCGACCGTCACCGAAACCTTGGCACCGGCCGTGGTCAGCGCGGAATCGGCGTTGATGGCCGTCTGCAGGGCCGTGGCCAGCGAGGCCGGGGTATAGGTGGCGGCGGCCAGCGTCAACGTGCCGCTGCTGGTGCCATTGATCTTGACCTGGAAGCTCTGCGACGACGACACCGTCAGGCTGGACGGAACAGCCGCAGCACCTGCCAGCACGCCGTTCTGCAGGCTGCTGACTGCCAGCGCGTAGGTGCCCGAGGCGGTTTTGCCGGTGGCCGACACGAAACTGACCTGAGAATCGGTAGGCGAGCCAACCGAACCGAACAGCTTGACGATATCCTGCGGATTGCTGTCGATGGCTTTTTGCAGCTTGCTGCTGTCGAGCTTCATCGTGCCATCGGTATTGAAGCTGATACCGACGTCGGCCGGGAGCTTGAACGCGCCGCCGACGTCTTGTACCGAATTGAACACGCTGCGGATTTGCGTCTTGACGCTGCGGATGACCGACTCGCCGTTCAAGGCGGCAGCCTGGCGCTGCTCGCCCGATTTCGGTTCGGCGCTGTCGAAGGAAGAGACGTCGGTCAGGGTCTTGTTCAGGTCGTTGAACGCCTTGACGAACTCTTCGATTGTCTTCTTGATGCCGCTGCTGTCCTTGCTCACCGCCAGCGAGATGGCGGCATCCGTCGTTTCCTGTTTTTTCTTCAGCGTGATGGTCAGGCCATCGACGACGTCGGTCACGGTGTTGGACGATTTGGTGATGGCAATGCCGTCGAGGGTGAACTTGGCGTCTTTGGCGGACTGGACCACGGAGAGGTTGGTCGAGATGGTCGCGGACGTCACACTGAACGCCGCGTCGGTATACAGCTTGTCGGCATTGGTCAGTGAGGAGAGGCTGGCATCGTTGGTGGCCACCTTGAGCGCATTCTTGGTACCGGTATCGTTCGACGAGTACACCAGCTTGTAGCCGGACCCGTCGTTGACAATGCTCGCCGCCACGCCGATCTGGGCGGCATTGACCGCGTCGCGAATGTCCTCAAGCGTCGCCCCGGTCTTGATGGTGACGTCCTTGTACGGCTTGTCGCTATTGAGCGCGAAACCGCCCGCACCGTTGTCGGTGCCGAAGTAGATGCGCAGCGTGCCGCTGCCGATCGCCGACTTGCTGCTGCTGACCGCCGCACTGGCCAGCTTCTGGCTTTGCGCCAGATCGTCCACATGCAGCGAATAATTGGCCACGGCCGCCGTGGAACCGGCGGAAATCGTTGCCACGTCGTTATTAGCGCTGCTCGCCTTGATGGCCACGAATCGACTGCTGTCCTGCAGCGCCTTGGTGGCGGTCTGGAACGAGGAAACGGCGCTCTTGACCTGCCCCAGCGCCGACACCTTGCCAAGGTAGGTCGCTTCCTTGACCGCCAACTGCTGCAGCGGTTGCGATTCGACCGACATCAGCTTGGACACCAGGTCGTCGACCTGCAAACCGCTGCCCAGCCCGGAAACACTCAGTGCCATTATTTTCCTCCTGCTTCAGACGGGCTCGGCGTCATCAGGCGCCGCCGACCCGGCGGCCCATTCTACGCTTTTTGCTCGATCAGCACGCCCAGCACCTTGTCCAGGCTCTTGGCGATTTTCAGCATTTCTTCCGACGGAAACTGGCGGATCACCTGGTCGGTCTGGCGGTCGATCACCTTGACCACCTGGGTACCGGACTCTTCGTCGATGGAAAACTGCAACTCGCTGCTATACGCCGCCACCGCCTTGCTGACTTTTTCCACCGCCTCGTTCAGATCGTCGTCAGCGGCGCGGCTGTCCTGGCCGGAGGCCGGGCTGCCCACCGGCTGTACCGCATTGGGCGGCACGGCCACGGTCGGGGCGCTGCTCGATTGGACCGGCAGCGTTTGCGGTCGGCTTGCCGGGTCCGCCAAAGCAGAAGGCAAGGTGGTAGTGAAGGGACTAAGGGGAGTCAGGGAAGACATGGCACACCTCCAAGGGACAAAACCCGGCAGCAAGCTGCCACCGGGTTCCCAGCATTACGGGCGCTTACGCGACCCCGGCTTAACGCAGCAGCGACAGCACCTGTTGCGGCAACTGGTTGGCCTGCGCCAGCATGGCGGTGCCAGCCTGCTGCAGGATCTGGTTACGGCTCAGCGTGGCGGTTTCCGAAGCGAAGTCGGCATCCTGGATGCGGCTGCGCGAGGCCGTGAGGTTTTCCGATGTGGTCTGCAGGTTGGTGATGGTCGAGTTGAAGCGGTTCTGGTAAGCACCCAAGGCGGCACGCTGCGAGTTGATCGCCGACAGGGCACCGTCGATTACGGAAATGGCGCTAGTCGCCCCGGTGCTGGTGCCGATGTTGATCGAGGCCACGTTGGTCAGGGTCGAGGAGTTTGCCGTAGTGGCAGAAAACAGGCCACCGGCCGCCGCAGACGTTACCGTGTAAGAGGAATCCGACTTGAAGCGCAAGGTTCCGCCTACCGTGGAGGAGTCAGTCGCTGCACCACCAGTCAGGGTGATCGCACCACCTGATGTCGCTCCGGTAAAGGCATTCAAGCCCTGGAAGGAAGCAGTCTTGGTGGCGCCGGTGTTGTTGAAGTCTTCGATGTTGATGTCATCGCCGGTTTCACTGGTAAAAGTGATGGAAGACTTGTTGCTGCTTAGCGCTGCAGTAATGCCGGTGCTGGCACTCTTGGCATTGATGGCGTCGGCCAGCGAGGTAAGGTCGCTGGTGCTGGCCACGCTGGCCGAAATGGCTACCGCCGTGCTGCTAGAGCCGTACAAGTTGAAGCTTACCGTACCGGCAGAACCGATAGTCGATAGCGTTGCCTGGGTGCGCGCTTCCGCGGACACTCCGGTAGACGCGGTCGCACCATTGACCTGCGCGGCCACGGCCCCGGCGGAGGCACTGACAGCAACGTCAAGGGTGGTCGACCCCAAGGAACCGGAAACGGTCAGGTCTTCGGTCGCCAGCACGGTGTTGACCACCTTGGTGGCGCCGGCAGCGGTGGCATTGTTGAGAGTACCGGTCGCCGTCAGGTTGTTCGCACCAATATTGCTCGCCTTGGCATTGTTCAGGCTGATCGCAATGCTCTGGTTGGCGTTGGCACCGACCTGGAACGACTGGGCGGTGAAGGTTCCGTCCAGTAGGTTCTTGCCGTTGAACTGGGTGTTACCCGCGACACGGGTGATTTCCTGCTGCAACTGGGACACTTCGGACTGCAGGGCGGCACGGTCGCTGGCCGAGTTGGTGTCGTTGGCGGCCTGTACCGACAGTTCGCGGATACGTTGCAGGTTGTTGGAGATTTCCGACAGCGCGCCTTCGGCGGTCTGCGACAGCGAGATACCATCATTGGCGTTGCGCTTGGCTTGGTCCAGGCCGCGAATCTGGCCGGTCATGCGGTCGGCAATGGCCAGGCCGGCGGCGTCGTCCTTGGCGCTATTAATGCGCAGGCCGGAGGACAGACGTTCCAGCGAGGTCGACAGGGCATTCTGGGAGCCGGACAGGTTGCGCTGCGAGGTGAGCGAGGCAACGTTGGTGTTGATGGTCAACATGGTGATGCTCCTTACGATTGATCAGCTTGACGGGCGCCTTGCTTGCCGACCTTGTGCCGGTGCTGCCGCCTTACATCTAGCTTATCGGCCGGACGCGGCCGGACTTTAGGGGCAAATGGCATTTTTTTGCAGGACGCATTTCACCATGGCATAAACGGCGGGAGTGGGGGCAAGGCAAGCTATCGCCTCAGCAATAAGCCGCTAAAGTATGCTAAGGTAGCACCCATTACTACTCGACGGAGAGCACGCCATGACCACTCCAGTTATCCGCCCCACAACGGTCAAGATCGATGCCGACACCAAAGAGCGCGTGAAGCGTCTTGCCGAGGCTCGCCACAGGACTTCCCACTGGATGATTCTGGAAGCCATCCGGCAATACGTTGACCGCGAAGAAAAGCGCGAAGCCTTCCGGCAAGACGGCATCCGGGCATGGAATGAATACCAAGCCACCGGCCTGCATGTAACGCAGGAAGAAGCCGACGCCTGGCTTGCCAAGCTGGAGGCGGGGCAAGACGCGGAGCCGCCTGAGTGCCACGCCTGATCTGGTCACCCTCCGCGCTGCGGGACGTACAGCGCCTCTCTCGCTTCCTTGCGGAGAAGAACACCGACGCGGCCCAGCGCGCCGTGAAGGCCATCCGCGAGGGCGTGAAGATCATTGCCAGGCAACCAGGAGTCGGCAGGCCCGCGGAGGAGATGGACCCGGAATACCGCGAATGGCTCATCGACTTGGGCGACAGCGGCTATATCGTGCTGTACCACTACGACGGGCAAACCGCCGTGATCGTTGCCGTTCGCCACCAGAAGGAGATCGGGTACTGATGGACTTGACACCCTCCCCGGCCTCTCGCTTTCGCTTCGCATGTGCCCTACGGCGCTACTCGGCCAGTTCAGGGTGCCGGGTGGCAAGCCAGTGGCGGGTGCCCTTAAGCGCGGACTGAGCTTGGCCATGATCCGCCGACTGCACCGCGGATTGCACATCCCAGCCGAAGTGCTGATTGCCGACTGAAGGATGGGTATGGGCGTGTAACGCCTCGCCCATCCTGCCAGCCGACATCAAAGCAACGCAATAATCAGGCTCTGCACGTTCTTGATCCCCTGTTCGCGCAGGCCTTCGGCAAACAGCACGCTCTCGGCCGAGTCCATGCAGCCAGCCGCCCAGTTGGACACCACGCACAGGTGGGCGTAGGGAATGCCCAGTTCGCGCGCCAGCGCGGCTTCCGGCATGCCGGTCATGCCGACGATGTCGGCACCGTCGTTGGCCATGCGACGGATTTCGGCGCGCGACTCCAGCCGCGGCCCCTGGGTGCAGCCGTACACGCCCCCCCTCACCAGCGGTACACCGCTCTTTTCCCCGGCCCTCAGCACCCGTTGCCGCAGCGTGGCATCGTACGGTAGGGTGAAATCGACGTGCACCACCGGGTGGTCCAGGCCTTCGAAGTAGGTGTGCTGGCGTCCCCAGCTGTAATCGATGATGTCATCCGGTACCACCAGCGTACCCGGCGTCATATCGGGACGGATGCCGCCGACCGAGCCGATGGCGACGATGCCCCTGACGCCCTGGTTGTGCAGCGCCCAGATGTTGGCACGGTAGTTGATTTCGTGCGGGGCCAGCGAGTGGCCGTAGCCGTGCCGGGCGATGAATACGACGTTTTCGCTGTTGATGCGGCCGAAGGTCAGCGCGCAGGAGGGATCGCCATAAGGGGTGCGTACCACCTGACGGTGGGTGATCTCGAGAATGGGCAGCTGGGCCAGGCCGCTGCCGCCGATGATGGCTAACATGTTGTCCCCCTTGTCATGCTGGCAAAGGGTCAAATCCCGCCCTTTGCCTTGATTGTTTCAGCCCATTATGACGCAGTCACCGGGCGGGGGGAATCGGCCACCCATCGAGCAGGGCGCATCCTACTCAACGGCGACCCAGCCTTTCTCAACGTCCTCATCGGCGTGGCCGGCCGAGCTTCTGCTCCCCGTCACGACAATGGCCTGGCTGCCGGCCAGGCTGGATCGCTGAGCACGGCTTGACAGCGGGTCACCTGCACTCGGATACTATTCCACATGGATATAGTGGCCCACTGGAAAAACTGGACTTATTACCAGAAGGTTGTAGGTTCGAATTGCTGCTTCTTGCAAATCACTCGATAATCCGCTGATTCAATTTCACATTGATCGGCGGATTTTCTTTGGCTGATCGATTGCCCAACATGCCGACCGAACACGCCCCGCTCGAACTCGTCTGGACTCCCCGCTCGCCCGCCGCGCCCACCGCCCTGCTTGGCGGCTTGTGCTACGGCCCCGATGGCGAGAGCGGCTTGCCCGAAGTGGCGCTGGCCCGACTCGGCGTCCCCCGGCCCGACACTCCGCTGTTCAGCCTGTTTGCCAGCAACCAGCCCGTGGAGCATGCCCGATTCGGCGCGCTGCGCCTGTGGCGCCATCCCGATTGCGTGTTTGCCGCGCTGAGCATCGAAGAAAACACTTACCGTGATTTCCCCTCCCCGCTGCGCGAGGCCAGCCGCGTCGCTTATCGGACGCTGTTCGATGTATTGGAAAAAGAGGGCTATTCGGCGCCGTGGCGGTTCTGGAACTATCTGGCCGACATCCACGGTGAGGAGGCGGGGCTGGAGCGCTACCGCCAGTTCAACTACGGACGCCAGCAGGCGTTTGCCGACGCCGGGCGCCGCGTGAACGCCGCGGTGCCGGCCGCCTGCGCGCTGGGCAGCCAGGGCGGGCCGCTGGTGGTGGCGGTGCTGGCCGGACGCGAGCCGGCGCTCGCGGTCGAGAACCCGCGCCAGGTCAGCGCCTATGACTACCCGAGCGACTACGGCCCGCGCGCGCCGACCTTCGCGCGGGCCTGCGTCTCGTCGCTGGATGGTCGCCCGCAGCTGTGGCTATCCGGCACGGCGAGCATCGTCGGTCACCGCACGCGGCACGCGGGCGACGTCGCCGAGCAGACCCGCGAAACGCTGCGCAATATCCGCGCGCTGCTGGACGAAGCGCGCCGCCGGCTGCCCGGGGCCGATTTCGCGCTCTCGGCGCTGCACTACACCGTCTACCTGCGCCACCCTGAACATCAGCCGCGGGTGGCCGCCCTGCTCGCCGCCGAAGTAGGAACTATGCTTAACGCCGTTTATCTGCAGGCCGATATCTGCCGCGCCGACCTCCTGGTGGAAATCGAGGCCTCGGCCGGCCATCCACTGCGGGTCGCACCATGATGCGCCGTCTGCCGCTCCCCCTGCCCGATCTGCTGCGACGCCCGCACGACGTGCTGCGGCTGGCCCTGGGCTGGCTTTTCCTGGCGCTGATCTGCCTGTCATGGAGCGCCATAGCGCTGTTGCTCCGCCCCCTGCTCGGCAACAGCACGGTGGGACGGCGCAT
>JACPUY010000050.1 GCA_016192025.1 Pseudogulbenkiania sp. | reverse complement strand
GAGAACATGGCCATCCACATCTGTTCCAACTGCGGTCACGCGGAGCACATCTTCGGCAGCGGCGGTGCCGCCCGGATGACCGAGGAATACGGCGTGGAGCTACTGGGCTCGCTGCCGCTCGACCTCTCCATCCGCCAGGCAGTGGACGAGGGCAAGCCGAGCGTGGTGTCCGACCCGAACGGACCGATCGCCGCCGCCTACCTGGCCATCGCGCGGCGCGTGGCGGTCAAGGTCGGCGAGAAGGCGCAGGACTTCTCCAGCAAGTTTCCCAAGATTGTGATCCAGAACAACTGAGCGAACGATCGAAAGCTGGGCCGAAACCTTCGGCCAAACGGCACAAGCAAAATGGGAGCTCTCATAGGCTCCCGTTTTTATTCACGCTACAGTGAACTGCCCAGCCATTTCCGGCCGCACCGAGAGCATGACTAGCACCTAGCGCCTAGCGGCAGCGTGCCAGCCGCTGCACCGCTTCGGCCAAGCGGTCGATACCGGTGGTGTACGCCACGCGCACGTGGCGCTCGGCCCGGTAGACGCCGAAATCCACCCCCGGCGTGATCGCCACGTGCACCTCGTCCAGCAGGCGCTGGCAATAGGCGAAGCTGTCGTCGGTCACGGCACTGACGTCGGCGTAGACGTAGAACGCCCCGTCCGGCTGCACCGGGATCCGCCAGCCCAGCTGCGGCAACGCCTCGAGCAAAAAGTCGCGACGCCGCCCGAACTCGGCCCGCCGCTCTTCCAGCAAGGCCAGCGTCTCGGGCCGGAACGCCGCCAGCGCCGCCCGCTGTGCCGGCGCCGGCGGACACAGAAACAGGTTCTGCGCCAGCCGGATCGCCGGCTCGACCAACTCTGGCGGCACCACCAGCCAGCCAAGGCGCCAACCAGTCATCTGGAAGTACTTGGAAAAGCTGTTGATCACCAGCGCCTCGTCGGCCACCTGCAGCACGCTCGGCGCCTCCATGCCGTAAGTCAGACCATGGTAGATCTCGTCGACGATCAGGGCTCCGCCACGCCGGCGACAGACGGCGGCCAGCTCGGCCAGCTCGGCGGTGCTCAGCACCGTGCCGGTCGGGTTGGCCGGGCTCGCCACCATCGCCCCGGCGGTGCGCTCGTTCCAGGCCGACTCAAGCTGCACCGCCGTCAGCTGGTAACGGCTCTCCGGCCCCACTTCCACCGCACGCGGCGTGCCGCCCAGCAGGCTGACGAAGTGACGGTTGCAGGGATAGGTCGGATCGGCCATCACCACCTCGCTGCCCTGCTCCACCAGCAGCGCCAAGGCGATCTGCAGCGCGCCGGACGCGCCTGGCGTGACGATGATGCGCGCCGAGTCCAGCGTCACACCATGGCGGCTAGCGTAGAAGCCGGCAATCGCCTGGCGCAGTTCCGGCAGGCCCTGTGCGGCGGTGTAGAAGGTATCACCCTGGGCGAGCGCCTGCCGCCCGGCCTCGACGATGGCCGGCGGCGTGGCGAAATCCGGCTCGCCCACCTCTAGGTGGATCACGTCGTGCCCCTGCGCCTGCAAGGCGCGGGCCTTCTCCAGGATCGCCATGACCTGGAATGGGGAAATACTGTCGAGACGGGATGCTAGTTTCACACTGCCCTCTGCTGTTGAAGCGACTACGATCAGTCGGGATAAAAGGCGACCGGCCGATGGTGTCGGCCAAGCTGTCGTGCGCCCAGTGTACCAAGCGCCACGAGGAAACGCAGAATGGCGCCAAATGTTTGACAAGGCCGAATCTCATCCATATAATTCACCTCTCATTGACCGCGGAGAGGTGGCAGAGTGGTCGAATGTACCTGACTCGAAATCAGGCGTACGTGCGAGCGTACCGAGGGTTCGAATCCCTCCCTCTCCGCCAGTCAACCACATTAAAGCCCTGATTATTCAGGGCTTTTTTGTATTCAATAGAATTTCAACCCACATCAACTTCTGGATGGGGTTGGATGCCGGTAGACCATCAGCAGTCCATCGCTACGACTTCAAAGTACTTTGCTACGAAATTACAGTACTTCTGCGCACCCGCTTCCAGATCCAAAGCCTTGACACACCCTCGCCCCGGGGTTGATTGTAAAGCTTGCAGGGCTGGGACTCGGAGGGAGAGGACTCTGGAAACTCCCAAAAAAGTACGTGTGAATGCCTATCCTCAGGCGGCTTCTGGGGTGTCCATGGCCCAGTGGCTGGAGTATCCGCGCCTTTGGCTGGAACGTCGATCATCTGGATGTATCGACCAACTTGGTTGCAGGCCCACACTTGGCTTGCCCCTCATCTTGATCCACTGGAGATCGGAAAAAAACTATGGCTAAAGCTAAGTCGAAGACTGATCCTGAGCGCGAAGAGCGCATTACGATGGAAATCGTCGTCGATGCCTACGAAGCCCATGAGCGGGCCATGGGCTGGTACTACTACTACTTGGAAGACCAGCTACAGCTCCCATTCACCGCGACTTGCATTGCCACGCGTGCGATCTCTCCGCTGCAGGTCAAAGATGAAGTGGAAGTCATCGGCATGGCTGGCGAAGAAGAATGTGAGCACGAAATGTTCGTCACCATACGCTGGGAGAGAGAAGGATTGGCGGTGCCATTAGCCCAACTGAAGCCTATTCGTGTTACTGATGAGGGGACAAAGCAAGCCGTTGAAGATTGGCACTATTGGGTCACGATGGGCAACGAATTCTAGGCGGGTGGGAGCGTACTTGGACTACACCTGGCGAACGGGCACCCCGGGCGTCGCACCCGACCTCCTTATTGGGTTGGATCACGCACATTCTGCGACAATAGCATCCTTTAATAAATGACGTTATCCGATGTCCTCATCCGAAAAAATTCCGAAAGCCATGGCAGACAAGTTCGCTGCCATTACTGCCCTCACTGACGCGTTCTGTGTCAAGCATCTCAACGACGAATATCGCCAGATGATCCACCGTGTTTTGGGTGCCCTGGCCAGGAAGCGCCCCTCACCGCTGTTGAGGGGCAAGGAGAATGTATGGGCAGCGGCTGCCGTGCACGCGGTGGGCCGGATCAATTACCTGGATGACTCCTCCCAGACTCCCCACTGCAAGCCAAAGGTCATCTACGAATTTTTCGGGATCGCTGAAAGCACCGGGCAGAACAAGTCTAAGGAAATCCGGAATGTCCTCAAGATGGGAACACTTTCGCCCGAATGGACCTTGCCCAGCCGACTCGTGGACAACCCGATGGTGTGGATGCTGCGGGTCAACGGGTTGGTGATCGACATTCGCCATGCTCCTGTTGAATTGCAGCGACTAGCCTATGAGAAAGGGCTGATCCCCTTCATTCCCGCCGAGCAAGCGGGGAAAGCCAAATGAGCCGAATCTCCCCCAACACCCTCGCTCAAGCCATCACCAAGGTGCGTGCGATGGATAGGAAGCAGAAGGAGGGGCTGGCCGATGAGATCTTCCGTGCCCAGCCCCACCTATTGGGCTCCGTGCTGGTCCAGCAGCGGCTGGGCGTGTCCCTGGAAAAGATGGAATTCCTGATCGACATCCTGTTCATTTGCTTCCAGGCGATGAAGGATTCTGGCCTGACCTGGCCTCTCATTAACGTGAAAGAACCGAGATCGAAGGCGAGCAAAGGCCTGACTCTCTCAAGTCATCGAAATGGATGGCCGGCGAGTCAAGCTGCGGCGGGGATGAAGCCGAAGCGAGTCAGCGCCTTGATCCAACGAGGGGCGTTGCGCT
>JACPUY010000053.1 GCA_016192025.1 Pseudogulbenkiania sp. | reverse complement strand
GCCAAGACCGTGTCATCCAACGACAAGAACGTGCTGAAGAACCTGGAACGGGACCTGCGCAGCGTGGTGTTCGGCCAGGACAAGGCCATCGAAGCGCTGGCCACCGCCATCAAGATGGCGCGCTCAGGTCTGGGCAACCCGCAAAAGCCGATCGGCTCCTTCCTGTTCTCCGGCCCCACCGGGGTCGGCAAGACCGAAGTGGCCAAGCAGCTGGCCTACTTCCTCGGCGTGGAGATGCTGCGCTTCGACATGTCGGAATACATGGAACGCCACGCGGTGTCGCGCCTGATCGGCGCACCGCCGGGATATGTCGGCTTCGAACAAGGCGGCCTGCTGACCGAGGCCATCAACAAGCACCCCTACGCGGTGCTGCTGCTGGACGAGATCGAGAAGGCGCACCCGGACATCTACAACATCCTGCTGCAGGTGATGGATCACGGCACACTGACCGACAATAACGGTCGCAAGGCCGATTTCCGCAATGTGATCATCGTCATGACTACCAATGCCGGCGCCGAGTCGCTGTCCAAGCCCTCGGTCGGCTTCACCAGCAGCAAGGCGACCGGGGACGAGATGGCCGACATCAAGCGCCTGTTCAGTCCGGAATTCCGCAACCGGTTGGATGCCACCATCCCGTTCCGCATGCTGGACGAGAACATCATCCTGCAGGTAGTGGACAAGTTCCTGATGCAGCTGGAGCATCAGCTGGCCGAGAAGAAAGTCGACATCCACTTCACCGACACGCTGCGCAGCTTCCTGGCGAAGAATGGCTTCGATCCGCTGATGGGCGCCCGCCCGATGGCCCGGCTGATCCAGGACACCATCCGCAAGGCGCTAGCCGACGAGCTGCTGTTCGGCCGGCTGGTGGACGGCGGCGAGGTCACGGTGACGATCGACGCCAACGACAAGGTGGAGTTGCAGTTTGACGAGACCCCGCTGGCGGCAGAGCCGGCCTGAGTCAGGCCACGCAGGTAACGAACACCCCCGCCTCGGCCCAGCCCTTAGCGTGTTGATGGCTGGCCCGCGATAAGGGCCTGATGGAGGGCAACGAAGAGATTCGTTGCCCTTTTCCTTTGCGTCAGCCGAAGTACAGGATGTCCGGAGGGTCGGTGTGGGCGTCTGCGCGGCCCAGCCGCATTGCTGACGTCTTCTTGTCCTTCTTTCCCCGTAAACAGTAGCTTTGAAGCTTGGCCCCCGGCAGGGACGCCGCAATACGAGCACCTGGGTGACGTGCCGAAATTGACCTGAATACCCGCTGCTTCCGGCAGGATGCTGGCTGACGAAGCAGCGCCGCCATGCAGACTCCGAGCCAATGCCAAATCCGCACAATCCGCCCCATTCCTTGACAAAGTGAAACGACTGGGAAAATAACACATTAATGTCCTGCTCAACGTGCATGACAAAAGGCTTGCCCGCACCCGGCGGAGCAGGTTAAATGACAATCTGCTGATCAACCCAACCATAGCAAGTCGACCGTTATAAGATAAGCGTTTTCCAGACATGACAGCAGTTATGTCGACTTACGCCTACCAGGCTCTAGATCGTAACCCTCGTCGAAGGAGTGTCATATGAAATGCAAGGCCACCATCCTCGTTGCCAGTGCCATGGCGGTTGCTACCTCGGCCAGCTATGCCGCCAGCAACGTCCTGAATGTGTACAACTGGTCGGACTATATCGCCGAAGACACCATTCCCAACTTTCAAAAACAGACCGGCATCAAGGTTCGTTACGACGTCTACGACAGCAATGAGATCCTGCAGGCCAAGATGCTCACTGGCAAGTCTGGCTACGACATCGTCGTACCCACCAACCAGTTCCTGGCCAAGCAGATCCAGGCCGGCATCTACCAACCCCTCGACAAGTCCAAGCTGAGCAATTACAAGGCACTGGATCCTGAACTGCTCAAACTGATGACCAAGTTCGATCCGGACAACAAGTACGCTGTCCCTTATTTCTGGGGGGTCAACACCATCGGCATCAATACCGACAAGGCCACCAAGGCACTGGGCGGCAAGCTGCCGGAGAAACAATGGGACATGCTGTTCAAGCCGGAATATGTCGCCAAGCTGAAATCCTGCGGCGTCAGCGTACTCGACTCTCCGGGTGAAGTGTTCCCGATGGTCCTGAAATACCTCGGCAAGGACCCCGCCAGCAAGAACGAGGCCGACTACAAGGAAGCGGCCGCCCTGCTGAAAACCATCCGCCCGTACATCACCCGCTTCTCCTCTTCCGGCTATATCAACGAACTGGCCAACGGCAACCTGTGTCTGGTATACGGTTACGGTGGCGACCTCAACATCGCCAAGACCCGTGCCGAAGAAGCCAAGAACAAGGTCAAGATCAACCCGTTGATACCGAAAGAAGGTGTGGCCATCTGGATCGACAGCATGGTCATCCCGAAAGATGCCAAAAACGTCGATAACGCGTACAAATTCATCGATTACAACATGAGCGCTAAAGTGGCGGCAGCCAATGCCAACACCGTGACTTACGCCCCGGGCAGCCTGGAAGCACGCAAATACATCGACAAAAAGCACCTGAACAACCCGTCCATCTTCCCGACCAAGCAGGACATCCAGAACAGCTTCGTCATGCTGCCGATGGACCCGAAAATCCAGCGCCTAACCACTCGTCTCTGGCAGCAAGTCAAGACCAAAAAGTAATAGGTCGATGCCCTTTTGCAAAGGCCGGGCTTCCGGCCTTTTTTTCTTTGATCGATTTCCACGGCCAAGACGGGCCGAAGCAGGGGATTTGGCAGGGCTTGAATGCACAAAGCCCAGCTCGGTTGAGCTGGGCTTTGACTGCGTGCGAATCTGTGATTCGCTCAGCGATGTGGGGAGTCTGGCGGTGTCCTACTTTCACACGGCGAATGCCGCACTATCATCGGCGCT
>JACPUY010000045.1 GCA_016192025.1 Pseudogulbenkiania sp. | reverse complement strand
TCTGCGAGACACGCACCCAGACGGTATTCGGCCGCGGCAATCCCCAGGCCCGCTGGCTGATCATCGGCGAAGCCCCCGGCGAGCAGGAGGACCGGCAAGGCAAACCGTTCGTCGGGCGGGCCGGGCAACTGCTCGACAACATGCTCGCCGCCATCGGTCTCGATACGGCGCACGACGTGTACATCGCCAACGTGCTCAAGTGCCGCCCGCCCGGCAACCGCAACCCGTCGGCCGACGAGATCGTCGCCTGCCAGGACTACCTGCGCCAGCAGATCGAGTACATCCGCCCGACCCTGATCCTGGCGCTGGGGCGCTTTGCCGCGCAGACCCTGCTCGACAGTAGCGAAAGCATCGCGCGTCTGCGTGGCCGGGTGCACCGCTATCACGACGTGCCGCTGATCGTCAGCTTCCACCCGGCCTACCTGCTGCGCAACCTGCCGGACAAGGCCAAGAGCTGGCAGGATCTGGTGTTCGCCCGCCGCACCTTCCGCCAGCTGAGCGACGGCTGAGCCCAGGCCAGACCTTATACAATACGCGCCCGCCGTGCTGGCCACAGCAAGCTATGAATTCCCGCGCGTATATCCCCCACAAGGCCGGAGCTCAGGCTAAACTGACGCTCTCGTCAGGCCATCCATCCGGCAAGCAGCTCATCCACCGGCGACAATAAAGACGCTCTATTCAGGAGAAAGGCATGAGGTTCAGGGCTAACGATTCCCTCACCGAGCAGATCGCCCAGCACCTGGGTAACCAGATCATTCTGGGATTGATGCAGCCGGGGGAGCGGATACAAGAGCTACGCATCGCCAGCGAGCTGGATGTCAGCCGCGGCTCGGTGCGCGAAGCGCTGCTGATCCTGCAACGCCGCCACCTGGTCAGCATTTACCCGCGCCGCGGCGCCGTGGTGGCCAGCATCAGCGCCAGGGACGTACACGACTTTTTCGGCCTGTGGTTTCTGCTGCTGGATACGGTGGTGGTCAATATGGCGCGGCAGTGGCAGAACGACGATCTCGCCCGCTTCTTCGAACTCTTGGGACAACTGGAAAACAGCCGCCGGCACAACGACATCCCGGGTTTCTACCAGCAGGGTGTCGCCTTCCTGGAGGCGCTGTACGGCTTTGCCGGCAATCACTACATCGAAAGCACCTTGCGCGACCTGCTGCCATTGACCCAGCGCTGCCTGTACGCCATCCTGCGCGCCGGCTCGCCGCAGGTGGAGCGCACCTACGCCTTTCTGGAAGAGCTGCTGAAGACCATCATTGCGCGCGACATCACTAAGCTCAAGGAACTGCTCGGGCAGTTTGGCGCCGATTACAGCCGGCTGGCCGCCGCCTCGGCCGAGGCGCTGGCAGGGGTGTCGTAGAAAGCGCTGCCGGGCAGTCATTCCGGCGGCGCTTTCGGCCAAGGTGGGCGCTCTCAGCGGCGCTGATAGCTTACGAAGGCATAGCCGAGGCCCTGTTCGCTGCGATGCGCCTCGCGTTGCACTTCACACCACTCGTCGAGACTGAAGTCCGGGAAATACGCGTCTCCCTGGTACGATTCGGCGATTTCGGTCAGCTCCAGGCGATGGGCCAAGGGCAAGGCCTGGCGGTACAGCTCGGCGCCACCGATCACGCAGGCGGACTCGGCCTCCACTACCAGCGCTAGGGCCGCCTCCAGGCCATGAGCCACCTCCACGCCGGCGGCACTCCAGCCGTACTGGCGCGTCACCACGATATTACGCCGCCCCGGTAGCGGACGGCCGATCGAGTCGTAGGTCTTGCGCCCCATGATCACCGGCTTGCCCAGCGTCACCGTCTTGAAATGCTTCAGGTCCTCGGGCAGATGCCAGGGCAGCCGGTTGTCGATGCCGATGACGCGGTTCGCCGCCATCGCCGCCACCAGGGTAATGCAGGGTGTCGTCATACCGCCACCTTGGCCTTGATGTGCGGATGCGGGTCGTAGCCTTCCAGCACGAAGTCCTCGAAGCGGAAGGCGAACAGGTCGGTCACCTCCGGATTGATCTTCATCAGCGGCAGCGGGCGCGGATCCCGCGCCAGTTGCTCCTCGGCCTGTTCCAGATGGTTGCTGTACAGGTGCGCGTCACCCAGCGTGTGCACGAACTCGCCCGGTTTCAGGCCGCACACCTGCGCCACCATCATCGTCAGCAAGGCATACGAGGCAATGTTGAACGGCACGCCGAGGAAGATGTCAGCCGAGCGCTGGTACAGCTGGCACGAAAGCCGGCCGTCGGCCACGTAGAACTGGAACAGCGCGTGGCACGGCGGCAGCGCCATCTCGTCGACCAGCGCCGGGTTCCATGCCGACACGATCAGCCGGCGCGAATCCGGGTTCTTTCTGATCATCTCGACCACGTTGGCGATCTGGTCGATGTGGCGGCCGTCCGGCGCCGGCCAGCTACGCCACTGGTAGCCGTAGACCGGGCCCAGCTCGCCGTTCTCGTCCGCCCACTCGTCCCAGATCGACACGCCGTTGTCCTTGAGATAGCGGATGTTGGTGTCGCCGGACAAAAACCACAGCAGTTCGTGCGCGATGGACTTCAGGTGCAGCTTCTTGGTGGTCAAGAGCGGAAAACCGTCGGCCAGATCGAAGCGCATCTGGTAGCCGAAAACGGACAGCGTACCGGTGCCGGTACGGTCGGATTTGTAATGGCCGCGCTCGCGCACGTGCCGCATCAGGTCGAGGTACTGTTTCATGTCGACAGCCGGAATGGGATGCGCCGATTGTACCCGATCTGCCCACACCCGGCAGGCCGATGCGCCACTACTTGCCGGCCGGCCACGACCCGAATCATGGTAGGCTAGCGGCTCCGCCATTTTCATTGCATTTGCATCGACAGCGCCACGATGGCAGAAGATTCCGACCTCGAACGAACAGAAGCCGCAACCGGACGACGGCTGCAGCAGGCCCGCGACGAAGGCAACATCCCGCGCTCGCGCGAGCTGTCGACGTTCGCCGTGACCATGACCGGCGTGGTGCTGCTGATGTTGTTAGGGGAGCGCCTCGGCGACTTCATCATGCAGCTGATGCGCCGGCTGTTCACCTTCGACCACGACATGGTGCAGCACACCGAGCCGGTGCTGCTGCGCTTCAAGGAAGCCCTGATCGATACGCTGCTGCAGCTCATGCCGATATTCGGCGGGCTGGCGCTCGTGGCCGTGGTCGCTCCGCTCCTGGTCGGCGGCTGGAACCTGACCTTCAAGAGCATCGAGCCCAAGCTGTCCAAACTCAACCCGGCCCACGGCATCAAGCGCATGTTCTCACTCAGCGCGCTGACCGAGGCGTTCAAGGCCATCCTGAAGAGCATGGTGATCGGCGGCGTCGCCACCTGGGTGATCTGGAACGAGCGCACCGACCTGATCGGGCTGATCGCCATGCCGCTGGAAACGGCGCTGGGCAAGATGATGGAACTAACCTTCCATACCTTCCTGATGGTGGTCGGTGCCATGCTGCTGCTGGTCGTGGTCGATGTGCCGTTCCAGCTCTGGAACTACCACAAACAGTTGCGCATGACCAAGGAAGAGGTCAAGCAGGAATACAAGGAGCAGGAAGGCTCGCCGGAAGTGAAGGGGCGCATCCGCCAGCTGCAGCGCCAGGCAGCGCAGCGGCGCATGATGCAGGAGATTCCGTCGGCCAACGTGATCGTCACCAACCCGACCCATTACGCCGTGGCGCTCAAGTACACCGAGGGCATGCGCGCGCCGCAGGTGATCGCCAAGGGCCGGCTGAAGCTGGCCGAAAAGATCATCGAAACCGGCCGCGAACACCGCGTCACCGTGATGCGCGTGCCCAGCTTCGCACGGGCGTTGTATTTCCACGCCGAACTGGGCGAGGAAGTGCCGTCCCGGCTGTACGGCGCAGCGGCGCAGATTCTCGCCTACGTCTACCAGCTCAAGGTCTACGAATACAACGGCGGACTGGCCCCGGTTTACCCCGAGCGCGTCGAGGTGCCCGCCGACCTTGACCCGGAAACCAAACGCCAGCAAGATGCGGCGCCGACAGCTAACCCTTAAGCGGGCATGGATACTTTTCTCGAGCAACTGAAACGCCTCAATCTCACCCGGCTGGCGGGCCCGGTCCTGATCATCCTCATCCTGACGATGATGGTGCTGCCGTTGCCGCCGATCATCCTCGACATCTTCTTCACCTTCAACATCGCCGTGTCGGTGATCGTGCTGCTGGTCGGCATCAACGTGCGCCAGCCGCTGGATTTCTCGGCCTTCCCGTCGGTGCTCTTGGTCACCACGCTGCTCAGGCTGTCGCTCAACGTCGCCTCCAGCCGGGTGATCCTGCTGCAGGGCCATACCGGGCCCGACGCCGCCGGCAAGGTGATCGAGTCGTTCTCGCACTTCCTGGTCGGCAGCAACGTCGCCATCGGTGTCGTGGTGTTCGTCATCCTGACCATCATCAACTTCGTGGTGATCACCAAGGGCGCCGGCCGCATCGCCGAAGTGAGCGCGCGCTTCACGCTGGACGCCATGCCCGGCAAGCAGATGGCGATCGACGCCGACCTCAACGCCGGCCTGATCGGCGAGGAAGACGCCCGCAAGCGCCGCTCCACCATCGCCGAGGAAGCCAACTTCTTCGGCGCCATGGACGGTGCCTCCAAGTTCGTCCGTGGCGACGCCATGGCCGGCATCATGATCATCCTGATCAACATCGTCGGCGGGCTGATCGTCGGCGTGGTGCAGCACGACCTGCCGGTCGGCCAGGCAGCCGAGACCTACACCCTGCTGACCATCGGCGACGGCCTGGTGGCGCAGATCCCCGGCCTGATCATCTCCACCGCCGCCGGCATCGTGGTGTCGCGCGTCGGCACCGAGAAGGACCTGTCCGAGCAGTTCCTCGGCCAGCTCTTCACCAAACCGTCGGTGCTGTACATCACCGCCGCGGTGATCGGCATCATCGGCATGATTCCCAACATGCCGCACTTCGCCTTCCTGTTGATCGCCAGCCTCTTGGCCGGCCTCGGCTGGGCGATGGAAAAACGCCAGCGCGCCAGCGAGCAGCAGGCGCAACTGGCCAAGACGGCTCCGCCGTCGCCGCCGAGCGAACAGCAGATGGCCGAAGTCAGCTGGAGCGACGTGCAGCACGTCGACCAGCTCGGGCTGGAAGTCGGCTACCGGCTGATCCCGCTGGTCGACCGCAACCAGGACGGCGAGCTCTTGCGGCGCATCCGCGGCATCCGCAAGAAGATCGCGCAGGAACTGGGCTTTCTGGTACCGGCGGTGCACATCCGCGACAACCTGGAGATCAAGCCCAACGCCTACCGCATCCTGATGAAGGGGGTGGAGATCGGCAGCGGCGAGGCCTATATCGGGCAGTTTCTCGCCATCAATCCGGGGCGGGTCAGCGGCGAGCTGAAGGGCATGGCCACCACCGACCCGGCCTTCGGCCTGCCGGCGGTGTGGATCGACGCCGGCAAGCGCGACGAGGCGCAGACGCTGGGCTACACCGTGGTCGACACCAGCACCGTGGTCGCCACCCACCTCTCCAACCTGCTGAACACCCACGCCGCCGAACTGCTAGGCCGCGAGGAGGTGCAGGCGCTGATCAGCCACCAGGCCAAGGAATCGCCGAAGCTGATCGAGGACCTGGTACCCAAAGTGGTGTCGGTGGCCTCGCTGCAGAAGGTGCTGCAACATCTGCTGACCGACGGCATCCACATCCGCGACTTCCGTACCATCGTCGAAACGCTGGCCGACCACATCGGCGTGACGCAGGACATCGACGAACTGACCGCCGCCGTGCGCACCGCGCTGGCGCGCGTGATCGTCCAGCAGCTGTTCCCGGGCGAGACGGAGCTGCCGCTGATGACGCTCGACCCGGCGCTGGAAAACGTGCTGTTGCAGGCGGTGCAGTCCAAGGCCGGCGGCGGACTGGAGCCGGGTCTGGCCGAAAACCTGCTGGCCAGCGCCGCCCAGCAATCGGAACAGATGGAGAACCAGGGCTACAATCCGGTGCTGCTCACTCCGCCGGGCTTGCGCCCGCTACTGGCGCGTTTTTTGCGGCGAGCCCTCCCACAGTTGCGCGTGATCTCGCATAATGAAATACCGGACAATAAATCCATTCGTATAATCGCGGTCATCGGGGGTAGCAAGGGCTAACAATAGATGGTGGTCAAAAAGTTCTTCGGCAAAACCACGCGCGATGCACTCAGACAGGTCCGAGAGGAGCTGGGGGCCGACGCGCTGATTCTGTCCAACCGCCCGACCATGGGCGGGGGGGTGGAAATCATGGCCGTGGCCGATGCCGACGTCGCCAACCTGGCGACCACCCTGTCCACCTCGACCAGCAAGCACCCGCCGCGCCATGTGCCGGCGGCCAGCCGCCCGGCACCGGTCACCCCGGCCGCCAACGGCGGCGCGGTCAACCGTGCACTGGCACGCACCTACGCGCTGCCGGTAGAGCCGCTGGAAGCCCCCGCCCCTGCCGCCCCGTCGCCCAGCCAGCTCGCCGCCAGCGCCGCCTTCCCGCCCGCCCGGGCAACCACACCACCGCCGCCACCGCCGACGGCCGCCGCGACTCCCGCCCCGCCCCAGCCAGCCCCTCCCGCGGCGCCCAAGCCGAGCCCGGCGCTGCCGGCCGCGCCGGAAGAGCCCGAGGAGGTGTCGCAGGAGCTCAAGCACATCGGCGAAGAGATCAAGCTCTTGCGCAGCCTGCTGCAAAGCCAGCTGGCCAGCTTCGCCTGGTCGGACCTGGAAGGCCGCGCCCCCAACCGCATCGAGCTGTTCAAGCATCTGCTGTCCATCGGCCTGAGCGCCACGCTGATCCGCCAGCTGATCGACAAGATGCCGGCGCAGTACCAGGGTGATGTGACGCTGAAATGGGCGCGCTCGGCGCTGATGCACAACCTCAAGTGCGCCGATGCCGACCGCGACGTGATGGAACGGGGCGGGGTGTTTGCCCTGGTCGGCCCCACCGGGGTCGGCAAGACCACCACGGTGGCCAAGCTGGCCGCCCGCGCCACGATGAAGTTCGGCGCGCAGCACGTGGCGCTGATCACCACCGACAGCTACCGGATCGGCGCCCAGGACCAGTTGCGCATCTATGGCAAGATCCTCGGCGTGCCGGTGTACTCGATCCAGAACGAATCGGAACTGCAGCTGACGCTGGCCGACCTGGCCTCGCGCCACATCGTGTTCATCGACACCGTCGGCATGGGCCAGCGCGACGCCCGGGTCGCCGCCCAGACCCAGATGTTTGACGGCGCCGGGCGCGAAATCCAGCGCATCCTGCTGATGGCGGCCAACGCCGACGGCCACACGCTGGAAGATGTGGTGCGGCATTACCGCGGCCACGGACTGGCCGGCTGCATCCTGTCCAAGATCGACGAGAGCGTGGCGATGGGACCAAGCCTGGACGTGATCATCCGCAACCGGTTGAAGATGTTCTACATCACCAACGGCCAGCGCGTACCGGAAGACCTGCACATGGCCAGCGCCGCCTTCCTGATCGACCGCGCCATGCGCTCCCCGCACCAGAATTCGCCGTTCGCGCTGCAAGGCGACGAATTGCCGATCATGAACGCGGCTCAGGCCGGCTGGTTGTGACATGCAGGATCAGGCCGCCAGTTTGCGCCGTCTTGCCGCCCAGCCGGTGCGGGGGCCCAGTTTTGCCTTCGTCGGCGCCGAAGGCAGCGGCGTCAGCACGCTGGTGGCCGGGCTCGGCACCGGGCTCGCCTGGGCCGGCTGCCGGCCCTTGCTGATCGACTGCCAGGCGGGGCAGCAACTAGCGCGCCAGCTCGGCGTGCCGACCACGGCGACGCTGGAGACCCAGATGGTCGGACCGGGCGGCCTCGACACCATGATGACGCAGTCGCGCCACGGCGTGAGCCTGCTCAACCTGTACGCGCGGCCGGAAGACCGCGCACGCTTTTCGGCCCAGTTGTGGCTGCGGCTGGGCAGCGAGTTCGGTTCGCTGGAGCGCGACAGCCACATGCTGCTGGTGGATGTCCCCAACCCGGCGCACGATCCGGTGCCGGCCAGCGTGGCCGACAACCTGGTGCTGGTGCTAACCCCGGCGCCGGAATCGCTGACCATGGCCTACGCCACCATCAAACGGCTGGCGACACTGTACGGCCGCCAGCGCTTCAACGTGCTGGTCAACCGCGTGCGTCACCTGGAAGAGGCGCGCGAGCTGTTCCAGCGGTTGTCTACCGTGACCGGCGAGTTTCTCAACGTGGCGCTGCGCTGGGTCGGCTTCGTGCCGCAGGATATGGCGGTCAAGCGCAGCCGCAGCCTGCACCGGCCGCTGATGGAGGCCTTCCCGGACAGCGAATCGGCCATCGCCTTTTCCCAGCTGGCGGCGATGCTGCCACAATGGCATTCCCCCGAAGCGGCGCGCCCCGAGGCCGGCTTCATGGACGTACTGATCGCGGCCTCGCGAGACTGGGCCGAGGGAGGAAAGACACGATGACCCTGCCATCGCTGAAACGCAGGGCGTACACCAGCACCATGGGCCAGGGCGACATCGACGTCGAGGCCCACGCCCCGCTGGTCAAGAAAATCGCCAAACTGCTGATTGCCCGGCTGCCGGCCTCGGTCGAGCTGGACGACCTGATCCAGGTCGGCATCATCGGCCTGATCGATGCCGCGCGCCAGTTCGACCCGGCGCAGGGGGTGCAGTTCGAAACCTTCGCCAGCCAGCGCATCCGCGGGGCGATGCTGGACGAATTGCGGCGCGAGGATTGGCTGCCGCGCCAGGCGCGCCGTCAGGCCAAGCAGATCGAGGACGCCATCCACCAGTTGGAACAGCGCGAGGGCCGCCCGCCGCAGGAGTCGGAAATCGCCGACTTCCTCGGCCTCACACTCACCGACTACCAGGCCATGCTGGGCGAGTGCAAGGGGGTGTCGCTGCAGCATTTCGGCGACTTGGCCGACAGCGACGGCGAATCGGCCGACGATGCCGTGGCCAACGTGGCCGACGACAACGCCGTCGACCCGTTCGCCAGCCTGGCCGACGGCCACTTCCGCAGCGCGCTGGTCGACGCCATCAAGACGCTGCCGGAACGCGACCAGCTGGTGATGGCGCTGTATTACGAACAGGAACTGAACCTGAAGGAAATCGGCGCGGTGCTCGGCGTGTCCGAGTCACGCGTCTGTCAGTTGCACAGCCAAGCCATCGCCCGCGTGCGGGCCAAGCTCCGGGAGTGGCTGTAAGCCCTGCCGTCTCCGCCAGAACAACCACAACAACGGAACGCCGTTTTGGACAAGATCAGCATCATCGCCATCATCGGGGGACTGACCGCCATCGTCGCCGGTCAGGCGCTGGAAGGCGGGCATATCGGCTCGCTGTTCCAGCTGACCGCGTTCATGATCGTCATTGGCGGCACCGCCAGCGCCGTCATGCTGCAAAGCACGCCCAAGCAGTTCATGACCGGGCTGCGCATGGCGCGCTGGGTGTTCCAGCCGCCGCAGCTGGACCATGAAAAGACCATCCGCGACGTGATCCACTGGAGCCAGAGCGCACGCAAAGGCGGCCTGCTGGCGCTGGAAGGCTACGTCGCCCAACAGCGCGACCCATTCAATCGCAAGGCGCTACAGATGCTGGTGGACGGCACCGAGCCGGAAACGCTGCGCTCGGTGATGGAGGTGGAGATCTCGATGTTCGAGCACGCCCGCAAACAGGCCACCCGCATCTGGGAGTCGGCCGGGGGCTACGCCCCGACCATGGGCATCCTGGGCGCGGTGCTGGGGCTGATCCACGTGATGGAAAACCTGTCCGACCCGTCCAAGCTCGGTGCCGGCATCGCCGTGGCCTTCGTCGCCACCATCTACGGCGTCGGTTCGGCCAACCTGTTGTTCCTGCCGATCGCCAACAAGCTGAAGAACCTGGTGGCCGCCGAGGTGGCGATGCGCGAGCTGATCGTCGAAGGGCTGGTCGCCATCGGCCACGGCGAGAACCCGCGCATCATCGAGAGCCGGCTGCGCGGCTTCCTCGCCATGCACGACTGAACCTGCACACACCACCACACGCTTGGCCGAAGCCCCGTTTCGGCCAAGCTGGCTTCAGCCGATCACCCCGGCAAAAACTACCCCATCCTGATCGAGCAGGCGCAGCTCGCTCGCCGGCGTCGGCTTCTTGAGGTAGGCGCTGAACAGCTTGTAGCTATCCAGG
>JACPUY010000044.1 GCA_016192025.1 Pseudogulbenkiania sp. | reverse complement strand
GGGTGGAATGGGTACGACCCTTCAAGGATAGACTTTTGGCATGTGTTATCAATCTATTTATACTAATAGCATTTAATCGCCGATTTTCTGTTGGTAGACGGCGCCAACGAAAGTCGCCTTCCATGCCTGGCGCGGCTTATGACCACGTCCATGACGGGCTCTAGTCACTTCGGTGTAGGAGAAGGTGGTCGTTTGTGGGACTGTGCACGGCTTTTGCTTTCTATATACTGAATGTTGAAAAGCTTAAGCCCGGGGAGCGTTCCCCGTCTGGAGTCGCCATGCTGACCGACCGTTTCGGCCGCACCATCGAGTACCTGCGGCTATCGGTGACCGACCGATGTGATCTGCGCTGTACCTACTGTATTCCCAAAGGTTTCAAGAACTTCGAGGAGCCGGAGAACTGGCTGACCTTCGACGAGATCGAGCGCGTGGTCGCGGCCTTCGTGCGGCTGGGAACCCGAAGGGTGCGCCTGACCGGCGGCGAGCCGCTATTGCGGCGCAACCTGCCGCAACTGGCGGGTCGCCTGTCCGCCCTCGAGGGGCTCGACGACCTGTCGCTCACCACCAACGCCACGCAGCTCTCGCGCCACGCCGATGCACTGTTTCAGGGCGGCGTGAACCGCCTGAACATCAGCCTCGACTCGCTCAAGCGCGAGTGCATGCACGAGATTACCGGTCGCGACAGCCTGCCATTGATCATGGACGGTCTGAAGGCGGCCAAGGCCGTCGGCTTCGCCCCGATCAAGATCAACATGGTGGCGATGAAGGATGTCAACGAGTCCGAGATCGAGAGCATGGTGGCGTTCTGCATCGAGCAGGGTTTCGTGCTGCGCTTGATCGAAGCGATGCCGATGGGCGAGACCGGACAGTCGGCGCATTACCTCGATTTGCAGCCGGTGCTGGAGAAGCTGCGCCAGACCTTTGATCTGGTGCCGCAGGCCGAGACGCTCGGCGGCGGTCCGGCCCGGTACTGGAAAACTCGCGACAACGCGTTCTCGCTGGGCGTCATCACGCCGATTTCCCAACACTTCTGCGCCACCTGCAACCGCCTGCGGCTGTCGGTGGATGGCACGCTCTACATGTGCCTGGGGCAGGAAGAGCGCTTCGAGCTGCGTCCCTTGTTGCGCGCCGGCATCAGCGATGCCGGACTGGAGGACGCCATCCGTACTGCCATCGAGCTCAAGCCGGAGAAGCACGAGTTCCGCGAGAAGCCGACCAAGATCCTGCGCTTCATGTCGATGACTGGCGGGTGACATGCAGTCGGTCGAACCCCTGCTGCAAGGATTTCGCCGATTCCAGTCACGCTACTTTGGCGAGCTGGACCTGTTTGACGAGCTGCGTCACGGCCAGCGTCCGAGCACGCTGGTGATCGGCTGCTGCGATTCACGCGTGCACCCGGCCACCCTGACCGGGTCGGAGCCGGGCGAGCTGTTCATCGTGCGCAACGTCGCCAATCTGGTGCCGCCCTGCGACGAGACGCTGTCCCATGCCAGCGTGGCGGCGGCGCTGGAGTTTGCCGTGCTGTCGCTCAAGGTTGAGCGTATCATTGTGTTCGGCCACGCCTGTTGCGGCGGCATCCGCGCCCTGATGCAGCGCTCGGCCGACGAGTCCAGCGCGTTGAAGCGCTGGCTGGACATCGCCGAGCCGGCCAGGCGTTTCGTCGAGGCCGGTTATGCCGATGCCAGCGACGAGGAGCGTTTGCGGGCGTGCGAGAAGGCGGCGATCCTGGTATCCATCGACAACCTGCTGTCTTACCCGTGGCTGCGTGAGCGGGTGGAACAAGGAGCGCTGCTGCTGGACGGCTGGTATTTCGATATCCATGACGGCGCGTTGTGGGGCTTCGACGCGCAGCAGAACAGCTTTTTGCCGCTGGTGTGCCCTATCCAGAAACCTGATACATGAGCCTGTCTTCCCCTCCCGAACTGTCCCGGCCGCTGGGCTTCCGGCTGTCGGCCAAGATCATCGGCGCACTGCTGGCGGTATTGTTGATGGCGCTGAGCGCCATCGGCGCGACGTTGTGGCTGTCCTGGCAGCTCGAAGGGGGCGCGGCCGCCATCAACGATGCCGGCAGCCTGCGCATGCGCGTCACCCGGCTATCGCTGGACGTGCAGCGTTTTCATGACGGCAAGCTGCCGCGCGAGGTGGTAGAGACCGCCATCACCCACTACGACCAGACTTTGGCGGTACTGAAACGGGGCGATAGCGCACGTCCGCTGCTGGTGCCGCGCACGGCGCAAATCCAGCTGGACTTCAAGAACGTCTCGGCTGAGTGGAGCGAGCGCATCCGGCCGCTGGGACAAGCGATTCTGGCGGCAGGGAGCGGAGCCCGCTCGCAGTCCGTCGGCCGTTTCCAGTCGATGACCAGCCAGTATGTCGACGTGATCAACCATTTCGTCGCCGACTTGGAAGCCTACAACGCGCGCAATACCGAGTATCTGCGCTATTGCCAGCTGATGCTGGCGGCGCTGGGCGTGGTTGGCACCGTTGCCTTGATCTACCTGATGATGCTGCTGGTGCTCAACCCGCTCGACAAGCTGCATCAGGGCATCCAGAGTCTGGCTGAAGGCCACTTCGATGTGTCGGTCCCGGTCGAGTCCGACGACGAGTTCGGGCAGGTCAGCCAGGGCTTCAACCTGATGGCGCAACGGCTGGCTGAAGCCCGTGCCACGCTGGAGGAGCGGGTGCGCGCCAAGACCGCCTCGCTGCAGCAGAAGAACCAGGAGCTGGCGCTGCTCTACGAGATCACCGCCTTCCTGAATCAGCCTCAGTCGCTGGAAAGCCTGTGCCAGGGCTTTCTCGGCAAGGTCATGGCCGCCTACCGTGCGGATGGCGGCGCGGTACGGCTGACCGATCACGAGCAGGGCATCGTCTACGTAGTGGCCGACCAGGGCATGCCGGAGGCCTTGCTGAAGGAAGAGCACTGCATACGGGTCGGCGATTGCCTGTGCGGCGAGGTCGCCGCAACGCCGGCCAGCCGGGTGGAGACGCTGGAGGAGGAAAGCGACAAGGGCTGCAGCAAGGAAGGCTATCGCGTTATTTCCGCCTTCCCCATCACCGTGCAGGGACGCGCCCTGGGCTTGTTCAACCTGCATTATCGCCAAGCCATCATCATGACGCCGCAGCAGACCCGTCTGCTTGAAGTGCTGGGGCAGAACCTGGCCGTCGCCATCGAAAACCAGCGGCTGTTCGCCAAGGAGCGTGAACTGGCGGTGCTGGAAGAGCGTAATCTGGTAGCACAGGGGCTGCACGACAGCATCGCCCAGGGGCTGTCCTTCCTGAACCTGCAAGCCCAGATGCTGCGCCAGGCCATGCAGCTGAACGACAAGGAGTTGCTGGACGATACGCTGGCCCTGATCGAGACCGGCATCAAGGAGAGTTATGACGACGTGCGGGAATTGCTGAACAACTTCCGCTCCAAGCTGTCGGAAAGTCTGATGCAGGCCATCAGCACCGTGCTGGAGCGCTTCCGGCGTCAAACCGGCATCAAGGTCGAATTGCGCTCGGAGGGCCTGACGGCGCCGCTGATGCCCGAGCAGCAGTTGCAGATCCTGTTCATCCTGCAGGAAGTGCTGTCCAACGTGCGCAAACACGCGCAAGCCAGCCTGGTCATCGTCCGCATCAAAGACGACGGTAGTGCCTTCGAGCTGGATATCAAGGACAATGGTGTGGGATTCGCCATGGCCACGGTGGCCGGCAAGGCCGATACCCATTTCGGTCTGTCCATCATGAAAGAACGGGCGGCCCGTGCCGGCGTGGCATTGCGTATCTCCAGCCATCCGGGGCGTGGCACCTCCGTGCACCTGCAACTGCCGCGCTCGCAGCGCAAGGCTGCCTGAAAACCGTCATCATCAAGAGAGCTTTATGTCAGAGAACCCGATCCGTATCCTGTTGGTCGACGATCATACCCTGTTCCGTAGCGGCATCCGCATGTTGCTGTCGCGCCAGCCCGAGCTGGCCGTCGTGGGCGAAGCCGCCGATGGGGCCGAGGGGGTGAAACTGGCCAAGCAGCTGACGCCGGACGTGGTGCTGCTCGATCTGCACATGCCCGGCATCTCCGGTGTGGAAGCGCTGGGTTTGCTGCTGCAGGACAGTCCGACGCTGGCGGTGGTCATGCTGACGGTGTCGGAAGACGCGGACGATTTGACCGCGGCGCTCAAGGCGGGCGCCCGCGGCTATCTGCTGAAGAACATCGACGCGGAATTCCTCAAGCAGTCCATCATCAAGGCGGCCGGCGGCGAGTCGGTGATGAGCGAGGCCATGACCGCCAAGCTGATGGCGCATTTCCGCGCCGGAGCGCCGGCGCCTTCGCAACAGCAGCAGGAACTCGAGAAACTGACGCCGCGTGAGCGGGAGATTCTCGGCTTTCTGGCTCAGGGGCAGAGCAACAAGGAAATCGCCCGCACGCTCGACTTGGCCGAGAGCACGGTCAAGATCCACGTGCAGAACATTCTGAAAAAGCTGGGACTCTCGAGCAGGGTGCAAGCAGCGGTCTATGCGGTCGAGCATGGTGTCGCGCGCCGCGGCGAGTGAGCCGGCAAGGGGAGTAAAACGAAGGCGGCCTCGGTCGCCTTTTTCATGCGGTGGGCAAAGAATGGTAGCGGGACCGGCGGATGGCATCAACACGCCCTCCTGCCGTATTGTCGGCCATTGCGGGATGGGTGTTCCCCGGGGCAGGGTCAATCAGAAGATATCGTCACACCGCTCGGCCAGAAAACGGGCATCGTCGCGGTCGTGTGCCCGCTGGCGCACCTTCTGCTGCCGGACTTTTTCCGCTTCGCTGAGCTGGGGTTTGGCTACGGCGTAAAGAAAGCTCTCATGCTGGTCGCGAGCCTGTTTGCGACGAACGCTTAGAGGGATACGAGAGATCATCCTGTCACCTCATTACTGCTTGACTGGCATGGTTCACCAGAAGGCATTCGCTTTACAAAATGAGCCTAATTCCTTCTTTTGTAAAGCATAAGGGGGGATTGGTTCCGCTAAATGTTGCAGGAATGTCCTTGTCAGCCAGCTTGACGCCGAATCATTTCGATTTCATGTCATGTTGGGTGCCATTGAGTCATGTTTTGATGACGGCGATATGGGTATTATGTGCGATGGTGGGTTTTTAGAATATTGATCTAATTAGAAAATCTATTTAGTTATAATGTAATCGGTTACTCTCTCGTATCGTTTTTCGAGAACATCAGGGGGTCGTATGGAGTTGGGCTATGTCTTGGCCGGTCTTCTCGTCGGTTTTGTCGTCGGACTGACTGGTGTGGGCGGAGGCTCGCTGATGACCCCCATCCTGCTGTGGTTCGGGATCACCCCCGCCACCGCAGTAGGCACCGATCTGCTGTATGCGGCCATTACCAAGGCCGGCGGCGTGCTGATCCACCATCGCCAGCGCCATGTCGACTGGGGTATGACGGCCCGCCTCGCCGCGGGCAGTCTCCCCGCCGCGCTGCTGACCCTGTTCGCGCTGTCCCGCATCGACCTGCCCACGGCAACCATCAATGCCGTCATCAAGCTTAGCCTGGGGGTGGCGTTGATCCTGACCGCGCTCGCGATCCTGTTCAAACCGCTGCTGGTCAAGCTCGTGCATCGCCTTAACCCTTCCTTGCTGGACGAATCCCGCTCGCGGACGCTACCGACGGTACTGATCGGCGTGATGCTCGGTGTCTTGGTGACGTTGAGTTCGATCGGCGCCGGTGCCCTGGGCACGCTGGCGCTGTTCCTGCTCTACCCGACGTCGCCGACCACGCGTCTGGTCGGTACCGAGATTGCCCACGCCGTGCCGCTGACACTGGTCGCCGGTATCGGCCATGCCAGCCTCGGCAACCTCGATTATGGTCTGCTGGTCAACCTGCTGGCCGGCTCGCTGCCGGGCATCTGGATGGGGAGTCGGCTGACCAGGAGGATGGCCGAGAACTGGATGCGACCGGCGTTGGCGATCATGCTGGCCATCGCCGGCACCAAGTTGGTGTACTGATTTTCAGACGGTTTCGTCAGCCTCATTTCCACCCAGAGCAAGGGGCGCCGATCGCAAGATCGGCGCCCCTTGCGTTTGCCGTGACCGCCTGTTCTGCTGAATGGTGTCGGCCTCTAACCGACTTTACCCCTTGAGCTTCTGACGGATCAGGTCGCGCAGCAGGAAGCGGCTGGGGTGGAGGGCGTCGAGCAGCGACTTGGGCAGCGGTGCCGGCTCATTGTCGAGATAGGCGGCGAGGATTTCTCCCGCGAGCGGGGCGGTGATCATGCCGCGCGAGCCGTGCGCCGTATTGACGTACAACCCGTCCACCCACGGTGCCGGGGCGTCGAGCCGGCGCGTGGCGTCCTGTCCCAGCGGGCGGTAACGGTCGATGAAGGCGGAGCGGTCTGCCACCGGGCCGACGATCGGCAGGTAGTCGGGGCTGGTGCAGCGGAACGCGGCCCGGCCGGCCAGCCGCTGTTCCGACAACTGCTCGCCGTCCAGCGCCCGATACAGTTCGGGACTCAAGCCCGCCAGCATGTCGAGATTTTCGCGGTGTTCGGATGGCTGGACGCTCAGGTCGTCGGTGCCGAACTTGAAGGTGGCGCCGAGACAGTGGGTATCGTTGCGCGCCGGCGAGACGTAGCCTTCGCCGCACAGCACCGTCTTGAGCCGGCGGCTGTCCGCCGTGGCCGGCGCGACCGTCACCTGGCCGCGGATGCGCTTGAGTGGCAGGTGATGGGTGGCGTCGAAGGCGGCGGCCTCGGCACCGCCGGCGATCACCACCACCGCGCCGACGGCGACCGGGCCGTCCTGACCGTACGCCACCCATAGCCGCTCGGCCGGGTCCCTGGCGAGCTCCAGCACCGGCTCGCCGAGCGCCAGGCGGATGTTGGGATGGTCGGCCAGCCGGGCGATCAGCCGGGCCGGGTTGAGCCAGCCGGCTTGCGGGAAGAGCAGGCCACCGCTGGGCAAGTCGATGCCGGCCAGTTCGCTGGCCTCGCGCTGGTCCAGCTGGCGCAGAAAGCCGTCCGGCCAGCCGGCGGCGGCCAGTTCGGCCTGCTTTTCCGGGCTGTCGCCGTCGTGCGGCAGTTGCAGCACGCCGCAGGCCTGCCAGTTGGCTTCGCTTTGCGGCAGCTCGGTGTGCAGCGTGCGCAGGCTGTAGCCGTAGCCCGCCAGCACCAGCCGGGTCAGCGGGGTGAAGTGCGGCGACAGCTTGGCGTACAGCACGCCTTGCGGGTTGCCGGAAGCTTCCTGCGCCAGCCGCTCGTGGCGTTCCACCAGCGTCACCTGCCAGCCGCGCCGGGCCAGGCTGGCGGCGCTGGCGGCGCCGGCGATGCCGCCACCGATGACGATGGCGCTGCGTTCCGACGGGGCTGCCTGCGGCCGGGCAAACCACGGTGCTTGCCAGCCGGGTTCCGGCGTGCGTTCCAGTCGGCCGCAGCACATCTCGCGCTTGTGGCCGTAGCCCGGCACTTTTTCCACGGCGAAACCGGCGGCGCTCAGGCCGCGGCGCACCACACCGGCGCTGGTGAAGGTGGCGAAGGTGGCGCCGGGCGAAGACAGCCGCGCCATCTGTTCGAACAGCACCGGTTGCCACATGTCCGGGTTCTTGGCCGGGGCGAAACCGTCGAGGAACCAGGCGTCGATGCGCGCGTCCAGCTCCGGCAGCGTCTCCAGCGCGTCGCCGATCAGCAGGGTCAGTGTTACCCGTCCGCCGCGCAGCACGAAGCGCTGCCAGCCCGGCGTCAGGGTGTCGTACTGGGCCAGCAGTTCGCCGGAATACGGCGCCAGCTCGGGCCACAGCGCCAGCGCCTGCCGCAGGTCGTCCGGCGCCAGCGGGAATTTTTCGGTGCTGACGAAGTGCAGCCGGGCGCTGGCCGGAGCGTGCGTTTCGAAGCACTGCCAGGCGCACAGGAAGTTCAGCCCGGTGCCGAAGCCGGTTTCACCGATGCTGAACTGGCCGTGCTCGGGCAGCGCGGCGAAGCGCTTGGCCAGCTCGTTGTGATGCAGGAAGACGTGACGGGTTTCTTCCAGCCCCGATGCGCGGGAGAAATAGACATCCCCGAAAGCGCGGGAAAAGGGCTGGCCGTCCTGCCAGTCGAGTTGTGCGTGATGCGTCATGCAGTGTCTTCAGTACGGGTCAAGCGTTCAGGGCTAAGCGAGCGGGCTCAGGCGGGGAGGTCCCGTGCTGTGGTTGCCAGGATGTCCGGCGCCAAGCTTGGCAGCCGGATTTCGAGAGCCTGATCGAGCTTCTGGAAGTGGCGGTCCTGCGAGCGGCTGTACAGCGGGTCGTAGTGCCGCTCCAGCAGTTCTTCGACCAGTTGGTCGAACCGCCCGTCGCGCACCAGTTGCGACCAGCTGTCCAGCTGGGCTCGCGAATGCACCTGCTTCAGGAAAGCCAGCTGTTCCAGCAGGCGCTCCGGCTCGGCGACGTAGAAATCATAGTCTTCCAGCAAAAAGCGCACGCGCTCCTGTCGTGCGACCTCCAGCATCAGGCAGTCGCCCTGGTGAATGGCGTCGAACAGTGCATCCGGCAGCGCGATCTGGCCGATCTTCTTGCTTTCGGCCTCGATGTAGACCGGGCGCGCCGGGTCCAGCCGTTTCAGCTCGGCCGCCAGTTGGCTGTCGAACCCTTTCTGCGTTGGCTGGGGCTGCTGCGGCAGCAGCCCGAGTACCGAGCCGCGATGGCTGGCCAGCCGCTCCAGGTCGATCACCTGGCGGCCGGCGTGCTCCAGTGCGGCCAGCAGGCGGCTCTTGCCTGAACCGGTCGGGCCGCACAGCACGCGGAAGCGGAAGGACTGTGGCAGCGTGGCCAGTTCATCCAGTACCTGGCGCCGGTAGGCCTTGTAGCCGCTGCCCAGCTGGTGCGCGTTCCAGCCGATCTGGGCGAACACGATGGCCATCGCGCCCGAGCGTTGCCCGCCGCGCCAGCAGTAGATCAGCGGCTTCCACGACTTGGGGCGGTCATGGAACTGCTCCTCGATGTGGCGCGCGATGTTCTTGGCCACCAGGGCGGCGCCGACCTTGCGCGCGGCGAATGGCGACACCTGCTTGTACAGCGTGCCGACACGGATGCGCTCTTCGTTGTCCAGTACCGGGCAATTGATGGCGCCGGGAACGTGATCCTCGGCGAATTCCGCCGGTGAGCGTACGTCGATGATCTCGTCAAACCCGGTGAGCTGTGATACGTTCGCGACCTTGAAATGCATGATGTGTGGTGGGAGCCGATGGCTGATATCAGATTGACCCAATTGTCTCATGGCGGCGGCTGTGGCTGCAAAATTGCCCCGTCGGTGCTGGAAGCCATTCTTTCCGGCGCCAAGGAAAAAATGCCGTTCCCCAACCTGCTGGTGGGGGCGGAAACCAGCGACGACGCGGCGGTGTACCGGCTCAACGATAGCCAGGCCATCGTCGCCACTACCGACTTCTTCATGCCCATCGTCGACGATGCCCGCGACTTCGGCCGTATCGCCGCCACCAACGCGCTGTCCGATATCTACGCCATGGGCGCCACGCCGATCATGGCGCTGGCCATCGTCGGCATGCCGGTCAATACGCTGCCGCTGGAGACCATCCGCGACATTCTCGACGGTGGTGAGTCGGTCTGCCGCGAGGCCGGCATCCCGCTGGCCGGCGGCCACTCCATCGATGCGCCCGAGCCGATCTACGGCCTGGTGGCGCTGGGCGTGGTACACCCCGACCAGCTCAAGCGCAACTGCGACGCGCGCGACGGCGACGTGCTGATCCTGGGCAAGGGGCTGGGCGTGGGCGTGCTGGCGCAGGCGATGAAGAAGGGCGTGTTGGACGACGCCGGCTACGCCGCGCTGATCGCTTCCACCACCCAGCTCAACACGGTGGGGGCGGAATTGGCGCCGCTGTCCGGCGTGCACGCGCTGACCGATGTCACCGGTTTCGGCCTGCTGGGCCACCTGCTGGAGATCTGCAAGGGTTCCGGGCTGGCGGCCGAACTGGACATGGCTACCGTGCCGGTGATCGCCGCAGCGCGTCCGCTGGCCGAGCAGGGCTACGGTCCCGGCGCCATCGAGCGCAATATGGCGAGCTTCGGCCAGCATGTCAGCTTCGCCGAGGCCGTGCCCGAGTGGCAGCGCCGCCTGCTGGCCGACCCTCAGACCAGCGGCGGCCTGCTGGTGGCGGTGGCGCCGGAAGAGGCCGAAGCGGTGCTGGCGCGCTTCAAGCGCAGCGGTTTCGGCTACGCGGCGGCGATCGGCACGCTGCGTCAGGGCGAGCCGCAGATCAGCGTGCGCTGAGCGATGGCCCGCGCGACTTCCCTCGATCCCTTGTCAGCCGGTCTGCAGCTGGTCGCTGCCAGCGCCGCCATGGATGGGCTGATCGCGCGTTTTCCCAATCAGGTATCCAGGGTGTCGGCCACGCTGTCGGCGACGCAGGTGCCGCTCTACGCCGCGCATGTGCCGGCCGGCTTTCCGTCGCCGGCCGATGACTATCTGGAAGCCTCGCTCAACCTCAACGATCACCTGATCCGCCACCCCGAGTCGACCTTCTTCGTCAAGGTGTCAGGCGAATCGATGAGCGGCGCCGGCATCTTCGACGGCGACATGCTGGTGGTCGACCGGCTGCTGCCGCCGGTTCACCGTGACGTGGTGATCGCGGTGGTGGTAGGGGAGTTGACGGTCAAGCGGCTGGAACTCCGTTCCGACGGCGTCTGGCTGGTGCCGGAACACCCCGACTATCCCGCCCTGCGCGCCAACCCCGACGCCGGTTTCGAGGTGTGGGGTGTGGTCACGGCCGTGGTGCGTTCCTTGCGCAAACCCAGGGGCTGATTCTGGCTTCTCATTACCCCGTTCTGTCATAGGCATGAATCGGCATGACCGGGTCAGAACGCCCCACGTAAGCTGAATGTGGTGATCATTGACTTGCCCTTGTATGCACCCCAGGTCACGTTGGGGATATAGCCCACTTCCAGTGCCAGGTCCTTGGCGCTGACCGATATCTCGACCAGGTTCAATCCCGGTAGGTAGCCCACTCTCAGCGCCATGTCCCTCACGCCAAGGGTGAACAGCGGCAAGGCCATTGGTTCGCTCTTGCCGGAGGAGCTGTTCAGATAGCCGGCCAGTAGGGTGACCCCACCATAAACCGGTCCGGCTACCGGCCATTCTCTGCGCCAGCCTGCGCCAGCAAAGTAGGTGGTTTTATCGAATGAATCGCGATAGCTGTCCACCCTGCTAATCCATTTGCCATCTGCCGCGCTGTCAGCGAACTCCCATTCCACCCCGAGCCTGGAGGCAGGGCCTTTGAGCGTGCTGCAGTACGCCGGGCTTGCTTCGCAGAAACCTGGGGTGGCGGTCCCGTAGCTAAGCACCGAGAACTCGTCGGCGGCGGCAACCCCGGAGGCGAATAGGCCGAGCAGGGACAGATGGATGGCTTTCATTTATGGCACTCCTGTTTTTTTAGTTATCTATCCTTGTTTAAGTTATTTCAATACACATTTGATTCTGATGATGAGATATGTATTAAATAAAGTGATGCGGCAAGACCCCGCTGTGGTAGGGGCCGTGGCATGAGAAGGCGTGGTGAAAGAGGGAAGGAGGGGGCGATTTCGCCCCGATGCCGAAGTAATATGAATGAGGGAGGAATACGCTCTTGAAATCGCCAAAACCCCGCCCAAAATAGGGATTAAGAACCTGTTTAGGAGCCCGTCATGCGCTTTGACAAACTGACCACCAAGTTCCAGCAGGCGCTGGCCGATGCGCAGAGCCTGGCTCTCGCCAACGACCACGCCTACATCGAGCCGCAGCATCTGCTGTCGGCCATGCTCGACGACGCCGACAGCGGTATCGGTAGCCTGTTGGCGCGCGCTGGCGTCAATGTGGCCGGGCTGCGCAGCGGGTTGAAGTCCGCCATCGATCGGCTGCCCAAGGTGCAGGGCACCGGCGGTGAGATCACCGTGTCGCGCGATCTGGGCAATCTGCTCAACCTGACCGACAAGGCGGCGATGAAGCGCGGCGACGCCTTCATCGCCAGCGAGCTGTTCCTGTTGGCGTTGCTCGACGACAAGGGCGACACCGGCCGCCTGCTCAAGGAGCACGGCGCCACGGCCAACGCGCTGAACGCCGCCATCGACGCGGTGCGCGGTGGCGCCAATGTGGATAGCCAGGACGCCGAGAGCCAGCGCGAGGCGCTGAAGAAATACACGCTGGACCTGACCGAGCGCGCCCGGCTCGGCAAGCTCGACCCGGTGATCGGCCGCGACGACGAGATCCGCCGCGCCATTCAGGTGCTGCAGCGCCGCACCAAGAACAATCCGGTGCTGATCGGCGAGCCGGGCGTCGGCAAGACCGCCATTGTCGAGGGGCTGGCGCAACGCATCGTCAACGGCGAGGTGCCGGAAAGCCTCAAGCACAAGAAGCTGCTGGTGCTGGACCTGGCGGCACTGTTGGCCGGCGCCAAGTATCGCGGCGAATTCGAGGAACGGCTGAAGAGCGTGCTCAGCGACCTGGCCAAGGACGAAGGCAATACGCTGATCTTTATCGACGAAATCCATACCCTGGTCGGTGCCGGTAAGGCCGAGGGCGCGATGGACGCCGGTAACATGCTGAAACCGGCACTGGCGCGCGGTGAACTGCACTGCCTCGGCGCGACTACGCTCGACGAATACCGCAAGTACATCGAGAAGGACGCCGCGCTGGAGCGCCGCTTCCAGAAGGTGCTGGTGGACGAGCCGACCGTGGAGGACACCATCGCCATCCTGCGCGGGCTGCAGGAGAAATACGAAATCCATCACGGCGTGGACATCACCGACCCGGCAATCGTCGCCGCGGCGGAGTTGAGCCACCGCTACATCACCGACCGCTTCCTGCCGGACAAGGCCATCGACCTGATCGACGAGGCCGCCAGCCGTATCAAGATGGAACTCGATTCCAAGCCGGAGGAAATGGACCGGCTCGACCGCCGCCTGATCCAGCTCAAGATCGAGCGTGAGGCGGTGAAGAAGGAGAGCGACGAGGCCTCGCAGAAGCGGTTGGCGCTGATTGAGGACGAGATAGACCGGCTATCGCGCGAATACGCCGATCTGGAGGAAATCTGGAAGGCCGAGAAGGCCACCGCGCAGGGTAGCCAGAGCATCAAGGAGGAGATTGACCGGCTCAAGGTGGAGATGGAAGACCTCAAGCGCCAGGGCGACTGGCAGAAGCTGGCTGAACTGCAATACGGCAAGCTGCCACAGCTGGAGGCGCGGCTGAAGGAGGCGGAAGCGGCCGGCGGCAGTGCCAAGACGCCCAACCGCCTGCTGCGCACCCAGGTAGGCGCCGAGGAAATTGCCGAGGTGGTGTCGCGCATGACCGGCATTCCGGTGTCCAAGATGCTGGCCGGCGAACGTGAAAAGCTGCTGAAGATGGAAGACGTGCTGCACCAGCGGCTGGTGGGGCAGGACGAGGCGGTGCGCGCGGTGTCCGACGCCATCCGCCGCAGCCGCTCCGGTCTGTCCGACCCGAACCGGCCGTACGGCTCCTTCCTGTTCCTGGGGCCGACCGGGGTCGGCAAGACTGAGCTGTGCAAGACGCTGGCCGGTTTCCTGTTCGACAGCGAGGACCACCTGATTCGTATCGACATGTCCGAGTACATGGAGAAACATTCGGTGGCACGGCTGATCGGCGCGCCGCCGGGCTACGTCGGCTACGAGGAGGGCGGTTACCTGACCGAGCAGGTGCGCCGCAAACCCTACAGCGTGATCCTGCTCGACGAGGTGGAGAAGGCGCATCCGGACGTGTTCAACATCCTGTTGCAGGTGCTGGACGACGGCCGGCTGACCGACGGCCATGGCCGCACGGTGGATTTCAAGAACACCGTGGTGGTGATGACCTCGAACATCGGCAGCCAGCACATCCAGGCCATGGGCAGCGACGACTACCAGGTGATCAAGCTGGCGGTGATGGCCGAGGTGAAGGGCTACTTCCGCCCTGAGTTCATCAACCGCATCGACGAGGTGGTGGTGTTCCACGCGCTGGGCAGTGCGCAGATCCGCTCCATCGCCCGTATCCAGCTCAAGTCGCTGGAGGCGCGGCTGGCCAAGCTGGAGCTGTCGCTGCAGGTCACCGACGCGGCGCTCGAGGCCATCGCCGAGGCCGGCTTCGACCCGGTGTACGGTGCACGGCCGCTGAAGCGCGCGATCCAGTCCGACATTGAAAACCCGCTAGCCAAGGCGATTCTGGCCGGCAAGTACGAGCCCAAGGCGACGGTGCTGGTGGACGCCCGCCACGGCCAGATCGTGTTCGAGTGAAGGTGAGGGCTGCTCTCAGGCCAGTCTTCAGGCCGAGATGATGCGGTAAAACCCTGGCCGCAAGACGTGTGAGGAACACGCTTGCGGCCAGTTTTTTTTCGGAGGTGGGCCAATTCGGCCAAGTTGGGTATTGCTGCGGTGCAATACGCACCGGCGTCGAGCATGCATGGATGTTTCCTGGCATGGAGCGGGTGATTTTATGGCTTGACCGAGTGCAATGGCATTGGCACGCCGCTTGCTTTATGGCTGTTAGCTGGGCCAACGGCGGTCCACATTGAACAGGGACAACGGCGTCTCCGGGGCTCATCAGCCCGGGGACGCTTTTTTTTGCCATTATGCGAATAACAACCGCTTTGCCCATGTCTTCGGCTACTTCCTGCACCCCGCTTGACGAAGTGGAGTACGCCATCTCGCAGCGAGCCGGCCGTGCCATCGGCCACTTCCGGGGGCTGCGCCTGGATAGCCACTTCCAGCCAATCTATAGCCTGGCGCACAGCCGCATCGTCGGTCACGAGGCCTTGCTGCGGGCGCAGACGGCTGACGGGAGCCCGGTTGCACCGCCTCGGGCGCTGGCGAGCGCATGTGACGATGAGGAGCGGGTCTTCGCCGATCGGCTATGCCGCGCGCTGCACCTGCACAACTACCAGAATGCCGGCCTTGGAGACGCCGGCCAGACTTGGCTGTTCCTCAACGTCTCAACCCAGGTGGTGGTGCGGACCGGCCAGTCCGAGCCATTTTTCGCCGAGATGCTCGCCCACTGCCAGTTTCCCGCCCGACGGGTAGTGGTCGAAATCCTGGAAGGCGCCATTGCCGATCAGTCGTTGCTGAGCGAGGCGGTTGCCAACTATCGCGACATGGGTTGCCTGGTGGCCCTGGACGACTTCGGTGCCGACTCTTCCAATATCGAGCGTATCTGGCGCGCCGCGCCTGACATCGTCAAGCTCGACCGCAAGCTCATCGCGGCTGCCGAGCACTCGGCCAGGGCGCGCCGGGTGTTGCCGGCCACCGTGGCGCTGATTCACGAGGCAGGCAGCCTGGCACTGATCGAAGGCGTGGAGAACGAGCAGCAGGCCGCCATCGCGCTGGACAGCGACGCCGACCTGGTGCAGGGCTACTACTTTGCGCGCCCGGCTGCGCTGCCACTGCGATGCGGTGACGGCGGTATTGCTGCGCTGTCGGCCCGGCACGCGGCCGCACAGGCCTCAGCGCGCCAGCGACAGGCGCTGCAAACCTATGCCAACGCGTTTCAGCGTGCAGCCCAGGGCCTGTTGAGCGAGCGCGGGCTGGCGATCGCTTGCAGCGAGCTCTTGTCCATGCCGCGCGTGGACCGCTGTTACCTGATCGGTGCCGATGGGGTGCAAATCGGTGCCAGCGTGCTGCGACCTGGCCATGAACCCGCCGCTTCCCGCTTTGCTCCGCTGGAAGAGGCCCGGGGTGCCAACTGGTCACGCAAGCCCTACCACTATCGTGCGCTGGCCCATCCCGGCCAGCTGCAAGTCAGCAGCCCCTATCTGTCCGTGGCCAATTCCCGCCTGTGCGTGACGCTGTCGTTGACCGTGCCGCTGGCGGAAGGCATCCGGGTGCTGTGCTGCGACCTCAAATTGGAAGAACTCACTTAAGAGGATGATACCGATGAGACTGCTCTTGAGCCCGGCGGTGGGCTTGATGCACCGCCTCGCGCTACGTACCAAGTTTGCCCTGGTCGGCTTGTTGTTGGCGCTACCACCGGCGCTGCAAGCGGGGGGGCGCTGGCTGCCGGCGGGGTGGGACACGTTTTTGGATGGTGCCTCGCTGGCGCTGGTCTGTTGCGGACTCTACCTATTCGTGGCGCTCTATCGCGCCACCGCTCATACCGCGGGCGAACTGCTGCGGACGGTGCGCCGGCTGGCCGAGGGGGATCTGGTGGTCCGCGCGGCGGTCGACG
>JACPUY010000043.1 GCA_016192025.1 Pseudogulbenkiania sp. | reverse complement strand
GGCCCAGGTCTTGCCGGTGATCGGCTGGCGTGGCGCGCTGTGCCTGGGCGGCATCCTGCCCTTGCTGCTGGTGCCGGTGCTGCACTGGAAGCTGGCCGAGTCCCTGCGCTTCCTGGTGTTGTGCAACCGTTCGCCCGAGGCGGTGGCCGCGATCGTGGCCAAGATCGCCCCGCAACTCAAGACGCCGCCGACTTTCGTGGTGGAGGAGCAGCGCATCAAGTCTCCGATTCGCGAGCTGTTCCGCGATCAGCTCGCCGCCGGCACCCTGCTGCTGTGGGTGTGCTTCTTCAATAGCCTGCTGATCGTCTACCTGCTGTCGAGCTGGCTGCCGACGCTGCTGAACAACATCGGCGCCAGCCTCAGCCGTGCTTCGGCGGTGTCCGCCATGTTCATGCTGGGCGGCACCGTGGGTGCCGTCATCCTCGGGCACCTGATGGACCGCTTCGGTTCCTACCGCACCCTGGCCCTGTCGTATGTCTTCGGCGCGGGCTTCGTGGTGCTGTGCGGCTTCAATACCGGCCAGCTCGGCATGCTGGTGCTGTCGGTGTTCGGCGTGGGTTTCTGCATCAGCGGCGGCCAGGTGGGCGGCAATGCCTTGTCCGCCGCGTTCTATCCGACCGGCAACCGTTCCACCGGGGTGAGCTGGGCTAACGCCGTGGGGCGCTGCGGTTCCATCGTGGGGTCGCTGTCCGGCGGCTGGATGATGTCCATGGACATGGGTATCCAGACCATCCTCTCCATCCTGGCCGTGCCCGCGCTGATCTCGGCGCTGGCCATCGCCACACTGGGCTATCGGCAGAAGAGGGCCAGCCGCTACGCCGGTATCAAGGCGTATTCGTCCGCTTCCTGAGGGCTGCCCATCGCTCCAGGAACCCGATGGGGGAGGCCGGCCCGGAGCCGACCGCTCCCGTTTCCGAACTATAAGGGCGTGTCATCAATGATTTCCCCCGTCGCGCCGGAAAAATAATTGATGGCATGTTCAAGATCGAGAGTCTCGTCATCATGCGCTTCTATACCTTCTTCCGTAGTTCGGCATCGTTCCGCGTCAGGATCGCCCTCAACCTGAAGGGGCTGCCCTACGAGGCGATTCCGGTCCATTTGTCCCGCGACGGCGGGCGGCAACGTTCGGCGGAGTATCTCGCCGTCAACCCGGAAGGGCTGGTGCCCACGCTGGAGATCGACGGCCATGCTTTGTCGCAATCGCTGGCCATCATCGAGTACCTGGACGAGCGCTATCCGGCCATCCCGCTGCTGCCGGCCGATCCGCTCGAACGCGCTCAGGTACGGTCCTTCGCCCAGGCCATCGCCTGCGATATCCACCCGCTCAACAATTTGCGCGTGTTGAATTACCTCAAGAACGAGCTGGAGATCGACGAGGAGCGGAAGAACGCCTGGTACCGGCACTGGGTGGAAACCGGCCTGGCCGCCCTGGAGCGCCGGCTGGGTCGTGAGGCCGAGCCCGGCCGTTTCTGCTTCGGCGATACGCCGACCCTGGCCGACTGCTGCCTGGTGCCGCAGATCTTCAACGCACAACGCTTCCAGTGCGATCTGAGCGCGATGCCCCGGCTGCTGGCCGTGCACGCCGCCTGCATGGAGCTGGAGGCGTTCAGGAAGGCAGAGCCCGGCGCTCAGCCCGACGCCGAATAAGAGCCACTAACAAAACCCCTCTTGGCGTTGTGCGCTCGCGTGCGAATCTCTCGCAGAGATTCGCCCAGCAAGCGCTTGCCGTACTACTCGTACTGCCTTCGGCCGCGCGCCTAGCCAAGACCGTTGCACTGGGTTTTGTTAACGACTCTGGGTCGGCCACTCAGTTTCAACACCCTTCCGTGGCTTTTCCCATGGTGCCCGTAGCGGCTCCAGGGGAGAGGCTTGCCTGGTGTTTCGCCGCGCCGGGCTGTTGTGACGACAAAAACGAAACCAATGAGGAGATCTGTCGTGAAAAAGAAAACAACCCTGCTGTTCGCCGCCCTGGCCTGTGCTGGCCTCGTCACCTCCCTGTCCGCCAGGGCGGAGGTGACGATCTACGGGACGCTGCTGCCCTTTGTCGATAGCTACCGCACCAGTGGCGCGACCAGCGCGGCGCCGTCCGATGGGCCGAACCAGGTCAAGAGCTACCCCGGCACCAACCTGGCGTCCAGAGGGCGCGTCTCGTCGAATACCTCGCACCTCGGTTTTCGCGGTAGCGAGGACTTGGGCGACGGTTTGCAGGTAGTGTGGCAGATCGAGAACCAGATGAATATCGACGGCGATGCCGCGCCGCCCTCGACCTGGGCGTCTCGCAATAGCCGCCTGGGCTTATCCTCGTCGAGCTGGGGCACCCTGTTCATGGGCAGCTGGGATACGCCTTACAAGGCGGCCCAGATGGTGGTCAACCCGTTCAAGGCGGTCAATCCCTTCGACGATTTCATCATGGGCAACCCCGGTTTCGGCGTGCCGGGCACCACCACGCAATCCGGCCGGGTCAACGGTAAGGCCGACGCCTCGTTCAGCCGCCGCCAGGGCAATAGCGTGCAGTACTGGTCACCGAGCTGGGAGGGCTTCAGCCTGCGCGCTGGCTATGCCTTCGGCGAGGGCCGCACCACGCCGTCTTCCTCCGTTGAGGGCATCGACCCCGCCTTGTGGTCGGCGAGCCTGTCCTACAACAACGGTCCGCTGAGCGTGAGTTACGCCTACGAGCAGCACCGCGACTACTTCGGCCTGACGCAACTGGGCGGCAGCGCCGGGGCGACGGCAAGCAACGCCTCGTCGTGGGACGAGGGGCATACGCTGGTGGCGCTGTACTCCTTCCCGAGCGACACCCGGGTAGGGCTGATCGTTGAGCGCCTGAGCTACCGCAACGACGATGCCGCCGTCAATGCGGTCACGGATTTCAAGCGGCATGCCTGGTACGCGCTGGTGCAG
>JACPUY010000042.1 GCA_016192025.1 Pseudogulbenkiania sp. | reverse complement strand
TAGCCGGGGTTGTGCACCATGCAGCCACCTTCCCCGTCACCGTTGCCGATGATCAGGTAACAGCCCGGGCACTGCTCCAGCAGGAAGGCGAAGTCCTCGCTGCCGGTGAGGGGCTGCATGCCGTCGATCAGCCCAGCCTCGCCCAGCCAGTCGAGCGCGATCCGGCGGGCAAACTCGGTTTCTTCGGGGTGGTTGACCAGCACCGGGTAGCCGCGCCGGTAGTCGACTTCGGCACGCGCGCCGAAGCTCTCGGCCTGGGCATGCGCCAGCGCGGTGATGCGCTGTTGCAGCAGGTCGCGCACTTCCGGGTTGAGCGAGCGCACCGATAGCCGCATCTCGGCGCTGTCCGGGATCACGTTGGGCGCCTGGCCGGCGAGGATGGCGCCGACCGATACGATGGCCATCTCCAGCGGCGGCACGTTGCGGGCCACCACGCTCTGCAGCGCCATGGTCAGCGAGGCGCACACCACCACCGGATCGACCGCCTTGTGCGGCATGGCGCCGTGGCCGCCGTGGCCGGAGATGCGGATGATGACCGTGTCCGACGAGGCCATGAAGGCGCCGGGCAGGAAGCCGAATTGGCCGGTGGGGAAGCCCGGCATATTGTGCATGGCGAACACCGCATCGCAGGAGAAGCGCTCGAACAGGCCGTCCTCGAGCATCTTCCTGGCGCCGGCGAGGCCCTCTTCGGCGGGCTGGAAGATCAGGTTGAGCGTGCCGTTGAAGCGGCGCGTATCAGCCAGGTACTTGGCTGCCGCCAGCAGCGTGGCGGTGTGGCCGTCGTGGCCGCAGGCGTGCATCTTGCCGGGATGGCAGCTGGCGTAGGGCAGGCCGGTGGTCTCCACGATGGGCAGCGCGTCCATGTCGGCGCGCAGGCCGAGGCGCTTGCCGCCGTCACCGTGGCGTAACGTGGCGACCACGCCGGTGCCGCCCAGGCCACGGTGTACGTCGTAGCCCCAGGCGGTGAGGCATTCGGCCACCAGGTCGCTGGTGGCGAACTCTTCGAATCCCAGTTCGGGGTGGGCGTGAATCTGCTGGCGCAGCGCGACCATCTCCTGTTCGATGGCGCGGATGCCGGGCAGAACGGGGTCAGTCATCGGTTTCTCCTCGATCGATTCCAATCGCTCGGGCAGCCAGTGGTTGTCGTGATGGCCGCGTGACCGGCGGGTGGATGGCCAGCTCATCTTAGTCAGCGCGTCTTTTCCGCGGCAGTGCCAGTTTTGTTATCCTGACAACTTTAGGTTGTCGAGTGATTGTGATGAAACTGCATCAGCTGCAGGCGCTGCTGGCCATCGCCGAGAGCGGCAGCATCCGTGCCGCGGCACGCCGGCTGGGGTTGTCGCAGGCCGCCGTGACCAAGGCCGTGCGCGAACTGGAGGCCGAGCAGCAATTGCCGCTGCTGGTGCGGCACGCCAGCGGGGTTTCGTTTACCGATTACGGCACGGCGTTGCTGGCGCACGCACGTCTGGTGGTCGGCCAGCTGGAGCGGGCCGATGCCGAGCTCGCCCGGTTGCGGGGCCGGGCGGAAGGGCGGTTGAGTGTCGGGGTGACGCCGTTCATCGAACTGACATTCCTGCCCGAAGTGGTGAGATGCTTTCGCGAGAAGATGCCCGAGGTGCGGCTGGAGCTGTTCGAGGGCCTGACCGCGGTGGCGCTGCCGCGACTGCGCAACGGGGAGCTGGACTTCGTCGTCGGTCCGATGATTCCAGCCATGCCGGCGCAGGAATTCGAATGCGAAGACTTGCTGCTGTTCAACAGCGTGGTGATCGCCCGCCAGGGCCACCCGCTGGCACAGAGCCGCTCGCTGCACCAGTTGCTCGAGACCGATTGGGTGGTCAACTACGCGCCGAGCGCCTACGACGCCTTCATGCACAACCTGTTCTGGCAGCACGGCGCCGCCATCGACGAGCGCCGCCTGGTGCGGGCGCACTCGCTGGCATTGCTTTTGTCACTGATCCGCCACGCCGACATGCTGAGCTACTGTCCGGAACCGCTGATCGTGGCTGAGCCGCTACGCGACTGGGTGCAGGTGCTGAACGTGGCCGAAAGCTTCGAGGCCGGCCGGCTGGGCATCATCAGCCGGCGCGACGCCACGCGCAGCACCGCGGCGCAGTGCTTCGTCGATTGCCTGTTGCAGGAGATCCGCCGCCGCAGCCGTTCAGCCAAGGCGGAAGACTGCCAGCTTTGCGATCTGCTGCAGCTGTTGATCTGAACGTCCCCCTAGCTGGTGGCGAGGCAGGCTGCAAACTCGGCGCGGATGGCGTCTGCCGGCAGATGCTGGCCGATCAGCACGATGTCGGACCGGGGCGCTTCATCCGCCTGCCATTCCCGGCCGTAGTCGAAACCGGTGATGCGGTGCACGCCCTGGAACACCAGGCGGTGCGGTTCGCCGGCGATGGCCAGCACGCCCTTGTAGCGCAGCAGCCGGTCGGCATGGATGTCGACCAGCCGGTTCATGAAGGCGCTGATGCGCGCAAGATCGAGCGGGCCGTCGTGCGACAGGTGTAGCGCGGCGATGTCGTCGGCGAACGAGCGCGCGGCGGCGGGACGGAAGCTCAGGCCGCCGTCCGGACGGGGCGGGCGCAGCAGGTTCTCGTCGAGATGAAAGCCGCGCACGCCGAAGACCATGTCCGGCGCGATGCGCCCCTGGTCCAGCCGGTGCTGCCCGGCCTGGCTGTTGATGGCGGCCAGTCGCTCGGTGAGGTTGGCCAGACTGGCTTCATCGACCAGGTCGGCCTTGGAGATCAGCAGGCAGTCGGCGAAGCCGGCCTGCTTGCGCGCGACCAGATGCTCGTCCAGCTGCCTTGCGCCGTGCACGGCGTCGACCACGGTCAGCACGGCGTCGAGCGCGTAGGCTTCGGCCAAGGTGTCGTCGCTGAAGAAGGTCTGGGCGATCGGCGTCGGATCGGCCAGCCCGGTGGTCTCGATTACCAGCCGGTCGAAGTTCAGCTCGCCGGCGCCGCGGCGCCGGTACAGTTCGTGCAGGTGGCGCGACAGGTCGCCGCGGATGGTGCAGCACAGGCAGCCGTTGGTCATTTCGACCAGTTCGTCCAGCTCGTGGATCAACAGTTCGCTGTCGATGCTGACCGGACCGAACTCGTTCTCGATGACGACAATGCGCTCGCCGGCCTCGGCCAGCAGACGGTTCAGCAGCGTGGTCTTGCCGGCGCCGAGAAAGCCGGTGAGCAGGGTAACGGGGATAGGTGTGTGGGTCATGGCGTGTTCCATGAGAAGGGCGTATCACACCCTGTGAGGTTTGGAACCTGTTGTAGTCGGCGAGCGAGCCAAAGCAGGTTGAGTGCCGCCAGCGCACAGGAACCGGAATGTACATACGGTACATGAGGATTCCGCGCACTGCCGGCGCTCAAGATGCAAAGGCGTAGCCGCCTAATGCAATAGGTTTCAGCAGCAGCGCCCGACCTTGCCGTTCCCCCCGCCGTAGCGGGCATCCTGGCGTTCCCGGAAAAACGCCTCGTACGTCATCGGCGTCTGGTCCGGGTGGGTGGTGCGCATGTGCGCCACGTAGGTGTCGTAGTCGGGCAGGCCCACCATCAGGTTGGCGGCCTGCCCGAGGTACTTACCCAGTTTGCCAAGCTGGTCGAACATGGTGTCGTCCTGTCAGGCGCGGCCGGCTTCGGCAGCCACCATCGGCGAGGTTTCCTGGGCGGTCGGGTGGGCGCTGCGCCAAGCCTGCCGGCAGGCGCGCAGGCCGAAGCCGAGCACGCTCAGCACCACCAGCATGAACAGGATGGCCAGGCCGGCATCCAGGCGGTCGTTGAACACGATCTGGTGCATCTGCTCGATGCTCTTGGCCGGGGCCAGTACCTTGTCCGCGGCGATGGCGGCCTGGTACTTGGCGGCGTGGGCGAGGAAGCCCACTTTCGGGTTGTCGGCGAACACCTTGAGCCAGCCGGCGTACAGCGTGCACGCCAAGAGCCATACCGTCGGCACGATGGTGACCCAGGCGTAGCGTTCGCGCTTGAGCTTGAACAGCACCACGGTGGCCAGGATCAGCGCGACGGCGGCCAGCATCTGGTTGGAGATGCCGAACAGCGGCCACAGCGTGTTGATGCCGCCCAGCGGATCGACCACGCCCTGGTACAGGAAGAAGCCCCAGGCGGCCACGCACAGGCCGGTGGCGATCAGGTTGGCCGGCAGCGAGTCGGTCTGCTTGAACGAAGGCACAAACACGCCCAAGAGGTCTTGCAGCATGAAGCGTCCGGCGCGGGTGCCGGCGTCGACGGCGGTCAGGATGAACAGCGCTTCGAACAGGATGGCGAAGTGGTACCAGAACGCCTTCATGCCATTGCCGCCGAACACGCTGGAGAGGATTTCGGCCATGCCGACGGCCAGCGTCGGGGCGCCGCCGGCGCGCGAGATGATGGTGTGCTCGCCCAGCGTCTGCGCAGTGTGGGTCAGCATCTCCGGGGTGACCACGAAGCCGAACTGCGACACCGCCTGCGCCGCCGATTCGGCGGTATGGCCGAGCAGCGCGGCCGGGCTGTTCATGGCGAAATAGATGCCCGGCTCGATGCAGGCGGCGGCCACCAGCGCCATGATGGCGACGAACGACTCCATCAGCATGCCGCCGTAGCCGATGAACGGCGCGTGGCTCTCGTTTTCCAGCAGCTTCGGCGTGGTGCCGGAGGAGATCAGCGCGTGGAAGCCCGATACGGCGCCGCAGGCGATGGTGATGAACAGGAAGGGGAACACGCTGCCCGACCACACCGGGCCGCTGCCGTCGATGAAGCGCGTCACCGACGGCATCTTCAGCTCCGGCATCACGATGACGATGCCGATGGCCAGGCCGAGGATGGTGCCGATCTTCAGGAAGGTGGACAGGTAGTCGCGCGGGGCCAAGAGCAGCCACACCGGTAGCACCGAGGCGATGGCACCGTAGCCGATCAGGATCCAGGTCAGTTCCTTGCCGGTGAAGGTGAACAGGCTGGCGAGCGCCGGGTCGGCCGCGACGTGGCCGCCGCCGACGATGGCCAGCATTAGCAGCACGAAGCCGATCAGCGAGATCTCGCCGATACGGCCCGGGCGGATGTAGCGGGTGTACACGCCCATGAACAGGGCGATCGGGATGGTGGCGCCGACGGTGAAGGTGCCCCACGGGCTGTCGGCCAGGGCCTTGACCACGATCAGCGCCAGCACGGCGAGGATGATCACCATGATCATGAAGGTGCCGAACAGCGCGATCACGCCGGGGGTCGGCCCCAGTTCGGACTTGATCAGGTCGCCCAGCGAGCGGCCGTCGCGGCGCGTGGAGATGAACAGCACCATGAAGTCCTGCACCGCGCCGGCGAACACCGCCCCGGCGAGGATCCACAGCATACCCGGCAGGTAGCCGAGCTGGGCGGCCAGCACCGGGCCAACCAGCGGACCAGCGCCGGCGATGGCGGCGAAATGGTGGCCGAACAGTACGTTCTTGTTGGTCGGTACGTAGTCCAGGCCGTCGTTGAGGCGCACCGCGGGGGTGGCGCGGCGCGGGTCGAGCTGCATCACCTTGGTGGCGATGAAGCGGCTGTAGTAGCGGTAGGCGATCAGGTAGACGGATACCGCGGCGGCGACGATCCAGAGCGCGTTGATCGTCTCTCCACGGTGCAGGGCGACGGTGCCGAGCGCAAAAGCGCCGACAAGCGCCACCAGAAACCACCCGAGGTGGCCGGCAAGGCGTTGCATAGTGTCTCTCCAATGTGGTGGCATGGCGTGTGGGCATGCCTTCTTGTGTGCGACCCGCAACCGGCTGTGTGGGACGGTCGGCGGACCGGCTCTACTATTCGCCATGTCGTAGCAAAGGAAAATTCGCACTACTACCGCCGTCGATCTACGTAGTACTGCGTAGATCGGGGATGAAAGTCCGTCCCGTTCTGACCGCCGCGGGCGGGGCCGGCGGGGGTACAATGCGGAATCGACACTGCGCCGGCCGGTTCCGACCGGCCTCTTTCCGACCGCGAAGGCCATGCAGCAAAAACACAAGATCGTGCTCCTGACCATCCTGCCTCTGCTGCTGGCCATGCTGGCGCTGGGCGGGTTGCTGGTGCATCGCAGTCAGCGCCTGACCGAGCAGCAGACCCGGCTGATCGAAGAAACGCTGCTCGCCACCAAGCAGGCGGAACTGCAGCACTACACCCAGCTCGCGATGACGGCGATCGGCCCGCTGTATTCCTCCGGCCGCAACGACGCCGCCACCCAGGAGCAACCCAAGGCCATCCTGCTCGGGAGCAGTTACGGCAACGATGGCTATTTCTTCGTC
>JACPUY010000052.1 GCA_016192025.1 Pseudogulbenkiania sp. | reverse complement strand
GCCCAGAAGCCCGAAATGCGCGAGCGGTCAAACGCCAGCCCCGTCGTGCTGGCCAAGGTCAGATTCCGCGCCTCGATCCGATACTTGTCGCCGTCGCGCACCACTTCCAACTGGCCACCCAGCTTGGGAACGTTCAACTCGCCGGCGTCGGTCGGCGCATAGGCTGCGTTCTTGAGAGCAATGTTGGTCTTGAGGCGGTCGACCCGGCCATGGCTGAAGGCCACCTCGAACACGCCGTCGCCCTCGCCGGAACGCACCCCGCCCCACTGTTTCAGATAGCGTGACCAGGGACTGACCTTGACCCCTTGCCAGTCGACCCTCAGCTCGCCCAGCCAGTCTTTCCACGCCCTCACATCGTCGCCGCGCCACTGTGCCGACAAGGCAATGGCGCGCCCCAGGGCAGCAGACGGTTGACCGGTGATTTTCAGTCCGTGACCAAACAGCCCGCTACTGAATTCGGCCTGCCCCTTGTCCAGCCGGAAGCGCGGCAAGCCGAGCAATTCGTCCTGCCAGGACAGCTTGGCGTTATTGATGACCAGCGACGACTGGTTGAGCCACCAGTTAGCGGCGCTGCCGTCACCGGCATGGCCACCAGTGCCCGACGAGATATCAAAGCCGTTGAGGTACAGCACGCCGTCGCGCCCGCGCACCAGATCGATCACCGGGCCGTCCACGACGATGTGGGAGAAACGCGGCGACCATACCAGCAAGCTGCGCCAGGCCGGCGTCAGGCTGACCCGGTCGAAGCTGAGCGCCGCGCCGTCGCGCGGGTTGGCCATCGTGACGCCGTACAGATCCAGCCGCGGGGCCACGCCGAGCCACTGCCCCTGCAACTGGCGAATCGTCACCACCCGGCCGGTTTGGCGGGATAGCTGTCCAGCCAATTCCTCACGATAGTGTTCCAGATTGGGAAGAAACCAGATGCTGAAAACGGCAAAGGCGGTGGCCAACAACAACCCAGCCACAGCCAGCAGAATCCCCCCCCAGCGCAACGCAAACTTGAGGGACGCCACCACCGGCAGCTGAAGAAAAGACACTCGACGCTTTTCCAAGAAAGAGAACCATCACACAATGAGAAAAAAATGACCGGACCGTAACGATCAGAGCGGAGCCATTATGCCAGCAAACCCTGCCACCACCATCGAGATCAGCTGCAACTTCTCGCTTTACCTGCGCCGCCTGCTCGAGGCCCATCCTGAGCAACGCGAGCGGCTCGCCGCTCGGCTTCACACGCCGTTTGACCAGCAAGAAATGGAGGAGTTTGCCGACTGGGACAACACGCTCGAGCCCGAGCCTTTCATGTACCGGCTCAGACAACTGCGACAAGCCGTCATGGCGCGGCTGATCTGCCGCGATCTGGGCGGGCTGGCCGGCCTCGACGAGGTGGTCGGCACCATCAGCCTGCTGGCCGAGTTCGCCGTGCGCCGTTCGCTGGCCGTCGCCCATCCCGCCCTAGCTCATTATGGCAGACCGATCGGCGAGGAGAGCGGCAGCGCGCAGGAGCTGATCATCATCGGCATGGGCAAGCTGGGTGGCGGTGAACTCAACGTCTCCTCGGATATCGACCTGATCTTCATCTACCCGGAAAACGGCGAAACCGACGGGGGACGGCGCATCAGCAACATCGAGTATTTCACCCAGCTGGGCAAGCAGATCATCCGCTTCATCAACGAGCAGACCAACGAAGGCCAAGTGTTCCGCGTCGACATGCGCCTGCGCCCTTACGGCGACTCCGGCCCGCTGGCGATGAGCTTCGCCGCGCTGGAAAACTATCTGCTGTCGCAGGGGCGCGAGTGGGAACGCTACGCCTGGATCAAGGCCAAGGCGCTCACCGGCGACGCCGCCGGCCTGGACGAGCTGGTGCGTCCCTTCGTCTACCGCAAATACCTCGATTACAACGCCTACGGCGCGATGCGCGAGCTACACATACAGATCCGCCGCGAAGTGGCGCGGCGCGACATGGCCGACAACATCAAGCTGGGGCCGGGCGGCATCCGTGAAGCCGAGTTCATCGCCCAGGTATTCCAGCTGATCCGCGGCGGCCGGGAAAAGAGCCTGCAGCTGAAGAGCACCCGCGAGACCCTCACCAGGTTGGCCGACATGCGCCTGCTGGAACCGGCCGCCGTGCGCGAAATCATGGAAGGCTACGTCTTCCTGCGCAATCTGGAACACCGCCTGCAATACCTCGACGACCAACAGACCCAGACGCTACCCTCCTCGGCGGAAAACCGCGCCAAGATTGCCGGCAGCATGAGGTTTGCCGACTGGCCCGCGTTCATGGGTGCCCTGAACACCCATCGCCGCCACATCACCCGCCATTTCGAGCAAGTCTTCTTCCTGCCGACCGAGAACGCCGTCGCCCACCCGCTGGCCCAGCTGTGGCGGGACGTCTGCGAGGACGCCAGTACTCCAGAACAGCTCGCCCGGCTGGGTTACCAGGACGGCAGCAGCGTCGCCCAGCAGCTGAAGAGCCTGGCCACCAGCCAGCGCTACCTGCAGATGCCGCTGGCCAACCGCAAGAAATTCGACGCGCTGATTCCGCCGCTGATCGAGGTCGCCGCCGCGCTCCCCCATCCCGACGTCACGCTCGCCCGCATCATCACCCTGCTGGAAACGATCAGCCGGCGCGCCTCCTACCTGGCGCTGCTGACCGAATACCCGCAGACGCTGCAGCGGCTGGCCTCGCTCTACGCCAGCAGCTCATGGGTATCGAACTACCTGACCCGCCACCCCATCCTGCTCGACGAACTGCTGGACGCGCGGGTGCTCTACGCCACCCCGGACTGGCCGCAGCTGGCTGCGCAGCTGGAAGAGCAGCTGTCGACCAACCCGGGAGACACCGAAGCCAAGATGGACGTGCTGCGCCACTTCAAGCACACCCAGACCTTCCGTCTGGTAGCACAGGACCTGGCCGGCATGTGGACCGTCGAAGCCCTGTCCGATGAACTCTCCCGGCTGGCCGACACCGTGCTCGACGCCACCCTGCGCCACGCCTGGCTGGAGATGCCGGCGCGCCACCGCGACATCCCGCGCTTCGCCACCATCGGCTACGGCAAACTGGGCGGCAAGGAGCTGGGCTACGCCTCCGACCTCGACATCATCTTCCTGCACGACGACGAGCACCCGGACGCCGCCGACCTCTACTCGCGCCTGACGCGCAAGATGTCCACCTGGCTGACCAGCGTCACTTCGGCCGGGATCCTGTACGACATCGATCTGCGCCTGCGCCCGAACGGCTCCAGCGGCCTATTGGTCAGCTCGCTGGAAGCGTTCGAGAAATACCAGCACCACGATGCCTGGGTCTGGGAACACCAGGCCATGACCCGGGCCCGCTTCGTCGCGGGTGACGCCGCCATCGGCGAACGCTTCGAAGCCATCCGCCATGCCGTACTCACCCTACGCCGCGATCCCGAAACGCTGCGCCACGAGGTGCTGGCCATGCGACAGCGCATGCTCGAGTCGCACCCGGCGCGGGAAGACGACGTCAAACACGCCCGCGGCGGCATCATCGATATCGAATTCCTGGTGCAATACCTGATCCTGGCCCACGCCCATGAACTGCCGACGCTGACCCGCAACGCCGGCAACATCGCGCTGCTGGCCGTGGCGGCCGAAGCAGGGCTGATCGACGCCGAACTGGCCGGCACGGCGCAAGAAGCTTACCGCCACTACCGCCGGCTGCAGCATGCCGCCCGACTGAACGATGGCAGCCAGATCGACGTGGACGACAAGCTGCGGCACTTCTACCTCAAGGCCCAGGCCTTGTGGCACGCCGTGCTCGGCGACTAGCAGCGTCATGGACCGGTCCCGCGGATGGCGGGTCCATGACACGCTACCGGCTGTTTTTCGCCCAGCCCGGTTCACAAGCGGGGCGACGACGGTATAATCTGCCGCACACTACTTTTCAGACGGAGAAACACGATGTCCATGGCTGACCGCGACGGCTTCATCTGGTACGACGGCAAACTGGTCGACTGGCGTGACGCCACCACCCACGTCCTGACCCACACCCTGCATTACGGCATGGGCGTGTTTGAAGGCGTGCGTGCCTATGAAACCCCGAAAGGCCCGGCCATCTTCCGTCTGCAGGATCACACCGACCGTCTGTTCCGTTCGGCTCACATCCTCGACATCAAACTGCCGTTCAGCAAGGAAGAGATCAACGCCGCCCACATCG
>JACPUY010000065.1 GCA_016192025.1 Pseudogulbenkiania sp. | reverse complement strand
GACATCTCGCTAACGATGCCATGCTGCGCTTGGCTCACGAGGCCCGGCTGCAGTTCTTCAAGGCCCATGGGTACACCGAACTCGATGTCGAGGGCCATGGCATTATCATGACCGACGCCGCCATCGTCTACAAGGCAGAGGTCTTTCATGGCGAAGCCCTGCGGTTTCGGCTCGGTTTCGCCGATCCCAACAAGTACGGTTTCGACCTGATTTACCAGGCAACCCATGGCAAGACCGGGCAAGAAGTGGCAAGATTGAAGACCGGAATCGTCTTCTTCGATTACGGCAAACGGAAGATCGCGCCAATGCCCGATATGTTTATGACGCGCTTCCCGCGAGAACAACAAGGAGTGGCATGATGAGACCTTACCCGCCCAACAGTTCCGAAGCCATTGCCCGATTGCTGGCCATGTTCCTGGTCACCGATGGCGAGATGGATCACCACGAAATAGAGGCGCTAGAGGCACTGCACGTCTACGAGGTGCTTGGCTTCACCCGCAAGCAGTTCATGGATGTGCTGATCAGCTATTGTGACGATATCTCGGACGAAGCCGATGAACAGGATGGCACCATCCACCTCATCGACAAGGAACGGATCGATAGCCTCTTGGCCGACATCACCGAACGCAACCGACGCATCCTGGCTTGCGCATTGGCGATCGACGTCACCAAATCCGACGGTCAGATCAGCGACCCGGAAATGGCCCTGCTACGCTACATGATGGACTCTTGGGGCATCACGCTCGAGGACATCGAGAACGAATTCGTCAGACAGTAAAGCCGCTTCACGTGCTCCATCAGCCGCCCGCCAGGCCACCGGGCGGCTTTTTGCTGCCCATCCGGCGACTAGAGAGGGTCATTCCGACATGACAGCACGCTCCCAAGGCACTCCCAACCGCCCTCCTCATGACCGGAGCGAGACGGCTACGTGGGAACCACTGATTGCGTCTTACGACGACGCTCTGCGACTCGCCGGCAAGAGTCCGCATACCCGCAGCGCCTATCGCCGTGATCTGCAGTCCCTTGCCGCCTTGCACCCCGGTCTTTCTCCGCCGAAGCTGACAGCACAACATGTCCGCCAGAGCATGGCCCGGCTCCACGCCAAGGGCCAGGCTGGTCGCAGTCTGGCGCGGACGCTGTCCGCTTGGCGGGGATTTTTCGATTGGCTAATCGAACAGGAAAGTCCTTCCGCCAACCCCTGTCACGGCATTCGCCCACCGAAGAGCCCGAAAACGCTGCCCAAGGCACTGCCGGTCGATACCACCTGCGCCCTGCTCGACGCCCCGACTGACCCCGAGGACAGTCTGGCGCAGCGTGACAAGGCCATGTTCGAGCTGCTCTACTCCTCCGGCTTGCGACTGTCGGAGCTGACCGGCCTCAACCTGGCCGACCTTGACCTGGCCGAGGGCCTGCTGACTGCCCACGGCAAGGGCAACAAGACGCGCATCCTGCCGATCGGCCGCCAAGCCAGGTTGGCACTGGAGGGCTGGCTGGCGATCCGCCCCGCCGTCGCCGGGGAGCACGCGGTCTTCACCGGCAAGAGCGGACGCCGCCTGTCCGGGCGCCAAGTCGAAAAACGCCTGGAGCAATGGGCGCAACGGCAAGGCAGCGATCGTCACGTGCACCCGCACATGCTGCGCCACTCTTTTGCCAGCCACCTGCTGCAATCGTCCGGCGACCTGCGCGCGGTGCAGGACCTGCTCGGCCATGCCAACCTGTCCACCACGCAGATCTACACCAGCCTCGATTTCCAGCACCTGGCCAAGGTCTACGACGCGGCCCACCCTCGGGCCCGACTGGGCGAAAACAATAACCCGCCCCACGACGACGAGGCATGAAAAACGCCGGGGAGACCGGCGTTCAATATGATGTCAGGCAGCTCCGGGATTCATGCCGGCAGCGATTGCCGATCGATCAACCCTATCAGTCGGGACAGCCCGGTTTCCACCGCCAGCCGGCGCACGGCCAGCCGGTCACCGGTAAAATGACAGACAAAAGCCTCGGTCACGCCGTGGCGGTTGGCCAGCGCAAACCACACCGTCCCCACCGGTTTGACAGTCGACCCCCCTGCAGGGCCGGCAATGCCCGACACGGCCAGCGCCCAGTCGGCCCCCGAGCGTTGCAGCGCGCCGTCAGCCATTTCCCGCACGGTACGCTCGCTCACCGCCCCGTCTTTAGCCAAGGTCTCGGCCCGGACGCCGAGCAGCTGCCGCTTGGCGTCGTTGCTGTACGTCACGAAGCCGTAACCGAACCAGGCCGAACTGCCCGCGATATCGGTAATGGCGCCGGCAATCCGTCCCGCCGTACAGGACTCGGCCAGCGTCACCGTTTCCCCACGCGCCAGCAGACGATCGCCCAATTGGCGCGCCAGTTGCAGTTCAGTGTTCATGACGCCTCCGGAAGTGGGCGATCAGGCCGTTGGTGGAACTATCGTGCGCCAGTTCGCCACCGACCGACAGTTCCGGCAGGATACGCCGTGCCAGTTGCTTGCCGTACTCCACCCCCCATTGGTCGAAGGAATTGATCCCCCAGATCACCCCCTGCACAAACACCTTGTGCTCGTACAGCGCCATCAGCATGCCCAGCGCGTGCGGCGTCAGCTTGTCGATGGCCAGCGTATTGGACGGCTGGTTACCCGGAAACAGTTTCTGCGGCAGCAGCATGTCGAGCCGGTCACCCGACAGTCCCGACAACTCCGCCATTACCTCCGCTTCCGCCTTGCCGCGCATCAGCGCCTCGGTCTGCGCCAGGCAGTTGGCCACCAGTACGGCGTGCTGGCTGTCAACCCGGTAGTGGCTGTTCATCGGAATGATAAAGTCGCACGGCACCAGTCGGGTGCCCTGGTGCAGCAGCTGGAAAAAGGCATGTTGGCTGTTCACGCCCTCCTCGCCCCAGATCACCGGACCGGTCTCGAAATCCAGCCGCTCGCCATAGCGCCCCACCCGCTTGCCGTTGGACTCCATGTCCAGCTGCTGGATATGCGCCGGCAGGCGGCGCAGGCCGTGATCGTAGGGCATGATGGCGTGGGTATGCGCGCCGTAGAAGGTGTTATACCAGACGCCGATCAGCGCCAGGATGACCGGCATATTGCGCTCGAACGGGGCGCTGAAGAAATGCCGGTCTATGGCATGGCCGCCGGCCAGGAACTCCATGAAACACTCGTATCCCACCGTCAGCATCACCGGCAGACCGATGGCCGACCACACCGAATAACGCCCGCCCACCCAGTCCCAGAAGCCGAACATATTGTCCGGATCGATGCCGAACGCCGTAACGGCTTCCTGGTTGGTGGAAACCGCGACAAAATGCCGCGCGATATCCACTTCCGTCGCCGATTGCAGGAACCACTGCCGTGCCGCCTGGGCGTTGAGCAGGGTTTCCGGCGTAGTGAACGACTTCGACGCCACGATGAACAGCGTCGTACGCGGATCGAGTTTCTCCAGCGTGCGGGCGATATGCTGCCCGTCGACATTGGACACGAAGTGCACCGTCAGCCCCGGGTGGGCGAACGGCCCGAGCGCCTCGGCCACCACCAGCGGACCAAGATCGGAGCCGCCGATGCCCAGATTGACCACGTCCTTCACCGGCAAGCCGGTGTAACCGCGCCATTCACCGGAACGCACCCGTTCGCTGAAGTAGCGCAAGCGCTGCAGTACGGCATGCACCTGCGGTACGACGTCCACGCCCCCCACTTCCAGCGAGGCGCTATCGGGAAGCCGCAATGCCGTATGCAGCACGGCGCGATCCTCGCTCACATTGATGCGCTCGCCGCGGCGCATTGCCGCCATCCAGCCCCCCAGGTTCACCGCTTCGGCCAATTCGAACAACAGCTCAAAGGTGCGCTCGGTCATGCGGTTCTTGGAGTAATCCAGCAGCAGACCGTCCACTTCCAGCGAGAAACGCCCGAACCGCTGCGGGTCCAGCTGGAACAGCTCGCGCATGTGCATATGGCGCGTGGCGCGCTGATGCTGATGCAGCTTGGCCCAGACCGGCGAGCTGTTGATGTCGTGACGGCGGTAATCCAGCATCGAGAAATCCCGTGTGTTAGAGCTTGATGAAGTGTTCGCGGTAATACTTCAGTTCCTCGATAGACTCGAGGATATCGGCCAGCGCCTGATGGCGCCCCTTCTTCACCACGCCGCGCGCCACTTCGGGCTTCCAGCGCTTGCACAGCTCCTTCAGCGTCGATACGTCGAGGTTGCGGTAATGGAAGAAGGCTTCGAGCCGCGGCATGCCGCGCGCCATGAAGCGGCGGTCCTGGCAAATCGAGTTGCCGCACATCGGCGAGGTCTTGGCCGGGACGTATTCCTGCAGGAACGCCAGCATCTGCTCCTCGGCCTCGGCTTCGCTCAGAGTCGACGCCTTGACCCGTTCGATCAACCCCGAGCGCGCATGGGTCGATTTGTTCCAGTCATCCATTCCATCCAGCACGCTGTCAGGCTGGTGAATCGCCAGCACCGGCGATTCGGCCAGTACATTGAGCTGGCCGTCGGTCACGACCACGGCGATTTCGATGATGCGATCGCTGTCAGGATTCAGGCCCGTCATTTCCATGTCGAGCCAGATGAGGTTGTTTTGATCTTGTGCCATACTGATCCATCTTTCTAAACGACCGTATTTTCCGCCATTGCCACACATCCGGCAAACGCCGTGCACACATTCCCATGACAGACGCCTTTACCTACGCCTTCCTGCTTGCCCTAGGAGGCTCGTTACTCCTGAAGCTATGGCTGGCCCGCCGCCACACGCGCCACATCATTAGCCATCGCCAACATGTCCCGACCGGATTTGCCGATAGCATTACGCTGGAAGCGCATCAGCGTGCCGCCGACTACACCGTGGCCAAAACCCGGCTCGGCATGGCCAGTGCCATTGTCGATACCCTCCTGATCCTTGCCCTGACACTGGGCGGCGGGTTGCAGCACTTGTGGCAGTTTTCGAGCAACCTGGCCGAGCCCGACCTGCTGCGCGGGCTGATACTGGTCGCCTCCGTCACGCTGATTTCGGGAGCAATCTCGTTACCTTTCGGTCTCGCCAGAACCTTCGGCATTGAGGCACGATTCGGCTTCAATAAGATGACGATCAGGCTGTTTTTCCTCGACCTGATCAAAAGCACGCTACTGGGAATACTGATCGGGGCGCCGCTCCTGGCAATGGTGCTGTGGCTGATGTCGGTGATGGGCAGCCTGTGGTGGTTGTGGGTGTGGTTGCTCTGGAGCGGCTTCAGCGTGTTGCTGCTGGCCATCTACCCAACACTGATCGCCCCCTTCTTCAACAAATTCCAGCCGCTGGAAGACGAAGAGCTGGGTCAACGTATCAATGCCCTGCTTGAGCGGTGCGGCTTCAAAAGCCAAGGCATCTTCGTCATGGATGGCTCCACCCGCTCCAGCCACGGCAACGCCTACTTCACCGGCTTTGGCGCAAGCAAGCGCATCGTCTTCTTTGACACCCTGCTCAAGCACCTCGACCACGACGAGATCGAAGCCGTGCTGGCTCATGAACTGGGGCACTTCCGCAAGCGGCACACAACCAAACGCATTGCCTTCACTTTTGCCCTCTCTTTCATCTTCCTGTTCATTCTCGGGCAACTGATAAATGCCCCGTGGTTCTACCAAGGGCTCGGCCTGGCGAGCGGGGGTAATGCCCTGGCACTGGTGCTGTTCTTCATGGTGATACCGGCTTTTACCTTCCCGTTGACGCCACTTTCCAGCCGACTATCGCGCCGACATGAATACGAGGCCGATGCCTTTGCCGCCAGCCAGGTTTCTGCCGGCTCATTGGTTTCTGCACTGGTCAAGCTGTACCGGGACAATGCCGCGACGCTGACTCCCGATCCACTGCATTCAGCTTTTTATGATTCGCACCCTTCGGCGACATTACGCATCGCCCACCTGCAAGGAGAGACTGATGAATCTCGTTGAATTGCATTGCCAAGCCCAGCATGGCAAGAGCCCGCTGGACGTCACTAGCCAGCAGCAGTATCTGGCCACCCTGCCGGACTGGGAAATCCAGGGCATCGAACTCACCAAGACATTCCGCTTCGGCAACTATTACGAGACCATGGCCTTTGTGAACGCCCTGGCCTGGATCGCCCATCAGGAAGACCACCACCCTGACCTGTCGGTCCATTACAACCGTGTCGTCGTGCACTTCAGCACCCACGACGCCAACGGCCTCACTCTCAATGACTTCATCTGTGCCGCCAAGACCGAAGCCCTGCTGAATAGACCTACATGACACAAACCGGACAGATCATCCGCAGCTATGGTCGCCGCTTCATCGTCGAGACCGCCGGCCGCACCTACGACTGCACCACCCGCGGCAAGCGGGTCAATTACGCCTGCGGCGACTTCGTCGACATCCTGATCCAGAACGAGGAACAGGCGGTCATCGAGGGCGCGCAGGAGCGGCGCAGCCTGCTCTACCGCCAGGACGACTGGAAAACCAAGATGATTGCAGCCAACGTCACGCGCATCCTGTTCGTGACCGCGGCCGTTCCCACCCCCAGCGAGGAATTCCTCAACCGAGGCCTGATCGCCGCCGAAGCTGCCGACATCGAGCCCATCATTCTGGTCAACAAGTCCGACCTGCCGGAAACCGCGGCCTGGCTGCAAAAGCTGGGGATGTATCGGGAACTGGGCTACCGTGTCCTCAGCCTGTCGGCCAAGCAGAGCGTGGACGAGTTGCGGCCGCTGCTCACCGGTCACACCTCGGTTTTTGTTGGACAGTCCGGCATGGGCAAGTCCACGCTGACCAATGCCCTGCTACCCGAGGCGCGCGCCCGCATCGGCGACATCTCCACCGCACTCGACACCGGTCGACACACCACCACCCATGCTGCGCTGTACCACCTTGACGAGGAAAGCCACCTGATCGACTCGCCCGGGCTGCAGGAATTTGGCCTGAAACACCTGGAAGCAGTTGATCTTGTTCATTATTTCCCAGAAATGAGACCCTTTGTCGGGCAGTGCCGCTTTCATAACTGCGCCCATCTGGCCGAGCCGGACTGCGCCATCAAGGAAGCCGCCAAGAGTGGGAAAATAAGTCAGTTTCGCATGGAATTGTTACAGCGGCTGACTAGCGAGCTCAATAAGATAATTGCATAAGTTATGCAATTGCACTGATGATTTACAAAGACAAGCAATGCCCCTATCCTGTTGGCTAAAGAGCCTCAAAACAGCGCTCACCCGAGCGCGTATCAACGACAGGAGACGAGATAATGACAAAGCGAATCGCATTGGTTTCTGGTGGCATGGGCGGTATCGGCACGTCCATTTGCAAGGCTCTCGCAGCGGCAGGCCACACCGTGGTCACCACCTACAGCAAACCGGGCAAGGAGCAAGCCTGGCTAGCCGACATGAAGGAAGCCGGCTACCAGGCTTACGCCTATCAATGTGACGTTACCGACACCGAGGCCTGCCAGGCCATGGTCGCGAAAATCACCCAGGACATCGGCCCGGTCGACATCCTGGTCAATAACGCCGGCATCACCCGTGATGCCACCTTCAAGCGCCTGACCAAGGACGACTGGAGCGCAGTCATCAGCACCAACCTGGACTCGGTCTTCAACATGGCCAAGCCGGTGGTTGACGGCATGATGGAACGTGGCTGGGGCCGCGTCATCAACATCTCCTCCATCAACGGCCAGAAAGGCCAGTTCGGCCAGACCAACTACTCCGCGGCCAAGGCCGGCATGCACGGCTTCACCATGGCCCTGGCCCAGGAAGTAGCGCGCAAGGGCGTGACCGTCAACACCATTTCCCCGGGCTACATCGCCACCGATATGGTCATGGCGGTGCCGGAAGACGTCCGCAACAAGATCATTGCGCAGATTCCGGTAGGCCGTTTGGGCAAGCCGGAAGAAATCGCCGGTCTGGTCACCTACCTGTCTTCGGACCTGTCCGGCTTCATGACCGGTGCCAACCTCGCCATCAACGGCGGCCAGCACACCATGTAATCGTCGCTCGAAGATCGCAACCGCCCGGCCGGGCCGCTCGTCACTCTGGGTGACAGGCAGCCCGGCCGGGCTTTTTCATGGCAATATATCTGCCCCCGAATGGCATGGCACAAAACGAATACCGCACATGGCAGAACAGTTGATTATTGAAGGCAGCAGCAAAACAGAGAAATATCAGACACTACTGCCGCAAACACAGGCCCTGCTTGCACACGAATCGGATCAGACCGCCGCGCTGGCCAACCTGTGCGCCGCTCTCAAGATGTCTTTTGACTGGCTATGGGTTGGCTTTTACGTCGTCAAGAATGGCGAATTGGTCCTTGCCCCGTTTCAGGGGCCGATCGCCTGCACGCGCATCCCGTACGGCAAGGGAGTGTGCGGCACGGCATGGAAAGAAAACCGCACCCTGCTTGTACCCGACGTCGACGCCTTCCCGGGACATATCGCCTGCTCGTCCAGCGCCCGCTCGGAAATCGTCGTACCGGTGCACACGATCGACGGAAAGGTCGCCGCCGTGCTGGACGTCGACTCGCATCAGCTGAACGAATTTGACGAGATTGACGCCCATTTCCTCGAAAGTATCGTGACACCGCTGATCAGGCTGTTCCCAAACGATACGCCATATTCCAACTCCATTTCGTTCGTATAATTCTGAATGAAAAGAAGGTCGAGATACCAACAATCAGCATGTTCTATGGGATACTGGTAGCGATTTTCTTCGAAGAAAATGATCGCCACCACTTACCCCACACCCCAGGGCTTACGCACTCGGATGACATAAATAGCTAAGCAAGATTGGCTCATATTGCATGGCTACAGCGTTTGGTGTTCACTTCACGGGTTTTTGCCCCACCAGAACGTGAACACGCCCGGAGTCAGCCTGATGCAAGCCATTGAACAAATTGAAGATCCTCGCCGCCCCAGTAATGGCACCCTGCATGACTT
>JACPUY010000019.1 GCA_016192025.1 Pseudogulbenkiania sp. | reverse complement strand
GCGTCAAGTGTGACATCGTCGACGCCAGCGCCAAGGCGCGCCTGCTGATCGAGGTACGCCAGCAGTTGGGGCTGACGCCGGAGCAGGTCATCGCCATGGGCGACGGCGCCAACGACCTGAAGATGCTGGCCGAAGCCGGCATCGGCGTGGCCTACAAGGCCAAGCCGGTGGTGCGCGCCCAGGCCGACGTGGCTATCTGTCATGTCGGCCTCGAGGGTGTCGTCAACCTGTTCGAATGAGCGACCAAAGGGAGGAAGACAGCATGAGCGGATTACCCCAGCTGGCCACCGCCAGTTTCGATGCCGACCTCCCCCTGTCCTGCCAGCGGCTGGCCGAGACCGCCTACCAGGGGCGGCTGGACCGCGAAACGCGGCTGGCGCTGCAACTGCTGGCCTCGCCGGTCGAACTGCCCGACGATGCCGATCCGCTCCTGCTGCGGCTGGAAGCCAAGATCGACCTGACGCTGGAACTGGTGCTCGCCTCGCGCTACCCCGAGCGCCCCCCGATCGCCCCCTGCCGACTTGGGCTCGATGCTATCGCCTGGCGCTCGCCGGCGCCCTACCCCGTCGGTGAACTGGTCTTGCTGGCAATCTATCCCAACAGCGATTCGGCGCTCATCCTGCGCCTGGCCGGACGCATCGTGGAATGCCAGCCCGCGCCCGACCAAGCAGGCTATCTGTTGCAAGCCGATATCCGCTCCTCCTTTGACAAGACCACCCATCTGCAGTGGGAAAAGTGGGTGTTCCGCCGTCACCGACGCGCCATTCAGGAGCGTTGACCTTCCTCCCCCGCCATTCGTCACACCTGTTTTATTCAACAATCAAAAACACTTTAAAAATTACCGTCTATCTTTAATCAAGGTTTGCACAACTCAGCATTTTCCCTCTCCAGCGGAACGACTTATGATTGAGACATCATCACGTTGGGATGACTCATGAGCCCCAGCATAGCCACGGATGCCCCGAAGCCCACTGGCCCGCGCTTGCGCCATGAGTGGCGCACGCTCTTGCTGGGCATGCTGCTGCTCTGTCTGGCGCTGGTCTGGCTCATGACCGCGACCTTGCTGCGCGCGCGTTCTCTCTCGATCGAAGAACACGCCCGGCACATGGCACAGGCCCAGCTCAATCTGGCCGGCATCCAGTTCGAGCAACAGTTCTCCCTGCTCAAGACGGCGCTGCAACAGCGTGCCGGGGAGGACGGCGCGCGGCCCCCCCTGTCGCCGCCGATCGAGAACCTGGACGAGCTCTGGCTGATACCGCCGCAAGGCGCACCGAGCGCGCTGGCGGGGAGCATGAGCCGTCCTCCGCGCCACATCCTGGAACAGGCGCGGCGGCTCGGCACCAGCCCGCCTGGCGCAGCGGCCTTCGTGCTGCTTCCACCCCCACTGCGGTTTTCCGTCAGCAAGCGCATCCCCTTCCTGCTCCCCGCCTGCGCGAAGAACGCTTGCCGCGGCGTCTACTACGGTAGTTTCAATGCTTCCGGCTGGCTGCCGGCGTTGCTGCGGGATACCCCCGGCAGCCAGATCCAACTGTTCACCGCCAGCGGACAGCTGCTGGTCGGCTCCACCATCGATCCGGCGCTGGCGGAGCCGCCGGGAACACTGCGGCGCCTGGCGGAATGGCTGACGCTGCTCCCACCCTCCCAGGAGGAAGCGGCCATGCTCATCCCGTCCATCCCGCTGAAGCTCAAGGTGCTCGTTTCCACCCGGGAAACCTGGAGCAGAGATCACAGCCTGCCTCTGCTGCTGCTCGGAAGCTCCCTGCTGAGCAGCCTGCTGGTCTTTTTCGGCATCGTCGGCAATCACCTGCACCGCAAGGCGCAGATGGAACGGCAGCGCCTGGACGAGCACACGGCACTGCTATCGCTCTCCAACACCAACCTGAAGAACAAGTTGCACAAACTATCGTCGACACACCAGGAGCTGCAATCACTGCTCGACACCATCCAGGTCGGCGTGCTGATCCTGCACCCCGACAAGCATGAAGTCACCACCGCCAACATGGCGGCAGGACGCCTGTTTGGGCTGCTTCCCGCCGATGTGGTCGGTCGCGCCGTCATCGACCTGTTTGCCACCCCGGCGGATTTCGACGGCTGCGAGAGCCTGCTCAATCAGGGCCTGGGCGTCAGCGACCGTGAGATCCAGCTGCTGGATGACCACGGCAAGGCCTTCTGGTCGCAGGTCTCGATGCGCCGCGTCCGCTTCAACGACCATCACAGCATCGTCATGAGCGTAGTCGATATCAGAGAGCGCATGAGCCATAACCAGCAACTGCAGCGGGAAAAGCAGGAAACCGAGCGGCTGGTGAAACAACTGCAGGAGACACAACACGAACTGTACCAGCAGGCCACCCACGACGGCCTGACCGGCGTCTCCAACCGCCTGCATTTCCTGCAACAGGCACAGCAGGCTTATCGCCAGGCGCTGCGCCAGGGGCATCCGCTCAGCCTGGCCATCATCGATCTGGACATGTTCAAGCTGGTGAACGACACCTACGGCCACGATGCCGGCGATATCGTGCTGCAACAGGTTGCCCAGACCTGCGAAAGCTGCCTGACCGAACCGCAACAGGTGGGACGCTTGGGAGGGGAGGAGTTCGCGATATTGATGCCGCAGTATGACTACGCCCAGGCCATCGAACTGGCCGAAAAGATCAAACACAAGATCGCCGAGCTGATCATCAACTATCATGATGACAAGATAAGGGTGACCCTGAGCATCGGCGTCGCTTGCTGGAGTCCGCCAGAGCGGCCGCTCTTGATCGGCCGGCTGTTCAAGCTGGCTGACCTGGCGCTTTATCAGGCCAAGGAAACGGGCCGTAATCGCGTCGTCCCGGCGCGGGCACTCAACTGTCTTGAGCCCTGAGGAGGGGTGCCGAAGACGTGGACCAGCCGGGAAAAGCCACTTCCAAGGACTATGCCATGAAGCTATCAGAAGAGGTCCTGCAGCCGTTCATCGACACCCTGCCCGGCGGGGTATTGCTGATCAATGCCGACGACAGCCGCATCATCCATGCCAATCAGCTGTCGTCCATTCTGCTTGGGGTGCCGTACAACGAACTAACCGGCCAGCCATTTTTTCCCTTTCTTGCCGAAGACCCGGATGGCAAGCTGCTGATGCAGGCACTGGAGCAACGCGGCATGCTCTACAATCACCCCTGCCTGCTGCGCTCCAACAGTGGCCGCCCTTTCCAGGCGTCGCTGCTGATGCGTCGCCTGCAGACCGACCGCCCGGTGCTGGTGGTCAGCTTCAGCGATCAGTCGGAAAGCAAGATCCTCGGGGAATTGCTCGACTACGAGCGCCAGCTGCTGAGTCGCACCCTCAAGCTGGTCAAGACCTTGCGCGAAGAAATCCAGCAGCACGAGCTGGAAGATTCGGTCAGCGGCGTGATGGGCATCCGCTCGCTGATGAGCAACACCCAAACCGAAGTGGGACGAGCTCACCGCTACGGCAGCCCGCTTGCCGGCTTGCTGTTGCGGCTGGACGAGTCGTCCCGGGAGGGCGGGCAGGACGCCGGCAACGACAGCAGTCTGGCCCACCTGCACCAGCTGACCAGCAGCCTGTGCATTCAGGCTTCGCGCGAGAGCGACCTGATCGCGAAACGGGAAGACGGTGCGCTGGTGATGATTCTGCCTAATACCACGCTGGATGGCAGCAAGCTGCTCGCCTTGCGCCTGCTCAGGGCGCTGTCGCAACTGACGCTGGTACGCAACGGCAAGGATGAGCATCACACCGCCAGCATCGGCGGCAGCAGTCTGCGGCCGGAAGAAAGTTCGGCCAAGGCGATGCTGGAAAGAATGGATCTCGCGCTGCAGGTTGCCCAGGCGCGCGGAGGCAACCAGCTGATCATGCAAAGCTGAGAGCTTGTGAAAAAATCTGCTGCGCGCCCCGATCCTGGTCCTGCGATGCTCACCGTACCATTTGTATGGCTGTGCTTCTCAAACCGGCCTCATGGCGCTCGCGACGATTTCTTTCACAAGCTCCGAGGTGGGGTTCAACGGGCCGCCAAGGCGTCCAGCAGCTTCTGGTGGATGCCGCCGAAACCGCCGTTGCTCATCACCAATACATGGCTGCCCGCCGCGGCCTTGGCCACGATGGCTGCTACCAGTGGCTCCAGATCGTCGAAGGTCGCCGCCTTGCCGCCCAGCGGCGCCAGCGCCTCGGCCGGGTCCCAGCCCAGGTTCGCGCCATAGCAGAACACCTGGTCGGCCTCGGCCAGCGCGCCCGGCAACGCCGCTTTCATGGTACCGAGCTTCATGGTGTTGGAACGCGGCTCCAGCACCGCCAGAATGGGGCTTCGTCCCACCTTGCGTCGCAAGCCTTCCAGCGTGGTGGCAATGGCGGTGGGATGATGGGCGAAGTCGTCGTACACCGTCACCCCGGCCTCCACGCCGCGCACCTCCATGCGCCGCTTCACGTTCTGGAAACGCGACAGCGCCGCGATGGCATCCTTCACCGCGACCCCGACGTGGCGTGCGGCGGCAATGGCCGCCAGCGCGTTGAGACGGTTGTGTTCGCCCAGCAGCGCCCAGCACACCCGGCCCTGAAGGGCTCCGTCCAGCAGCACGTCGAAATGGCCCTGCCCGTCGACGTTGGCCAGCTGCCAGCCGGCATCGACGCCGAAGCGCTCCACCGGCGTCCAGCAGCCGCGCTCCAACACCTCGTCCAGACTGGCCTCGCGGCCGTTGCTGATCAGCCGGCCGTTGCCCGGCACGGTGCGCACCAGGTGGTGGAACTGGGTCTGGATCGCTCCGAGGTCGGTAAAGATGTCGGCGTGGTCGAACTCCAGGTTGTTGAGCACGGCGGTGCGCGGGCGGTAGTGCACGAACTTCGAGCGCTTGTCGAAGAAGGCGGTATCGTACTCGTCGGCCTCGATCACGAAGAACGGGCTGCGGCTCGCCGGATCGAGCGCCGGCGTACCGGGCAGGCGCGCCGAGATGCCGAAGTTCTGCGGAATGCCGCCGATCAGGAAGCCCGGCGCGAGACCGGCGTCTTCCAGAATCCACGCCAGCATCGAGCTGGTGGTGGTCTTGCCGTGCGTGCCGGCCACCGCCAGCACCCACTTGTCGGCCAGCACGTTCTCGGCCAGCCATTGCGGACCGGAAATGTACGGCAGGCCGCGGTTCATGATCTCTTCCATCAGCGGCGTGCCGCGCTTGACCACGTTCCCGATCACGTACACGTCGGCGCCGATGGCGAGTTGCTCCGGCGCGAAGCCCTGGATCAGTTCGATGCCCATGGCTTCGAGCTGGGTGCTCATCGGTGGATAGACGTTGGCGTCACAGCCGGTCACCTTGTGGCCGGCTTGTTGGGCGATGGCGGCAAGACCTCCCATGAAGGTGCCGCAAATTCCGAGAATGTGGATATGCATGGAGAAGAAATTCCAGGACAGCGTGGCGGTTGATGCCAAAAGCGGCTAGCTTACGCGGGATTGCAGCCCCCCTCAAGCCAGCCCCGGGCTTTCGACCAAGCTTGCGTCACTTGTAGAAGAAGACCAGCGTCAGCACGGCAAACAGCGGCAGCAGGATGACCCCCGACCACAGCAGGAAGCCGAAGAAGCCCGGCATCGCCACCCCGCGCTGCTCGGCGATCGCCTTGACCATGAAGTTCGGGGCGTTGCCGATATAGCTCATCGCCCCCATGAACACCGCCCCCATCGAGATCGCCAGCAAGGTCTGCGGCAGTTCTTTCATCAGCAGCTGCGCGTCGCCGGCGGCCAGGTTGAAGAACACCAGATAGGTCGGGGCGTTGTCGAGGAAGCTCGACAACAGCCCGGTCAGCCAGAAGTACATGGCGTTGGCCGGCATGCCGTCCTCGCCCGACACCAGCCCCACCAGCGCCGCCAGCTGGCCGTCGCTGCCGGCGCGCAGGATGGCGATGGCCGGCACGATGGTGACGAAGATGCCGGCGAACAGCTTGCCGACTTCCAGCATCGGCGCCCAATTGAAATCGTTGCCGGCGCGCACCTGCCGCGGGGTCAGCGCCAGCGACACCAGGGCGATCAGCAGCAGGAGCAGGTCGCGCACCACATTCTGCAGCTCGACGTGCGTACCCAGGATATCCACGCTCAAGCCCGGCTTCCAGAAGCCGGACAGCAATACCGCCCCGACCACGCCGGCAATCAGCAGGAAATTGAATTGGCCATACAGCTTCAGCGGCGTATCCGGTGTCGGGTCGCGCGGCAGCGCCCCCTCCTTGCGGAAATAGTAGCTATCGACCAGATAGAACAGGGCCAGCAACACCAGCGCGGCAACCAGCACCGGCAGAGCCATGTGCCGGACAGCCCAGAAGAAGTCGACGCCCTTGAGAAAACCCAGGAACAGCGGCGGGTCGCCCAGCGGTGTCAACCCACCGCCAATGTTGGCCACCAGGAAGATGAAGAACACCACCACGTGCACATTGTGCCGGCGGTTGTCGTTGGCCTTGAGCAAGGGTCGGATCAGCAGCATGGCCGCCCCGGTGGTGCCCATGATCGACGCCAGCAGCGTACCGATGGCCAGCAAGCCGGTATTGAGCCGAGGCGAGCCATGCAGATTGCCCCACAGCAGGATGCCGCCCGACACCGTGTAGAGCGCGAACAGTAGGATGATGAAGGGCAGGTACTCGGTCAACAGAGCGTGCGCGATCAGCGCCAGCGCGCTGCCGGGACCGAACACCACGGTAAACGGCAGCAGGAACAGCGCACTCCACAGCGCGGTGATCTTGCCGAAATGGTGATGCCAGACTCCCGGTGCAAAGATCGGAAACAGCGCGATCGACAGCAGGATGCCGCAGAACGGTAGGATCCACAGCAGGCTCAGCGAGGCGCCGTCGAGCTCGGCGGCGTGCGCCAGCGATGGCAACAAGGACAGCAAGGCAAGCGACAACAGTTTCCTGGTCATCGGGTCTCCTGAAAGGGGTTATTCTTGCCGCCGCCGGCGCGGCCCGGAAAGGGGGCGGCTCGCCCGCCCTCGCCGGCAGGGCTCAGCTGTGCTTCTGGATGAACTCGATCTTGTAGCCGTCCGGGTCCTCGACAAAGGCGATCACGGTGTGGCCGTGCTTCATCGGCCCCGCCTCGCGCACCACCTTGCCGCCCTTGGCACGCACCATGTCACAGGCCTGGGAGGCGTCGTCCACCTCGATGGCGATATGGCCGAAAGCGTTGCCTAACTCGTAGCTGTCGGTATCCCAGTTGTGGGTCAGCTCCAGTACCGTATTGGAAGATTCGCTGCCGTAGCCGACGAAGGCCAGGGTGAAGCGGCCTTCCGGGTAGTCGTTGCGGCGCAGGAGGCGCATGCCGAGCACCTCCTGATAGAACGCCAGGGAGCGCTCGAGGTCGCCGACCCGGAGCATAGTATGCAGCAAACGCATGATGGCTTACTCCTGTAGAAATGAAATCAGCCGAAGGCGAACAGCGTATCGCCATTGTGCTTCAGCCATTGCCGTGCGGTGCGCCAGTGCGGAAACAGCCGCTCGGTTTCCGACCAGAACGCGGCCGAGTGGTTCATGTGCACCAGATGGGCCAATTCGTGCGCCAGCACATAGTCGAGGATATCCAGCGGCGCCTGCACCAGCCGCCAGTTGAGGCGGATGGCCCCGCCGGCCGAACAACTGCCCCAGCGGGTGCGGGCCGAGGACAGCGCCAGCGAGGCCGGCTGGCGGAGGCTGTGCCGAGCCAATTCGGCCAAGCGGGCGGGAAAGCGGCGCGCCGCCTCGCGCTTGAGCCAGGCCGCGACGATGGCGTCGAGCCGCGCGCGGTCGTGTTCGGCCACTCCGGCGACCTGCAGGGTCCGGTCGGCAAGCCGTGCCGCCGGTCGTTGACCGGCGACGTGAGTGATGTCGAGCGGCTGCCCTGCCAGCAGCAGCCTGAGCGGCGCTGCCGCCAGTTCGGCGCCACGTTGCTGCTGCATCTGCCAGTGCTGCAGGATCCAGCTGCGGCGCTTTTCCAGCACCGCCTGCAGCGTGGCCAGCGGCACCGCCGGGTGGGCGATCAGTTCGACCCGCCCCTGCCGCACCCGGATGCCGATGCTCTGGCGCGGCCGGCGGATCAGCGTGACCGGGATATCGGCCTCAGGCAGGCTGAGAGTCAGCAAGGCGCCGTTTCCGCTGGTCCGGATGGGCGAACGGGCCGACGCCGCCGATTTCCTGCTGGCGCGCCTCGATCCACTCTTCCGCCTCGCGCGTCATCGCCGCCGAACTCTTGTCCTGCGGCAGGATCGGCGGGCCGATCACCACGGTGATCTCGCCGGGAAACTTGCGGAAGGCGTTCTTGGGCCAGAACTCGCCGGCATTCAGCGCCACCGGCACTAGCGGCACATCGAAGGCCTTGGCCATGCGGGCGGCACCCTGCTGGTAACGGCCCTGCTCGCCCGGCGGGGTGCGGGTGCCTTCCGGGAATACGGCGATCCAGTAGCCCTTGGCGATACGGTCCTTACCCTGTTCGACGATCTGCTGACTGGCCTTCGTTTTGGCCGAACGGTCGATGGCGATGGTGTCGAGCAAGGCCAGGCCCCAGCCGAAGAACGGGATCCACAGCAGTTCCTTCTTGGCGACGAACACCTGCGGCGGAAAGATCGCCTGCAAGGCCAGCGTTTCCCAGCCCGACTGGTGCTTGGAGCAGATGATGGACGGCGTATCGGGGATGTTCTCGGCGCCGATCACCTTGTAGCTCAGCCCGCAGACGTGCTTTAGCAACCACAGCAGGCCTTTCACCCAGCCCTGGGCGAAGCTGTGGCGCACGCGGTGCGGCGCGACGCAGCCGAGCAGGATCATCAGGAAGCAGAACGTCGTCAGGAAGGAGAGCCCCACCCAATAGATCAGGGTACGAATCCAGATAAGCATTGCGGCACTATGCCCTTGTGAAAAAGTATCAGTGGTGCGATTGGATCAGGTATTCGGCGGCGTCGTAGAGGTCGTCGAACACCAGCGTGCCCTCGGGCAGACCGCCGGCGGCCAGCGTTTTTTCGCCCTTGCCGGTCTTGACCAGGATGGGCTGGCCGCCGACGGCGGCGATCGCCTGCAGGTCGCGCAGGCTGTCGCCGATCAGCGGTACCCCTTCCGGCTTGACGTTGAAGCGCTCGGTGATCTCCTCGACCATGCCCGGCAGCGGCTTGCGACAGTCGCATTTGTCATCCGGCGTGTGCGGACAGAACACCACCGCGTCGATACGGCCACCGGCCTGGTTGACCAGGCGGTGCATCTTGGCGTGCATGGAGTGCAGCGCGTGCAGGTCGAACAGATTGCGACCGATACCCGACTGGTTGGTGGCCACCACGATGCGCCAGCCCGCCTGGGTCAGGTTGGCGATGGCCTCCAGGCTGTGCTCGAGCGGCTCCCACTCCAGCGAGTTTTTGACGAAGTCGTCGCGATCCTTGTTGATCACGCCATCACGATCCAGGATGACAAGTTTCATGGCAGGTTTTTTCTGTCGGTAGAACGACCAAAGGCGCGGGCAAGCCGGTCAGGCCTGCCCGCGCCGCTCGGTGTGGCGGCCTCAGTCGGCCAGCAGCGAGATATCCGCCACGCGGTTGAACAGCTCGGCCAGGCTCGCCAGCAGTGCGATGCGGTTGGTGCGCACTGCGGCGTCGTCGGCCATCACCATCACGCCGTCGAAGAACGCGTCCACCGGCGCCTTCAGGCTGGCGAGCTGCGCCAGCGCACCGGCGAAGTCGTGCGAGGCGAACTTCGCGGCAACCTGCGGCGCCAGCTGCTGCACCGCGGCGTACAGCGCCTTTTCGGCATCTTCGGCCAACAGCGCGTGGTTGACCACGCCCACTTCCTCCTCGGCCTTCTTCAGGATGTTCTTCACCCGCTTGTTGGCCGCCGCCAGCGTGGCGGCCTCCGGCAGCTGCTTGAACTCGGCCACGGCGGCCAGCACCGCGCGCACTTCGTCGAGGCGGGTCGGCACGAGCGCCAGAACGGCCTCGATCTCGTCGACTTTGTAGTCGGCGGCGAGGAAGTTCTTCAGGCGCTCGAGACAGAAGGCGAAGACTTCGTCCACCACGCTGGCCGACAGCTTGCCGGCCGGGAACGAATCGTGCGTGTCGGCGATCAGCTGCTTCAGGTCGAGCGGGGTGTCCAGCACCATGCGCAGCACGCCCAGCGCGGCGCGGCGCAGCGCGAACGGATCCTTGTCGCCGGTCGGCACCAGGCCGATACCCCAGATGCCGACGATGGTTTCCAGCTTGTCGGCCAGTGCTACGGCCAGCGCCACCGGCCCGTGCGGCAGGCTGTCGCCGGCGAAGCGCGGGTGGTAATGCCCCTCGATGGCGGCAGCCACCACCTCGTGTTCGCCGTCATGGCGGGCGTAATACATGCCCATGATGCCCTGCAGCTCGGGGAATTCGCCGACCATGTCGGACACCAGGTCGGCCTTGGCCAGGTAAGCCGCGCGGCGCGCGTCGTCGACGTTGGCCGACAGCTTGCCGGCGATGGTGCCGGCCAGGTTCTGCAGCCGCTCGACGCGCTCGAGCTGGCTGCCGATCTTGTTGTGGTAGACCACGTCGGCCAGGCGCGCCAGGCGCGACTCGAGCCGCACCTTCTGGTCCTGCTCGAAGAAGAACTTGGCATCACTCAAACGAGCCCGCAGCACGCGCTCGTTGCCCTGCACGATGTGCGACGGGTCGGTGGCCTCGAGGTTGGACACCAGCAGGAAGCGGTTCATCAGCTTGCCGTGGCCGTCCAGCAGAGGGAAGTACTTCTGGTTCTGCTGCATGGTCAGGATCAGGCACTCTTGCGGCACCTTGAGGAACTCGGCCTCGAAGCCGGCCTCCAGCACCACCGGCCACTCCACCAGCGCGGTCACCTCGTCGACCAGCGCCTGGTCGGCGGCGATGACGGCACCCAGACGGGAGGAGGCTTCGGCCAGGCGGTGGCGGATCAGTTCGCGCCGCGCCTCGAAGCTGGTCACCACCTTGCCCTGTTCGTACAGCACGCGGGCGTAGCTGTCGGCGTCGGGCAGGCTGACCTCGCCCGAGGACAGGAAGCGATGCCCCTGCGTGGCACGGCGGCTGGACAGCCCCAGCACCTCGCCGGCGATCAGCTCGCTGCCGTGCAGCAGCACCAGCCCGTGCACCGGACGCACGAACTGGTACTCGGAATCGCCCCAGCGCATCAGCTTGGGGGCCGGCAGCTTCTTCAGCGCCAGCGCGACGATGTCGGACAGCACGGCGGACAGCGGCTGGCCGGCCTTGACGCTGCGGTAAGCGTAGACGTCCTGCTTGCCATCGCTCATGGTGGAGAGCTGGCTGACCTCGACGCCGCAGGAACGGGCGAAGCCGGCCAGCGCCGGCGTCGGCTGGCCGTCCTTGATGCCGGAGGCGACGGCCGGGCCCTTCTTGACCAGGGTCTGGTCCGGCTGCACCGCCAGCACGGCGGGCAGCGTCAGCGCCAGGCGGCGCGGCGAGGCGAACACGTGGGCGGTGGTATCGGCGGCGACGAACTGCAGTTTTTTCAGTTCGTCGGTGATGGTCTGGGCAAAGCTAGCCGCCAGCTTGGGCAGGGCCTTCGGCGGCAGTTCCTCGGTGAGGAGTTCGATCAGCAGGGTCGGGTTCATGGTCTGTTGGATTTCTTGCTGGAAGCGGTTTTGCCGGCGGCGCAGACGACGCGCATCATGGCGTCGGCCACCGAGTCTTCATAAACGGGTTGCCAGGTCCAGCTGTAGCGTTGCAGCGGATACATCGTCGACCAGACGTGCTTATTGCTGGCGGTGTAGTAGTCCGAACTGACGAAGGCGTACTGGTACTTGGCGCAATCGGCGTAGCCGGTGGTACGACGGATGTGGAACTTCACGTCGTAGCCTTTTTCGTACTGGCGCTCGGCAAAACGCTCCTGGTTGACGAAATGGATCAGCCCGTCTTCGCGCCAGATGGCGTTGAGGTCCACCGCCAGCTCGAGCGCCTCACCCTGGCGGTACACCGCCCAGTCGGCGAGGGGCGCCGCCAGCGCAGGCGCCAGCAGCGCGCCAAGAGCGAGTCCGACCCATGTCCTCATGTTCAGGCCTTCTGGCACATCGGGAAGCCCAGCGCCTCGCGCGAGTCGTAGTAGGCCTGTGCCACCTGGCGCGCCAGGTTGCGGATGCGGCCGATATAGGCGGCGCGTTCGGTCACCGAGATGGCGCCGCGCGCGTCCAGCAGGTTGAAGGTGTGGCCGGCCTTGAGGATGGTCTCGTAGCCCGGCAGCGGCAGCCCGGCGTCCAAGAGGCGCTTGGCTTCCGCTTCGTAGTCGGTGAACTGCTGGAACAACAGCGTGACGTTGCTGTGCTCGAAGGCATAGCGCGACTGCTCGACTTCGTTCTGCAGGAACACGTTGCCGTAGCTCAGCGTGCGGCCGTCGGGCATTCTGGCCCAGACCAGGTCGTAGACGTTCTCCACGCCCTGCAGGTACATCGCCAGTCGCTCCAGACCGTAGGTCAGCTCGCCCAGCACCGGCTTGCACTCCAGCCCGCCGACCTGCTGGAAGTAGGTGAACTGCGTCACTTCCATGCCGTTGAGCCACACTTCCCAGCCCAGCCCCCAGGCGCCCAGCGTCGGGTTTTCCCAGTCGTCCTCGACGAAGCGGATGTCGTGCACCGTCGGGTCGATGCCCAGCTCCTTCAGCGAACCGAGGTAGAGGTCCTGCAGATTGGGCGGCGACGGCTTGATCACCACCTGGTACTGGTGGTGCTGGAACAGGCGGTTGGGGTTTTCGCCGTAGCGGCCGTCCTTGGGGCGGCGCGACGGTTGCACGTAGGCGGCCGCCCACGGCTCGGGGCCCAGGGCGCGCAGGAAGGTGGCGGTGTGCGAGGTGCCGGCACCGACCTCGGTATCGTACGGCTGCAACAGTGCGCAGCCCTGACGGTTCCAGTAGTTCTGCAGCGTGAGGATGATTTCCTGGAAAGTGAGCATGTCGCGTATCACGAGTGAAAGGATAAGGACCGATTCTACCGATTACCGGGGAGCGGGAAAAGCAAACGGCAGGCCAAAACGGCCTGCCGTCATGCGAAACGACTGATCAGCGTGGCGAAAATGCGGAGAAGCTGATATCCCGAGCCTATCCCGTTAGACGGTTTGCCAGTCGAGAATCACCTTGCCGCTCTGGCCGGACAGCATGGCGGCGAAGCCCTGCTCGAAGTCGTCCACCTTGAAGTGATGGGTGATGATCGGGTCGAGATTCAGCCCGGACTGCAACAGCGCCACCATCTTGTACCAGGTCTCGAACATCTCGCGGCCGTAGATGCCCTTGATCTCCAGCCCCTTGAAGATCACCTGGTTCCAGTCGATGGCAGTGTTTTCGGGCGGGATGCCCAACAGCGCGATCTTGCCGCCGTGGTTCATGGTTACCAGCATCTGGCGGAAGGCCTGCGGGTTGCCGGACATCTCCAGCCCGACGTCGAAGCCTTCGCACATGTGCAACTCACCCATCACCGTCTTCAGGTCTTCGGTGGCGACGTTGACGGTACGGCTGGCGCCCATCTTCCTGGCCAGTTCCAGCCGGTAGTCGTTGACGTCGGTGATCACCACGTGGCGCGCGCCGACGTGGCGGGCGATGGCCACCGCCATGATGCCGATCGGGCCGGCGCCGGTGATCAGCACGTCCTCGCCAACCAGGTTGAAGCTGAGCGCAGTGTGCACGGCGTTGCCGAACGGGTCGAAGATGGCCGCCAGGTCGTCGGAGATGTCGTCCGGGATCGGAAAGGCGTTGAACGCCGGGATCACCAGGTACTCGGCGAAGGCACCGGGACGGTTCACGCCGACGCCGACGGTGTTGCGGCACAGGTGGCGGCGCCCGGCGCGGCAGTTGCGGCAGTAGCCGCAGGTGATGTGGCCTTCGCCGGAAACGCGCTGGCCAAGCGTAAAGCCCTGCACTTCCGAGCCGATGCCGGCGACCACGCCGACGTACTCGTGGCCGACGTGCATCGGCACCGGGATGGTCTTCTGCGCCCATTCGTCCCAGTTCCAGATGTGGATGTCGGTGCCGCAGATGGCGGTCTTGCGGATCTGGATCAAGAGATCATTGTGGCCGATTTCCGGCACGGGAACGTCGGTCATCGACAGGCCGCGTTCGGCTTTCAGTTTGGCAAGCGCCTTCATGGTGTCATCCTGTGGCAAGGTTGGCCGCAGGATCGCCGCGGCCAACCTTGGAGGGTTATGTCGGGAGTTAGCGGATCACGCCCAGTTCGCGGCCGACCTTGATGAAGGCCGCCACGGTCTGTTCCACCTGCTCCGGGGTGTGGCCGGCCGACATCTGGGCGCGGATGCGCGCCTTGCCCTTGGGCACCACCGGGTAGGAGAAGCCGACCACGTACACGCCTTCGGCCAGCAGCGCGGCGGACATCTCGGCGGCGAGCCGGGCGTCGCCCAGCATCACCGGGATGATCGGGTGCTGGCCCGGAATCAGCGTGAAGCCGGCCGCGCTCATGCCGTGGCGGAAGATCTCGGCGTTGCGCCTGAGCCTGGCGCGCAGCTCGGCGCCTTCGGTTTTCAGGATGTCGAACACCTTCAGGCTGGCCGCGGCGATGGCCGGCGCCAGGGTATTGGAGAACAGATAGGGACGCGAGCGCTGGCGCAGCAGCTCGACGATGGGCTGGCGTCCCGACACGTAGCCGCCGGAAGCGCCGCCAAGCGCCTTGCCCAGCGTGCCGCTGTAGATGTCGACCCGGTCGGCCACGCCGCACAGGTCTGGCGTGCCCGCGCCGTGCTCGCCGATGAAGCCGACCGCGTGCGAGTCGTCCACCATGACGATGGCGCTGTGGCGGTCGGCCAGCTCGCAGATGCCCTTGAGGTCGGCGATGATGCCGTCCATCGAAAACACGCCGTCGGTGACGATCAGCTTGAAGCGCGCGCCGGCTTCGTCGGCTGCCTTGAGCTGGGCCTCCAGGTCGTCCATGTCGTTGTTCTTGTAGCGAAAGCGCTTGGCCTTGCTGAGGCGAATGCCATCGATGATCGAGGCGTGGTTCAGCTCGTCCGATATCACCGCGTCTTCTTCCGACAGCAGGGTCTCGAACACGCCGCCGTTGGCGTCGAAACAGCTGGAATAGAGAATGGTGTCGTCGGTGCCGAGGAAGGTGGAAATGGCTTTTTCCAGCTCCTTGTGCACTTGCTGCGTGCCGCAGATGAAGCGCACCGAGGCGCAGCCGTAGCCGTAATCGTCCAGCCCCTGCTTGGCCGCCGCGATCAGACGCGCGTCGTCGGCCAGTCCCAAGTAGTTGTTGGCGCAGAAATTCAGCACGTGATGACCGTTGGCCAGCGCGATGTCCGGCCCCTGCGGGCTGGCGATGATGCGTTCGGGTTTCTCGAAGCCGTCGGCGCGGATCTGCGCCAGCGTCGCCTGCAGATGGGCAAGGTAGGTATGGTTCATCGGGCACATTCCCAGTGAGGTCAGCGTGGTACCGGCGCGGGATCTCCGCCATCCGGCCGTCATCGTTCTGTCCCCATTCTAGACCAGCCCCGCTGCCGTTATCAGACACAGTTGCCGGCGATTTGGCGGGGGTGGCTGTCACTGTCCGGCGCGGTAGGCAGCGCCGCCGGCAAAACAAAACCCGCCACGCGGGCGGGTCGGGAAACTCACGGGGGTCGAAGGCTCAGCGCTTCATCAGGCGTGCCGCGTCCAGCGCGAAGTAGGTCAGGATGCCGTCGGCCCCGGCGCGCTTGAACGCCAGCAGGCTTTCCATCATGCACTTCTCTTCGTCGAGCCAGCCGTTCTGGAAGGCGGCCTTCAACATGGCGTACTCGCCCGACACCTGGTAGGCGTAGGTCGGCACGCGGAAGGTGTCCTTGATGCGGCGGATCACGTCGAGGTAGGGCATGCCCGGCTTGATCATCACCATGTCGGCGCCCTCTTCCAGGTCCATCGCCACTTCCTGGATCGCCTCTTCCAGGTTGGCCGGGTCCATCTGGTAGGTGGACTTGTCGGCCTGGCCGAGGTTGGCCGACGACCCCACCGCGTCGCGGAACGGGCCGTAGAACGCCGAGGCGTACTTGGCCGAGTAGGCCAGGATCTTGGTGTGGATGTGGCCGGCCTCTTCCAGCGCCTCGCGGATGGCGCCGATGCGGCCATCCATCATGTCGCTGGGCGCAAGCATGTCGGCTCCAGCGGCGGCGTGGGCCGCCGCTTCGCGCGCCAGCAGCTCCAGCGTAGCATCGTTGACGACCTCACCGTTCTCGACGACGCCGCAATGACCATGGCTCGTGT
>JACPUY010000018.1 GCA_016192025.1 Pseudogulbenkiania sp. | reverse complement strand
TCACGCCGCTCCACTGCGGGATCAGCGGCGAGCCGACGACGGGCACCCAGCCCGTCGGCAGCAGCAGCCCGGCCAGCCAGATCACCACGAGCAGCAGCATCACGTAAGACCAGAACAGGCTCAGACACAGCTCCAGCATCAGTGGCCACAGATGGTTCTGGCTCGGATGGCGGATCACGTCGAGGTTTTTCAGAAGTACCTGCGCGCCGCCCATGGCCCAGCGCAGTCGTTGCTTCCACAGCCCCGTCAGCGTTTCCGGCATCAGGATCCACACCAGGGCGTTGGGTTCGAAGCGCACGTCCCAGCCGTCGCGCTGCAGCTTCCAGGTGATGTCGATGTCTTCGGTCAGCATGTCGGCGCTCCAGTAGCCCACCTGGTGCACGGCCGACTTGCGGAAGGCGGTGATCACGCCGGACACGGTGAACAGCCGGCCGAAGCTGCGCTGGGCACGCTTGATCATGCCGACGATGGAGGAGAACTCGCCGACCTGTACCCGTCCCAACAGCGTGGAGCGGTTGCGGATGCGCGGGTTGCCGGTGACGGCGGCGACTTCCGGGTCTTGCACGAAGTGGCGCACCATCCAGTGGGCGGCGTGCTTGTCGAGCAGGGCGTCGCCGTCGATGCAGATCAGGATTTCATGCTTGGCCAGCAGGCTGCCGGCCTGCAGCGCCATGGCCTTGCCCTGGTTCTGCGCCAGATGAACCACGCGCAGGCGGTCGTGCCGGGCCGCCATCCGGTCCAGCACTTCTGCCGTGTTGTCCTTGCTGCCGTCGTTGATGGCGATGACTTCAAAGTCGGGGTAGTTCGTGGCCAGCGCGTGGCTGATCGTTTCTTCCGCATTGTCCCCTTCGTTGAAACAGGGGACCAGGATGCTGACCGGCGGCGTGGCCGGCAAAGCGGTCGGCTGGTCGTGGGCGCCGTCCTTGCGTTCATGCCGCCAGTAGAACAGCGCGGCTCCGATCATCCATAGATAGGACATGAACAGCGGGTAGTAGAACACGAAGCCCAGCAGTCCTTGCCACAGTGTTTTGAGTAATGCAATAACCATCAGTCGACCTAGTGGATGTCCGGTGCGTTCGGCTTGCTATCCAGTACCGGCTTGAGCACGGCCGGATCCGGATGGTCGCGATGCAGGTTGTCGGGATAATAACCGACATGGCGTACTCCCCAACCATACAGGGTGCGGATGGTGTCCGCCAGCTCCTTGCTCGGGATCAGCCGGTCGCTGCGCCAATCGGTGGACTGTAGCTCGAACACCACCTTGCCCATGGCGCCCGGCTGTTCGCGGACGCGGTCGAACATTTCCCGGTAGAAGGCCATTGGATCCTTGGCTTCTTCCATATACGGCATCACCATGATGGCGGTGAAGTCGTAGTTGGCCAGCGAGTTGTCCAGCGACTGCGAATACCACACTTCGGAGCGCGGGTTCAGCGCCACGCTGGCGTAAAGGTTGCGTGCCGTCTTCAGGCCGGGCTGTTCCTGGCGCACGAGAGCGGCCAGCTCCATGGCAAAGTTGTCGAGCTCGTTGATCTTGAGAATGGTCCAGCGGCCGAGCAAGTCGTCACTGTTGCGGATGTCGGCCAGCGAGGCCGGCAGGCCCCATGCCTTGTAGGCTTTCAGCGCCCACGGGCTGGCGTCCTCGTAGTCGGACAGCGTCACGTCGTCGTGGAACAGCAGGCCTTCGAACGGCACCGAGCGGGCGAGATCCTGGTAGATGTCACGGATGGCCTGGCGTGCGCGCGGCGAGAACGGCGACAGTCGCGGATAGCCCATCGCTACGTGGTCGGCCTTGTGCGGTTGGGTGACCACCGTATCGGCGGCGGCGGGGTCGTTCTTCGGTAGTTCGAAGGCCAGCATCGGCATCCAGGCGTATAGCCGCTTCACCGGCGTGCGTGTGCGGATCTGCCAGGCGGCGCGGTTGAACAGGTCGGCGCGCATCGGCAGGAGGCGGTTGGGGAAGTACACGGCGTCGGCGGCACCGTTGCCGTCCGGGTCGGCGTAGGCCTGCAGATAGACCGTGTTCACGCCCATGGCGATGATGCGGTCGAGCAGGCGCCCCAGATTGTGTTCTTGCTGGGCTGGATCCGGGTCGTAGATGTAGTCCAGGTCGACGTGCATGATCTTGGCCGGTCGGTCGCTGTCCGAGGCGTCGGCGTCACGCAGCGCCAGCTCGCGGGTGAAATCCCACAGCGACATGCTGCCCTCGACCAGGACGCGGCGCAGCCCGCTCAGCGGGGTGTCGGACGTGTTGGCGCCGTCATCCAGCGTCAGCCCGATCGGCATGCCCAGTTGCCGGGCCACCGTGCTGGCGGTGCTGTTGTAGCGCCCATAGGGCCATACCATGACGCGCGGCGCCTTGCCGGTATGTTTGCGCAGCAGCAAGCTGTTCTGTTTGAGGTCGGCCAGCAGGCGCTGGCGGTAGCTGCCTTCAACCTCGTAGCGCTTCTGCTCGGGCAGGTAGCGACGCGCCGTGACCGCCGGTTGCTGGTTGCCCTGCGGATTGGCCAGGATGCCTCCGTGCATGTCGTAGGTGTGATTGGCGACTTCCACCAGGCCGCTCCGAGTCATCTCGCGGATGTCGTCCCACATCAGCATGTCGGTGCGCGGGACGGGCTTGCCTTCGAAACGTACCGTGCCGTCGGTCGACTGCAGCCAGCTGCCGATCAGCGCGATCACCGCCGGCGCCTTGAATATCTTGAGCACCGGGAAGGCGTTGGTGTAGATCGAGCGGTAGCCGTCATCGAAGGTCAGCAGCACGGCCTTGTCCGGCAGCGGGGTCTTGCCGGCGCGGTCGGCCAGCACGTCGTCGAGGCTGACGAAGTGGTAGCCGTTGTTCTTGAGCCAGTCCATCTGACGCACGAAATTGGTCGGGGTGACGGTGAAGGCGGGCTCCAGCGCGTCTTTTTTATCGGCGATTTCGTGATAGGTGAGAATGGTCAGCTTGTTGACCGGTGTGGCAGCCAGGCCGATGGGGCTGAGCAGGCACAGCAGGCACCCCCACAGCAAGGGCATCAGTCGAGTGATCATCTGTTTTTATATGGTCGGTGTTAAATCGGTCAGCGAAAACGGTGCCGCTAAACTCTTCGCTGGAAAGCCGCGGGGGGGCGGGAGGGACTCCCCGAAGGCGCGCCATTCTATCAGGAGTGGCCGGGATTGCGCGCAGGAAAATGTGTTTGTGCGGCAGTGCAATAGAGCCGATGTGGTGGAAAGGTGACGTCTTGGTCGCCTTAAGCAAGACTTAATGTTGTTGTGCGAGGCGGTGTTCGGGGTAAGTTGCTGAATGGGAACGGAAAAAGGCGGGGTCTTCCCCGCCTTGGGTTGCGCTTACACCGCGTCTTCGTTGGTTTCGCCGGTGCGGATGCGGATGACTTGTTCTACCGGCATCACGAAGATTTTGCCGTCGCCGATCTTGCCGGTGCGGGCGGCGTTGATGATGACCTCGATGGAGCGTTCGACGAGGTCGTCGCCGATCACGATTTCGAGCTTGACCTTGGGCAGGAAGTCGACAACGTATTCGGCGCCCCGATAGAGTTCGGTATGGCCTTTCTGACGGCCGAAACCCTTGACTTCGGTCACGGTCAAACCGGTGACGCCGATTTCCGATAGGGCCTCGCGGACTTCGTCCAGCTTGAACGGCTTGATAATGGCCTCGATCTTTTTCATTTTTGGGCGCTCCTTGACGGCACGTGCGTTTGTTGTGGGTGGGAAACGGGATTTTTGTCCTGCGAGGCCTGTGCCGGCCTTAAACCCTAGGGGTTTTTGCTGTATTATTACGCGCTTTCCTGATACTTGTCGCGGGTGTCGAATGTCGCACATTCTCAAGCTGCGGGGCGGTGTTGCCCTGTCCCAGTTCCGTTTGGACAAACTCCTGACCGCTGCGCGCGAGGCTGGTTTGCCTCCGCTCACACTCGATGCCGAGTTCTGGCATTTTGTCGAAAGCGATCGGGCGCTCTCCGAAGAAGAGCAATCGGTTCTGGCCAAGCTGATGATCTATGGCGAGCCGCCGCTCGCTACCGCCCCCACGGGCGAGCTGTTCCTGGTCACCCCGCGCCTGGGAACGCTGTCGCCGTGGGCCTCCAAGGCTACCGACATCGCCCAGCATTGCGGGCTGGAAGGCATCCATCGCATCGAGCGCGGCACGGCCTTCCATATCCAGCCGTCCGCTCCGCTTTCCGACGAGCAGCGTCGTGTGCTGATCAGCCTGCTGCACGACCGCATGACCGAAACTGTGCTGGCGTCGCTCGACGAGGCCGATCGTCTGTTCACCCATGTCGAACCGCAACCGCTGACCAGCGTGGACATCCTTGGCGGTGGCCGGGACGCACTGGTGGCGGCCAACGGCGACCTCGGCCTGGCGCTGTCGCCGGACGAGATCGACTACCTGGTCGAGAACTTCACCCGCATGGGGCGTAACCCGACCGACGTCGAGCTGATGATGTTCGCCCAGGCGAACTCGGAACATTGCCGTCACAAGATCTTCAACGCACAGTTCATCGTCGACGGCGAAGAAAAGCAGAAGTCGCTGTTCCGCATGATCCGCGATACTCACGAAGCGCACCCGCAGGGCACGCTGGTGGCGTACAACGATAACGCTTCGGTGATCGAGGGGGCCGAGATCGAGCGTCTCTACCCGCAGCCGGACGGCCATCAGTACGCGTTCCACTCGGAACAGACGCACATCCTGATGAAGGTGGAAACCCATAACCACCCGACCGCCATCTCGCCGTTTCCCGGCGCGTCCACCGGCAACGGCGGCGAAATCCGCGACGAAGGCGCCACCGGCCGTGGTTCGCGTCCGAAGGCGGGCCTGACCGGTTTCACCGTCTCCAACCTGAACATCCCCGGCTTCAAGCAGCCGTGGGAAGCGTGCGGCGAGAGCCAGGCCGAATACGGCCGTCCGGGCCGCATCGCCTCGGCGCTGCAGATCATGCTGGACGGTCCGATCGGCGGTGCCGCCTTCAACAATGAATTCGGCCGTCCGAACCTGACCGGCTACTTCCGCACCTTCGAAGAGCTGTTCGAAGGCGAGATGCGCGGCTACCACAAGCCGATCATGATCGCCGGCGGTATGGGCAGCATCCAGCACCAGCAGATCCGCAAGAACATCATTCCGGAAGGCGCCCTGCTGATACAGCTGGGCGGTCCGAGCCTGCTGATCGGCCTGGGCGGCGGTGCGGCGTCCAGCATGGACACCGGCGCCAACAGCGAAGACCTGGACTTCGACTCGGTACAGCGCGGCAACCCGGAAATCGAACGTCGCTGCCAGGAAGTGATCGACCGCTGCTGGCAGCGCGGTGAGCAGAACCCGATCGTGTCGATCCACGACGTGGGTGCCGGCGGCCTGTCCAATGCCTTCCCCGAGCTGGTGAACGACGCCGGCCGTGGCGCCATCTTCGAGTTGCGCAAGGTGCATCTGGAAGAGAAGGGCATGACGCCGATGCAGATCTGGTCGAACGAGTCGCAGGAGCGCTACGTGCTGGCCATCCTGCCGCAGGATCTCGACACCTTCACCGCGATCTGCGAGCGCGAGCGCTGCCCGTTCGCGGTGCTGGGCGTGGCTACCGACGACGGCCACCTGCAGGTGCGCGACGACATCTTCGACAACAAGCCGGTTGATATGCCGCTGGAAGTGCTGCTGGGCAAGCCGCCGCGCATGACCCGCGACGTGGCGAGCGTGACGGCGCTGCAGCGCCCGTTCAACGCCTCCGTCTTTGATCTGCGCGAATCCGCCTACCGCATCCTGCGTCTGCCGTCGGTGGCCGACAAGTCGTTCCTGATCACCATCGGCGACCGTACCGTGGGCGGCATGACCGCGCGCGACCAGATGGTGGGCCGCTGGCAGGTACCGGTGGCCGACGCCGCCATCACTACCATGGGCTTCAACACCTACCGCGGCGAAGCCATGGCGATGGGTGAGCGCACGCCGCTGGCGCTGTTCTCGGCGCCGGCTTCCGGCCGCATGTCGGTGGGCGAGGCGCTGACCAACCTGGCTTCGGCCAACGTGGGCGAACTGGGCAACGTCAAGCTGTCGGCCAACTGGATGGCCGCCGCCGGTCATCCGGGCGAAGACGCCAAGCTGTACCAGACCGTGGAAGCGTTGTCCGCCTTGTGCCAGGACATCGGCGTCAGCGTGCCGGTGGGCAAGGATTCGCTGTCGATGAAGACGGTGTGGGAAGAGCAGGGCGAGAAGAAGGCGGTGACCGCGCCGCTGTCGCTGATCGTGTCCGCCTTCTCCCCGGTCGACGATGTGCGCAACACGGTGACGCCGGAGCTGAAGAACGACGCCGATACCGACCTGATCCTGATCGACCTGGGCTACGGCCGCTGCCGTCTGGGCGGCTCGGCGCTGGCGCAGGTGTGGAAGACGATGGACGGCGTAGCGCCGGACGTGGAAAGCCCGGCCGAGCTGAAGGCCTTCTTCAACACCATGCAGTCGCTGCTGGCCGATCGGTTGGTGCTGGCTTATCACGACCGTTCCGATGGCGGCCTGTTCGCCACCCTGGCCGAAATGATGTTCGCCGGCCGTGTCGGCGTGACCGTCGATCTGCAGGAACTGCTGATCGAGCGCAAGAATACCCAGGCTTATTTGGACGACTTTGTGCCGGCCACGCCGGAAGCCGCCGCGCACGGCCGCGTGATGCGCGTGCTGTTCAACGAGGAACTGGGCGCCGTCATTCAGGTGCAGAAGCAGGACACCGCCGAGGTCATCGCCCGTTTCGTCAAGGCCGGCCTGGAGCGCGCGCTGTTCGTGCTGGGCTCGGTCAACGGCGACGAGCGTCTGGTGATCCAGCAGCAGGACGAGACCCTGCTCGACGAGAGCCGCCTCGAACTGCAGCGCACCTGGTCGGAAACCAGCTACCGCATGCAGCGCCTGCGCGACAATCCGGCTTGCGCCGACAGCGAGTTCGCCCAGTTGGAGGACACCGCCTCCGGCGGCCTGTTCGCCAAGCTGTCGTTCGACGTCGAGGCCAACCCGGCGGCACCGTTCATCGCCACCGGCGCGCGTCCGCGCATCGCCATCCTGCGCGAGCAGGGCGTCAACGGCCAGATCGAAATGGCGGCGGCGTTCACCCGCGCCGGCTTCGATGCGGTCGACGTGCACATGAGCGACGTCATCGGCGGTCGCGTGTCGCTGGCCGACTTCAAGGGTCTGGCGGCCTGCGGCGGCTTCAGCTACGGCGACGTGCTGGGTGCCGGCGAAGGCTGGGCCAAGAGCATCCTGTTCAACGCCCGTGCCCGCGACGAGTTCGAAGGCTTCTTCCAGCGCGGCGATACCTTCGCGCTGGGCGTGTGCAACGGCTGCCAGATGATGTCCAACCTGTCCGGCATCATTCCGGGCGCGCAGCACTGGCCGAAATTCCACCGCAACGCTTCCGAGCAGTTCGAAGCGCGTTTCGCCATGGTGGAGGTGCCGGCTTCGCCGTCGATCTTCCTCGCCGACATGGCCGGCAGCCAGCTGCCGGTGGTGGTCAGCCACGGCGAGGGCCGCGCGGTGTTCGTGCCGGGTCATCAACCGCAGGTCATCACGGCGCTGCGCTACGTCGACTTCGCCGGCCAGCCGACCGAGACCTATCCGCTGAACCCGAACGGTTCGCCGGACGGCATCACCGGTGTCACCACCGCCGACGGCCGCTTCACCATCATGATGCCGCACCCGGAGCGGGTGTTCCGCACCGTGCTGAACTCGTGGCATCCGGCCGAGTGGGGTGAGAACGGTGCCTGGTTCCGCATGTTCGCCTCGGCGCGCAAGTGGGTGGGCTGAGTCTCTCCCGGCAGGTACAAAGAACGGACGCTTCGGCGTCCGTTTTTTTATGCGCCGCTTGGCCGAAGAGACCTATGCCAGGCGGCTGTCCGGGCATTGCCGCAGCACGCGTCGACCCTCCTCGACGATGGTGCTAGTCAACCGGCGCGCCAGCGCCGCCTCCATCTGCCAGTGGTGCCAGTACAGCGGCACGTCAAGGTATTTTCCGGGGGTCAGGTCGACCAGCTGACCATCGTCCAGTGCCGGCCCGGCCATGCCTTCCGGGATCAGCCCGTAGGCCAGGCCGGCGATGGCGTAGTCCAGGAAACCCTGTACCGATGGCAGGGTCAGGGCCGGGAAGCCCAGGGTAAATGCCAATTGCTGTTGCAGGAACACCTGGTGCAGGCTGTCCTTGCGGTCATACAGCAGCGCCGGGGCCGCGCTCAGCGTGTTGTGGTCGACGCCGCCGGCAAAGTGGCGGGCGATGAAGCTCGGTGTGGCCAGACACAGGTAACGCATCGAGCCAAGGTAATGGCTGTCACCACCCTGGATGGTCTGGCGGCGGCTGCTGACGCAACCGCTGACGTGGCCGCTGCGCAGCAGCTCATGGGTGTGTTCCTGGTCGTCGACACGGATGTCGAGCAGCAGGCGCATCTCCTCCAGCGCCGGCCGCGCGGCATCGAGAAACCAGGTGGCCAGGCTGTCGGCGTTGACCGCGACCGCCAGCGTGGAAAACCCCGCGAGCCCATCGCCGACCTGCAGTGCCTCCATCAGTTCGGCCTCCATCAGCGCCAGCTGGCGGAAGTGCTGTATCAGGCGCCGGCCGTGCGGGGTGGCGTCGACCGGAGTGGTGCGCGTCACTACCGGCTGCCCCAACCGTTCTTCCAGCTGCTTTATCCGCTGGGAGACCGCCGACTGGGTCAGGAACAGCGCCTTGGCGGCCTTGTCAAAGCCGCCGTTCTCGACGACGGCAGCGAGTGCCTGCAGCAGTTTGGGGTCTAGCATGTCATGTGATTTTCTGGAACGGGTGTACCGGCGGCGGACTTGTACTGAGGTCGTATTTGGTGGCCCAAGGCAAATCTGCTAGGCTCTAACCCAAACTATATAGCCCAGCTGGCCAATCCGGCAAAAAAATGAAGAATGAATGGGTGATAATAAAAGACCTGGCAAGGTCTGGCCAAGGTAGGGAGACAGGGCACTATGCTAATGAGCAATAGCACCGATCCGTTGCATTCACTCAGCCGATTTCTCGGTTTCCGCCAGGAGGATGCGGAAACACTCAAATGTCATCTTGGCAAGATCCGGCTGAACCGTGACGTTCTGGGCCGGGAGTTTTACTGGTTCCTGCTGAAAAACCCGGAAACGGCGGTGCTGCTGCCGGAGCTGGAGGGGCCGCGGCTGGATCGGCTGATCGACCAGCAGATGGACTACTTCGAGGCGGTGATCTCCCGCCCGCTCGATTCGGCGCAGGCGGAAAGGGTGCTGGCGCTAGGGCAGATGCACCACAAGCTGGGCGTCAGCATGGTATGGGTGGCGGGAGCCTATGAACGCTACCTGTCGCACGTGCTGAGCGGGATCAACGATGCGCGCTATCCGGACGAGGTCCGTCGTCCCCTGACCCGGGCCATCCGCAAGCGCATTCTGCTCGACATGCTGCTGCAACTGCAGGGCTTCCAGCAGTCCATTCTGGCCGAGGCCGAACTGCAGCATCGCCACATGCGCGACATGTCGCGCATGTACGCCACCCTGAGCGGCGTGAGTCTGGCACTGATCCATTCGTGCAGCCGTGAAGAGCTGTTCCACGCCATCTGTTCGACCTGTGTCGAAAAAGGCGGGGCGACCTACGCCGGCATCAGCTGGATCGATACCGCGACCAATCGCCTCGAATACAAGGTCTTCGCCGGGCCGCAGTCCCCCAACTTCATCCAGCAGCTGTCACGCGCCCTCTCGCTCGACCCGTCCAGTCCGTTCAGCCGCGGCCCGACCGGCCAGGCCGTGCTCACCATGATGCCGCAGGTGGTCAACTGCATCGAGTCCGAACCGATGATGGCCCCCTGGTGGGTCCTGTTTGGACGAGAGGGAATCAAGAGTCTGCTGGCGGTGCCGTTGTTCATGCAGGGAAAAGTGGTGGGAACGTTGACGCTGCACTCCCGGCAGCAGGATTTTTTCGATCTCGACAAGGTGGGACTGGTGCAGACCATGTCCAGTGAAATCGGCCATGCGCTGGAGCGGCGGGATGCACTGGACCGCAGCTCCAAAGCGGAGGCGCGGGTCCGTTATCTGTCGGACCATGATCCCTTGACCGGATTGCCCAACCGCCAGAATATGCAGGCCCTGATCCAGGGCCGGCTTGACCAGGGTGATGACGCCGATTACGTGGCAGTGATCGCCGTCGGCATTGACGGCTTTCATCAGATCAATGCACGGCTGGGGCACGAGAGGGGCGACCTGATCCTATGCGAGGTGGCCCGCCGCCTGCATGCCTGTCTTGACGACGTGAGCCGGGTCGGTCGCGTCGGGGCGGCCCGTTTCGTTATCACTACCCCGCACGTCGATCGGCTGGAGGCGTTGTTGAGCCGGCTGCTGGAAACCCTGCGCGAGCCGGCGGAATGCCTCGATCAATGGGTGGATGTACACTCCAGTTGCGGGGTGGTGGTGGAGCCTTGCGGCGAAAGTGATGCGGCGACCCTGCTGCGCCGCGCCGAACTCGCCCTGGCGCGTGCCAAGGAGGCGGGGGGCAACCAGTACCGCCACTACGACCAGCGCATGGACGAGGAGATCCAGCGCATCCATAGCCTGCGGGCCGCCTTTGTCGACGCCTTGGTGAACAATGCGCTGGAGCTCTTCTATCAGCCCAAGATCGACCTGCGTAGCGAGGCGCTGTTGGGCGTGGAGGCCCTGGTGCGCTGGAAGCGGATGGGCCAGTTTGTTGCGCCCGGCGAGTTCTTTCCGGCGATCGAGAACACCGAGCTGATGCGTGAGCTCGACTGGTGGGTATTGCGCCAGTCCCTGAAGCAGGTCACTGCCTGGAAGATGAACGGTCACGTCATCAAGGTCAGCGTCAATCTCTCGGCTATGACACTGCAGCAGGAGGGCTTCATGCCGGGCATCGAGTCGCTGCTGGCCGGCTATCCCGCCGCCGCTGGCCTGCTCGAGCTGGAGGTGCTGGAGAGTGTGTCGCAGAAGGAAGCGGAGCAGGTTGTGCACAAGCTGGAGCGCTGTCGCCGCCTGGGTATTTCCATCGCGCTGGACGACTTCGGCACCGGGGCCTCCTCGCTGGTGCACCTGCAGCAGCTGCCGTTCGACACCATCAAGATCGACCAGAGCTTCGTCCGGGTGCTGCTGGAAGCGCCGGGTAACGAGGCGATCATCCACAGCATGGTTGCCTTTGCCCGTTACACCGGGCGGCAGCTGGTGGTCGAAGGCGTAGAAAACCGGGCCATCTGGACGCGACTGCTGGAACTGGGCTGTACCGTGGGGCAGGGCTACGCGATTTCCCGCCCGGCGCAGGCGGACGCGCTGATCGATTGGGTGCTGAAGAATAAGGCTGGTGCGGATATTAATATTTCTTATGTAGCATAAATTTTATTAGTTTTATTTATTTTTAAGGTGGGGCTATGCTGCCGGCAAGACTGAACTTCCGGAGCTTGCCATGTTCAACGCCCAGGTTGCCCTCGCCGCCTTTTCGCTGTCGCTCGGCCAGATCGTCGGCATTGGCCCGCAAAACGCCTTCGTCATCCGCCATGGCATCGGCCATAGCCATGTCCTGCCCATCGTGCTGATCTGCATCGCCTGCGACCTGCTGTTGATCGCTGCCGGGGTGTTCGGCATGGGCAGCGTGGTGCAGTCGATTCCCGGCTTTTTGCCGCTGGTGACCTGGAGCGGTGCGGTGTTCATCCTGTGGCTGGGCATCAAGGCATTCCGTTCGGCTTGCACACCGTCCGCCTTGCGGGCGGAGGGCGACAGCGTGCGCGACCGCGGCCAGGTGATCCGCAGCCTGCTGGCGGTGACCCTGCTCAATCCCTACGTCTGGCTCGATACCGTGATCCTGATCGGCAGCCTGTCGGCGGCTTACGGCACTGAGGCGAGATTGTCGTTCCTGGCAGGCAGCACGACGGCGTCGGTGCTGTGGTTCGTCGCCATCGGCGTGTTCAGCATGAAGCTGGCGCCGCTGTTCCGCCAGGAGCGCAGCTGGCGCGTGCTCGATGGGGTGGTGGGTAGCCTGATGCTGCTCACGGCGGCATCGCTGATCCAGCAGCATGGCCTGAAGTACCTGTAGCAAACGCCTCGGCCAGGCTGTGCAAGTTTGGCCGAGGTAGTCTGAAGGGAGTCAGAGCGGGTTGTTGACCAAGTCGTCGTGGGTCAAGAGGAACACGAAACCGTCGCCGCCGCTGGTTTCCATCCACCTGAACGGCAGTTGCGGGAAGGCCGCTTCCAGCACGTCGCGGTTGTGGCCAATCTCCACCAGCAGCACGCCGTGCTCGTTGAGGAACTCCGGCGCGCGGCGCAGGATCTCGCGCGTGGCGTCCAGCCCGTCGCAGCCCGAGCCCAAGGCCAGCTCCGGCTCGTGCAGGTATTCGGCCGGCAGTTCGTCGACCGACTCCTCGTCCACGTAGGGCGGGTTGGAGATGATCAGGTCGTATTTCTCTTCCAGGCCCTGGAGCAGGTCGGTGTGGATCAGCTGGATGCGATCTTCCAGACCGTAGCGCTGCACGTTGATCGACGCCACTTCCAGAGCGTCGAGCGAGATGTCCACCGCGTCGATCTCGGCGTCCGGGTAGTGGTGCGCCAGCTGGATCGCCAGGCAGCCCGAGCCGGTACACAGGTCGAGCGCGCGGTGCACCAGTTCCGGGTGCTCGATCCACGGTGCCAGTGGTTCGCCCAACAGCTCGAAGATGAACGAGCGCGGCACGATCACCCGCTCGTCGACGTAGAAGCTGAACTCGCCCTGCCACGCCTCGTGGGTGAGGTAGGCGGCCGGAATGCGCTCCTCGGCGCGGCGCTCGATGATGTCGATCACATCCTGGATTTCGGTCGGCAGCAGTCTGGCGTCGAGGAACGGCTCCAGCCGGTCCAGCGGCAGCTTGAGCGTGGCCAGCACCAGGTAGGCGGCCTCGTCGTAGGCGTTGTCGGTGCCGTGGCCGTAGCTCAGGCCGGCGTCGGTGAAGCGGGTGACGGCAAAGCGCAGCAGGTCACGCACCGTGGTCATCACGGTTGCAGCTTGGGCGTACATGCGGGTCCTTTCAAAGGCAAGGGGACAGGCAGTGCCTGTCCCCAAAATGGGATTGTCCGGCGTAGCGGATCAGAACGGCAGCGGGGCCGACGTCGCCTGGCTCAATACCTGGCGGAAGTCGTGCTGGATGCGTTCCAGCGCCACGTCGTTGTCGGCTTCGAAGCGCAGCACGATCACCGGCGTGGTGTTGGAGGCGCGCATCAGGCCGAAGCCATCGGCGTATTCCACGCGCAGCCCGTCGATGGTGATCACCGACTCGGCGCTGTCAAAGCGTGCGGTCTGCTGCAGCTTCTCGATCAGCTCATGGTTTTCGCCCTCGCGTTCCATCTTGAGGTTGAGTTCCGGGGTGGACACGGCGTTGGGCAGCGCGTTCAGCAGTGCATTCGGATCGTCGACGCGCGACAGCACTTCCAGCAGCCGGGCGCCGGCGTACATGCCGTCGTCGAAGCCGTACCAGCGCTCCTTGAAGAACACGTGACCGCTCATCTCGCCGGCCAGGAGCGCGCCGGTTTCCTTGATCTTGGCCTTGATAAAGCTGTGGCCGGTGCGCGCCATTACCGGCTCGCCGCCGTTGTCGCGAATCCACGGTCCGAGCAGGCGGGTGGATTTGACGTCGTAGATCACCTTGGCGCCCGGGTTGCGCTCCAGCACGTCGGCGGCGTACAGCATCAGCTGGCGGTCCGGCCAGATGATGTTGCCTTCCTTGGTGACCACGCCGAGGCGGTCGCCGTCGCCGTCGAAGGCCAGGCCGATCTCGGCGTCGGTCTTGGCGAGCGCCTCGATCACGTCCTGCAGGTTTTCCGGCTTGGCCGGATCCGGGTGATGGTTGGGGAAGGTACCGTCCACGTCGCAGAACAGCTGGCGCACGCGGCAGCCCAGGCGGCGGTACAGCACCGGGGCGAACGCGCCTGGCACGCCGTTGCCGCAATCGACCACGATGCTCATCGGGCGCGCCAACTTGATGTCGCCGGTGATGCGTTCGAGGTAGGCTTCAACGATGTCGTGCGTCTGGTACTGGCCGTCGCCTTCGGTGAAATCCTGATCGACGATGCGCTGGTACAGCGCCTGGATATCGTCGCCGGACAGGGTGTCGCCGGCCAGCATCATCTTGAAGCCATTGTAATCCGGCGGGTTGTGGCTGCCGGTGACCATGACGCCGGACAGCGTGCCCAGCTCGTGTGCGGCGAAGTACAGCATCGGCGTGGCGACGCGGCCGACGTCGATGACGTTGACGCCCGAGGTCAGGATACCTTCGGCCAGCGATTCGCACAGGTCGGGGCCGGACAGGCGGCCGTCGCGGCCGACCACGATGCCGGTCACCTTGCGGGCGCGAGCCTCGGCGCCGATGGCACGGCCGATCTGGTAGGCGGTCTGGGTGGTCAGGGTCTTGCCGACGATACCGCGGATGTCGTAAGCCTTGAAGATGTCTTTGGACGGTGCGCTCATGAGTTTTTTTATTCCCGGGGAGGCAAAAATGATGGGGCGACCGAGGCGAGCGGCCGCCCGTTGTTCAGGCCGTGAACGACTGACTGAGCGCTACCAGCTGGTCGAGCTTGGCGCGGGCAGCGCCGCTGTCGATCACCGTACGGGCCATGGCGATGCCATCGGCCAGGGAGTCGGTCACGTCGGCGGTGTAGATGGCGGCGCCGGCGTTCAGCAGCACGATGTCGCGCGCCGGGCCGGGCTGGCCGTCCAGCACCGCCAGCAGCGTCTCTTTGGAAGCTTGCGCCGATTCGGCGCGCAGCGTGTTGAGCTCGCTCAATTCCAGGCCAAAATCGCGTGGGTCGAGCCGGTATTCGCGGATTTCGCCGTCCTTCAGCTCGGCCACCAGCGTCGGGCCGGACAGGGTGATTTCGTCCAGCCCGTCGCTGCCGTGCACGATCATCACATGACGGCTGCCGAGCTGCTTGAGCACACGCGCCTGGATGCCGACCAGGTCGGGGTGGAACACGCCCATCAGCTGGTTGTCGGCGCCGGCCGGGTTGGTCAGCGGGCCGAGGATGTTGAAGATGGTGCGCACGCCCAGCTCCTTGCGCACCGGCGCCACGTACTTCATCGCGCTGTGGTGGTTGGGCGCGAACATGAAGCCGACGCCGATCTCGTCGATGCAGCGGCCCACCTGTTCGGCGCTCAGCGCCAGGTTCACGCCCAGCGCTTCCAGCACGTCGGCGCTGCCCGAGCTGGATGACACCGAGCGCCCGCCGTGCTTGGCCACGCGCGCGCCGGCGGCGGCGGCGACGAAGGCCGAGGTGGTGGAAATGTTGAAGGTGTGCGATTTGTCGCCGCCGGTGCCGCAGGTGTCGACCAGATGCTCGCGCTGGGTCACCGGCACATGGGTGGCGAATTCGCGCATCACGGTGGCGGCGGCGGCGATTTCCAGCACGCTTTCCACCTTGACGCGCAGACCAACCAGGATGGCGGCCAGTTGCGCTGGCGAGACCTCGCCGCGCATGATCTGGCGCATCAGGTCGAGCATCTCGTCGTAGAACAGTTCATTGCCGTCGATCAGACGGTTCAGTGCGGCCTGCGGAGTAATCATCAGGCAAACTCCTTGAGGAAGTTGTCGAGCATCTGGTGGCCGTGCTGGGTCAGGATGGACTCCGGATGGAACTGCACGCCCTCGATCGGCAGTGTCTTGTGGCGCACGCCCATGATCTCGCCGTCGTCGGTCCAGGCGGTGATCTCCAGGCAATCCGGCAGCGTTTCGCGCTCGATCACCAGCGAATGATAGCGGGTGCAGGTTACAGGGGAGGGAAGGCCGCGGAAGACGCCTTTGTCCAGGTGGGTGACCGGCGACACCTTGCCGTGCATCAGCTGTTTGGCGTGGATGACGTTGCCGCCGAAGGCCTGGCCGATACTCTGGTGCCCGAGGCAGACGCCGAGAATGGGCAGCTTGCCGGCAAAGTGCTTGATGGCGGCGACCGACACGCCGGCTTCGTTCGGCGTACACGGCCCCGGGGAAACCACCAGGTATTTCGGCGCCAGCGCTTCGATTTCCTGCAGCGTGATCTCGTCGTTGCGGAACACGCGCACGTCCTGCTTCAACTCGCCGAAGTACTGCACCAGGTTGTAGGTGAAGCTGTCGTAGTTATCGATCATCAGTAGCATATGATGCCTCAAAGCCTTATTCTGCGCGGCTTCAAGTGCCGCAAACATCAAATCTTAATCCGGTATTTTATCCTGTTCCGCAGCGGATGAGGCCGGGATGCTGCGGAACAGCACACAGGATAACATGCCGAATATCATGATGGTTGCTTTAGGCCGGTTGGCTATCCACTCAGCGACCCTGCTCTCCGCCCAGCGCGACGCCGCGCCGATTTTGATCGGGGGAGAGAGCTCGTTCTTGTCGATCATCGAGTAGGTTTTCGTATTCTTCAGGCCGAGCTCAGTACTGCCATCCGCCGCGCGCCCCATGGCTACCCCGCCGCGCCCCATCCCCTCGATCAACTTCGGCCCCTGTCGCCGCTGACGTGTTTTGACTATAGTTAACGTACTCATCGCCATTGCGCCAGACAGGGTAGTGCCCACGGCCTGGTGACGATGACACAAAAAAATACGACTTCTAGGACTCCTGCTGATAGGTAGGGTGCTGTGAATCCTCGACGTGTTCATGAACTTATGCTCAAAAATTTTCCAGACTTTGATGCTTCAAAACTTGGCTGGAAAAACATTGCCGATCTATCTGGAGTGAGAGAGCGTGAGCTAATTGAGTTGTTGAATGAGTACATTCACGCCGAGCAGGCGCTCATAGAAGTGAATAGGAAGGTCGGTAACTTTCTTCCGCTAGGGGAAATTGTCAATTTTGCAGCCCCATATATTGGAAAGCAACAAATTAAGATAACCGATCGAAATTTTACGGGTTTCGTTGTAATAGCTAGCAATGGGGCCGCTGCGGGTTGGGGCAGTAATAGATCATAACATTTCCTATATGGACTGGCTAACCTGTGATTTCTCCACAAACTAGCAAGCCCGCTATGTCAAGCGTTGGGCGCCTTGAACATGACCGCACACGACGTCGAACAAATAGTGCTGCGGCTGCTCGATGAGTGGAGCTATCAACCGCCCCAGCGCGGTACAACGGTGGGAACTCCATTGTCTCCCGAGAGAATGGCCGAATATGTTGAGCTCCTCAGGCAGTCATTGGTGTCGCCTCGTCTCGAAACCTTCGCATTGGCCGAGACATACGAGCAAATCCGTGCGGGTTCCACGGAACGCGCAGATTTTTGGGTCGTAGCAGAGCGCAGTGGGTACTTGGAATGGTATGACCCAGTTACAAATGAGTTCGGCCTCGGACACCTGACAGTAGGCAGCGACGGCTTAGTTTCCATAGGCGTACGTGGCGACCTTGTGGGAGTTTTCTGTGCAATGTAATCCCAACAACTGCTTGTAAGGCCGTAACCCGCAACACCCCGTAGGGCGCACTCGAAGCGCAGCGCAGTGCGCCGCAGGCAACCAGGATCCCGAGCAATAGGCCATGCCCAATCGAGTGGCCGGCCGCCCCAAGCAAAACCATCCGCCGCTGACGGGCTTTGTCTATGGTTTACGTACTCATTGTCATCAAGCCAGGCCGGGCAGATGCCCGGCCTTCAGTCGAGGGGAAGCCGTTGGGCTTCGCTTGGCTCAGCCCAACCGGCTGACCTGAAGGCTCAGGCGAAGACGAAGTACTTGCGTACCGTCTCCACCACTTCCCAGGTGCCCTTCATGCCGGGTTCGATCACGAACACATCGCCGGCCTTCAGGTGCACCGGCTCTTCGCCTTCCGGAGTGATGATGCAGTAGCCGTCGAGGAAGTGGCAGTACTCCCATTTCTCGTAGTTCACCTCGAACTTGC
>JACPUY010000017.1 GCA_016192025.1 Pseudogulbenkiania sp. | reverse complement strand
CGTGAAACCAAGTAAGCGACATGTCGGGCGGATGTGTCGATGGCGCCAGATGCACGCAGGATGGCATTCCCTGCGAGGGCGTGTCATCCATGGTCAAAGTAATCTTGCCGCCGCCAAGATACCCATGCCGGAAATGAACGGAAGCCAAGGATTTCTGAAGAATAGGAGGGTGCCGATGGCGGCCGCCGAAGCAAAGAGCTTTGGATTCAGCGCGTGGACGCTGCCTTCAACCGTCAGGATATCCGGCGTCACCAGGGCCGCCAAGGCAGCGGCCGGGGCGTAACGCAGAGCTCGCTGCAGCTTGGGTGATAACTGTATGCGGTGGCCGGCAACGATAAAGCTGCAGCGCGGCAGAAATGTTGCGGCGCCGACCAGGACGAACGTCAGCCATAGCAGCAGTTTGTCATCAATCATCACAGGCCTTTCTCATTGGCAAGGCGCTCAGCCAACACGCCCGCGGCCATCCCCGCCAGGATCGCGGCAAAAACCCCCATGCGCAATGGCAATCCGCGCAGTGCGATGGCGACGCAGCCCCCCGTCAACGCCGCCAGCAGCATAGGCTTCTGACGGACCATGGGAATGAGAAGCGCCAACAGCGCGATGGTGGCCATGAACGCCAAAGGCCAATTCTGCGGGACGGCGTTCGCCGCGAGGATGCCTATCAAGGTACTCACCTGCCATACACCCCACACCCAAAGCGATGGCCCCAGGTAGTAGCCAAAACGCCGCTGGACGTTGTCCTCCGTCAATAGCCGGCTGGCACAGGCGGCAACGACACCGTCACTCAAAAGATACCCGGACAACCAACGTTGGCACCGCCCTACCCCCTTGAAAGCTGGGGCAAGCGTGGCACTGAAAATGAGAAACCGTAAATTCAGCACCAGTGCCGTGAGCACGATGAGCCATGACTGCGCCCCACTGACGATGAGGGGTAAGGTGCCGAGTTGAGCCGTCGCGCCGAAGACGATGACACTCATGCCCATGGCCTCGACGGAGGAAAAGCCCGCCCCTCGCATCGCGATGCCGGTCGCCAAGCCCCAAGGAACGAGACCGAGTGAGAAGGGAAAATAATGCCAAAACCCTTCTTTGAGCCCTTGCTGAAATGATTCCTTCATACCTGGCAAATGCAAAGTCGTCGATTCAAAAAAATATCCGGAATTCCAAAACAACATGGCGGACAGACCGGATTGCCGGACGTGTGCCATCCGGCCTCATGCAAACATGGACTCTGCTGAGCGCTCCAGGCCGAGATTGATGTCGCTCGTATAGTTTTCCTTCATGAACTGGATGAAGTTATCCCTGAACTGTCTCGTGTGCTGAAGCGCCAGATGGTCCGCCAGCTCGACATCCTGGACTCGGATCGCTTCCAGCATCTGGTTGTGCTCGTCGGTCAACAGATAGCCATCATTCGTACGCTCCAGGTACTCGAAATGCATGTGGAGCATGCGGCGCCCTTGGTCCAGGAGCTTCTCGTAGAAGGCAGCGAGATACGGGTTTCGCCCCGCATCGGCAATCGCCATGTGGAAGCCTTTGTTGGTTTCCGACATGGCCAGGTGATTCCCGGAGGCCACGGCGGCTTCGAACTCACACTGTCGCTGCGCGATGATGGCGAGATCGAAATCGGTTCGCAGTTCCGCCGCCAGGCGAGTGTTGATGCGCTGCGCGACGCTCAACGCCTCGACATATTTGGGAAACGTCGAGATTTCGATCGGGGCGACGATGGTGCTTCGGTTCGGCAGCGTCACGATCAGGCCGTCAGCAGACAGCCGGATCAACGCTTCGCGAACCGGAGAGCGTGACATGTCGAACCGTTCGGCCAGCGTCGTTTCATCCAGCATCTGGCCGGGGCTCAACTTCAGTTCAAGTATTTCGGTTCGAAGGGTGTCATAGACATTTTTCGAACTCGATCCTTTGGTGCGCTTCGTATCGGCTTCCAAGCCAGCCTTCTTCATGTTTCATCCTTCCTGCCAACGGGGTCAGTCCGGGGCCCCGACCGTAGTGCCTCTATAGTACCAAAACCTGACGATGTCGACATTATGTATTTTTTGTTGACACACCCGAGTGGCGCGGTGTACAAAATAGTGTCGTCACAATGTCGACAGAACAAATAAGCAAAATGCTGGCGGTTCACGCCAGTCACGCCATCAGGCGTACACCTACATAACGCAGTTAGGAGAAACTCTTATGTATCAGAACGTTGCAAGTAAATTTCTGAAGCGTGCTTCGGCCATTGCCGTGGCGGCCGTAGCGTTGTCGGTGACCACTTCCGGCTTTGCCAATGCCGAAGATGGCGAGCCCCTGTGGGCAACCGTGAAGAAGGAAGGCGTGCTGCGTTGCGGTGCCGCCGTAGCCCCGCCGTATGTGATGCGGGATCCCAAGACCGGCACCTATAGCGGCTTCTTTGCGGACTTGTGCCGTGACTTCGGCCAGAACGTTCTGAAGGTCAAGGTCCAGTTCGTCGACACGACCTGGGACAACATCGTCGCCGGTCTCCAGGCCAACAAATGGGATTTGTCGCTGGCCTTGAACAACACCCCGGAGCGCGCCAAAGCAGTCAGTTTCTCGACGGGGGCCTCGAATTACGAGATTTCCTTCGTCTACAACAAATCCAACCCGAAGATTCCTAAAAACCTGGTGGCCATCGGCGATCTCGACAAGCCGGGCCTGACGCTGGTGGTCATGTCCGGCACCGCCCAGGACAAAGCGGTCTCGGCTGTCATCAAGCAAGCCCAGATCATGCGCCTGCCTGGCATGGATGAAACCCGCCTTGCTGTGACCGCCAAACGTGCAGATGTGCTGGTCGATGCATCCGACACCAACTGGATTTTCGTCGAATCACACCCGGACTGGGCCAAGACCTTCACCCCCAATCCGGCTTTGGCCAAACAAGAAGTGGCCTTCGGTCTGCGCAAGAACACTCGCGAAGAGGATATTGCCGAACTTAATACCTACCTCAAACAGAAAGTATCGACGGGTGCTGTGAATGCCCTGATCAAGAAAGCGGTACGCCAAACTCTTGACTCGAGCAAGTAATGTCGATCGGGTAAATGCCATGGTTAACCATGGCATTTACCCTGATATTTCGTCGTAGAGAGGTAGAGAAGACCATGAACAAGTCCATGAGCAATTTGTCTAGCGCGAAATCCTTTTCCGCTACTGACAGTACGAATAAATCACCGACCGCTTCGACATCGGGTCAGGCACTCGTCAAAGTCAGCAACCTGCACAAGAGCTACAGCCCGACGATCCAGGTATTGAAGGGCCTGGACCTCACCATGGCCGCCGGCGAGCGCCTGGTTGTCATCGGGCCGAGTGGCGGCGGTAAAAGCACCCTGCTTCGGGTCATGATGGGCCTGGAGCAAATCGACAGCGGGTCCATCACCTTTGCCGGCCAGCCCTACATCACGGCCAATGACGGCAAAGCGAAGACCAAGATCAACCTTGCCGTGCGTCAACAGATCGGCATGGTGTTCCAGCATTACACCTTGTTTCCGCATCTGACCATTTTGCAGAACCTGACGCTCGCACCACGCAAGGTGCGAGGCGAAAGCAAGGCTTCCGCGGAAGCACGCGGCATGGCGCTGCTGACCCGTTTCGGGCTCGCGGCAAAAGCCGGCGCCTATCCCAATCAACTTTCCGGCGGCCAAAAGCAGCGTGTCGCTATCGCACGCGCCCTGATGCTGGACCCCAAGCTGATGCTGTTCGATGAAGTGACATCGGCTCTGGACCCCGAACTCGTCGCGGAAGTGGAGCAGGTCATCATGAGCCTGGCCGAGCAAGGCATGCCGATGATGATCGTGACGCACGACATGTGGTTCGCCAAGAACATTGCCTCCCGCGTGGTGTTCTGCGCCGGCGGGGTGGTGGTCGAAGAGGGTCCTCCCGACCAAATATTCAATGCCCCGAAACATGAGAGAACCCGCGAGTTTCTGGATCGGGTTTTCCATATTTAGCCGCAATAGGTGATTGATATGTCTTACAGCTTTGATTTCACCGGCCTGGAACAGGGGTACGACAGCCTGCTGGAAGGGCTCAAGGTCACCGTTGAGCTCACCTTGGCGGCCAATCTGATAGGGGTGACCCTCGGGTTTGTTGTTGCTCTCCTGGTCATGAGCCGGATCAGCCTCATTCGAACACCCGTCATGCTGTTCATCGAATTCTTTCGGTGCACACCGGCCATTATCCAGATCGTCTGGTTCTTCTATTGCGTACCGATCATGTTCGATGTGTATCTGGACTCGGTCACGATGGGCGTTCTGGCTCTTGGCTTGAATCTGACGGCCTTCAATGCGGAAGCCTACCGGGCGGCCATTCAATCCGTGCCCAAGGAGCAGCATGACGCCGGTATTGCTCTCGGCCTCAGCCCTTTTCAGCGGGTCATCTATATCGTCTTGCCGCATGCGCTGCGTTCTGCCCTTCCTGTGTTGATTACCAACGGCATCGGCATTTTCCAGCAGACGGCACTGGTGGCGATCGTGGCGATTCAGGATCTGATGTACCAAGGTAAATCGCTGGCTACGACGACCTACCGTCCGATTGAAACGTTCACGCTGATCGCTGTGATTTATTTTGCGGTGTCCTTCCCTGTCGCCCAGCTCGTGCAACTCATCGAGCGGCGTCGTGAAGTGGCGAGCCGTTGAAGGAGATAAAGCCATGACTTACGACTTTGCTGTTGTACTGGGCTATTGGGAGGCCCTGTTGCAGGGCTTGGAGGTGACGGTAGAACTGACTTTGCTCTGTGCGGCCTTGGGAAGTGCACTGGGCTTCGTCACCAGCTTGGCAAGAGTCTCTCCCGTACGTTTTCTGCGCTGGATAAGCACCCTCTATGTTGAGTTTTTTCGCGGCACGCCGGTGTTGATTCAACTGTTCTGGTTCTTCTTTTGCCTGCCGATTATTTTGGGTTCGGATATTTCGAATTTTATCGCCGCTACCGTGACGCTGACTTTATATACCGGGGCCATTACGAGCGAGACCTTCCGGGCGTCGTTAAAGTCGATCCGGCCCGAGGAAATCGATGCCTGTATCGCCTTGGGGCTGCCGCGCCTCACCCAGATCACCAATATCGTACTTCCCCAGGCTTTACTCAGGGCCATACCGACGCTGCTCTCCAATTTTGTAAGCCTTTTTAAAGAGAGTGCGCTGGTATCGGCAGTAGGCATGGCCGACCTGATGTTCGTTGGCCAGAACATCTCCAGCAATATTGCCAAGCCGGTAGAAGTACTGACCGTGGTTGCCGTGATTTATTTCGTTGTCGCCTTCCCGCTCACGAGAGCCGTCACGGTAATCGAGAGGAAAATGCTGGCCAAACTCGCAATCTAAAAAAACCTTGAATGTTCAAGGTGGATTTGCTTCATCACTTCACATCAGGAGTTAAATAAAATGGAACTAAAAGGGATTATCCCGGCTATCGTCACCCCTTTTGACGCACAGGGCAACATCGACTTCAAAACGTTCGAGAAACTGCTGGAATTTCAGCTTTCCCGTGGGGTAAGCGGCTTCGTTCCGCTGGGCACGACCGGCGAGTACTACGCCATGTCTGACGCAGAGCGTGCCGATGTACTGCGTTGTGTCAAAGAGGTCGTGGGCGACAGAGGGCTGCTGATCGCTGGCACCAACTCCAGCTGCACTCGAAATGTGATCGCACACACCGAAACCGCCAAGAAGCTGGGCTACGACACCGTGCTGCTGGCCCCGCCTTTCTATGCCCTGCCGAGCCAGGAAGAGCTGATTGCGCACTACCAGGCGGTGCTCGATGCGGTTGATGTGGACATCGTGCTTTACAACTACCCGGTACGAGCCGGCGTGGAAGTGGGTTTCGAAACGATGGATGCCTTTGCCGACAATCCGCGTGTCATCGGCATCAAGGAAAGCAGCGGCAGCCTGCTGCGCGCCATTGAAATCAACAAACGCTATGGCGACAAATATCAGTTGTCTTGCGGCAGTGACGACCAGGCTCTGGACTTCTTCATGTGGGGGGCAAAGAGCTGGATTTGTGGTCCCGCCAACTTCATGATCGATCCGGTCATCAGCTTCTACAACAAGTTCACCGCAGGTGACCTGGTTGGTGCGCAAGACGAAATGCGCAAGATGTTCCCGGTCATGGCCAACCTGGAGTCCGGCAAGTTCGTACAGAAAGTGAAGTACGGGTGCGAATTGGCTGGCGTCCCGGTTGGCGGTACTCGCCTGCCGCTGCTGCCTCTCACCGAGGCAGAAAAGCTGTCCCTGGCGGATGCGTTTGCTGCCATCTCGGCTTAATTACTGGCAGTGGGCGGCCTCGGAAGGGCCGCCTTTTTCATCCTGTGGACATTAGGTCGCACTCCATGACCCGACATACTTTTTTCTGTATCGATGGACATACGGCAGGCATGCCCGTGCGCATGGTTGTCAGTGGCACTCCCTATTTGAGAGGGAAAGATCAGGCTGCCCGTCGTCAGGACTTTATCGAGAACCATGACTGGATAAGAAGCGCGCTGACGATGGAGCCCAGGGGACATGCTTATATGTCCGGCACGCTGTTTTATCCGCCCTCGTCGGATGAATTCGACATGGGCCTGATCTACATCGAGACCTCCGGTTCGCTGCCGATGTGCGGGCACGCCACCATCGGCTCGGTGACCATCGCGATCGAACATGGACTGGTACGCCCTAAAGTACCGGGCACGGTGCGTGTCGAGACGCCAGCCGGACTCGTCGTCGCCCACTACACGATGTCGGGTTCGAAAGTGAGCTCGGTCAAGTTCACCAACGTCCCATCGTTCTTGCTGCATCGGGACGTCGACATCGATGTACCTGGAATGGGCCGTCTGCGGATCGATATTGCCTACGGTGGCAATTTTTACGCCATCGTGGAGAAGCAGGAAAACTTTACCGACGTGGCCGATTACTCGGTGTCCGAGCTTCTCACACTAGGGCGCGCGGTGCAAAAAGCGGCCAATGAGGCCGTCGAGATCGTCCATCCTGATATGCCGGCCATTCGTGGCCTCAAGCACTGCCTGTGGAGCGGCCGTGACGTGTCCGGCACAGCCGACAATCGGATCGTGGTGATTGCCGGCGAGCATCTGATCGACCGCTCGCCGTGTGGCACGGGTACGTCTGCTCGTGTCGCCCAGCGCGCCAGCCGAGGCTTGTTGAAACAGGGCGAGACGTTCATTCACGAAAGTCTTACCGGTGGCCAGTTCATCGGACGCATCGAAGAACAGACGACGGTAGGCTCCCTGGCGGCAGTTCGTCCCAGTGTCGAAGGGCAGGCTTACGTGACGGGCTTGAACACGATCTTTGTCGACCGCGACGAGCCGTACGCGGACGGTTTTCTTATTGGGTGATGGTCATGGCTAGATCGCAGCAAATGGACACTATGGCGATGAAACGAACGGTCGTTGTCGGGGCAGGCATTGTCGGTGCCGCCATTGCTTTCGAATTACAGCGCCGAGGAAAATCCGTCGTCCTTGTCGACCGGGATCAGCCGGGACGAGGCGCGTCCTTTGGCAATATGGCCAGTATTGCCGTCACCGAATTCATGCCGATCTCCCGCCCCACGACGTGGGCCAAGATTCCCGGCTGGCTGGCGGACCCGGAAGGCCCGATTCGTCTGCGTCCCGGCTACCTTCCCAAATTGACGCCTTGGCTTTTACGGTTTCTGGCGG
>JACPUY010000016.1 GCA_016192025.1 Pseudogulbenkiania sp. | reverse complement strand
TCTGGACATTGACGACGTAGCGCGTAAAATTGCCGCCCTTAGACAATACATCCATGTGCCCATCGGTGTCGGATTCGGCATTCGCGACGGGGCGACTGCTCGCGCCATCGCCGTTACCGCCGACGCTGTCGTGGTTGGAAGCCGTCTGGTGCAGGAAATCGAGGCGGCAACGCCCGAAACCGCTCGCGAGCGGTTGACCCCCCTGGTCGCCGAACTGAAGGCGGCCATTAGTTAGTACATGTCCCATGGGGCTTCGCGCCCCGGGGCAATCATGCCTCGGCCAACTTGTTGCGGCCGGAGCACATGAGCAAGGAGTCAGCATGAGCTGGTTGAATAAACTCCTGCCGCCGAAGATCAAGCGCGAGAACCGTGCTGATAAGTCCTCGGCGGTACCGGAGGGGCTGTGGAGCAAGTGCCCGGCCTGTGAAGCGGTGCTGTATTACACCGACCTGGAAAGCAATCTGCAGGTTTGCCCAAAGTGTAATCATCATCACCCGGTGTCCGCCCGGGATCGTCTGGGCATGTTGCTGGACGCCGAAGGCCGCCGCGAGATCGGTGCCGAAGTCAAGCCGGTTGATATCCTGAAATTCAAGGACGGCAAGCGTTACCCGGATCGTCTGGTGGCCGCGCAGAACGCCACCGGCGAAGACGACGCGCTGGTGGTGATGCAAGGCAGCATCCTGACGTTGCCGGCCGTGGTGGCATCGTTCGAGTTCAAGTTCATCGGCGGGTCGATGGGCTCGGTGGTGGGCGAGCGCTTCGTGCGTGGTGTGCAGGCTGCCGTGGAGGCCAAGGCGCCGTTCATCTGCATTTCCGCCTCTGGCGGGGCGCGCATGCAGGAAGGTCTGAACTCGCTGATGCAGATGGCCAAGACCAGTGCCGCGCTGCAGTTGCTGACCGATCACAAACTGCCGTTCATCTCGATCCTCACCGATCCGACCATGGGTGGTGTGTCGGCCTCGTTCGCCTTCCTCGGCGACGTGGTGATCGGTGAGCCGGGGGCGCTGATCGGTTTTGCCGGTCCGCGCGTGATCGAGCAGACCGTTCGCGAAACCTTGCCTGAAGGCTTCCAGCGTTCCGAGTTCCTGCTGGAAAAGGGCGCCATCGACATGATCGTCGATCGCCGCGAGCTGAAGGCCAAGGTGGCGTCGCTGATCTCCATCCTGATGAAGGAGCCGGCTGTCGCCTGATTCGCGGCATGCCTTATCGGCTGACCCACGCAAAGACCCCGCCAGATGGCGGGGTCTTTGCATTATGGCGTTACTGGCCGTGAAGCAGGGCGCTACTGACCGTGCCGGGCGGTCAGTACAGCACGCGGCAACGCAGTGTGCCCTCGATGCGCAGCAGCGCCTCCAGTGCGGCCTGGCTGGCGGCGCTGTCGATCTCGATCACCACGTAGCCGATCTCCTCGTTGGTTTGCAGATACTGCCCGGCGATGTTGATGCCCAGCGCCGAGAAGGCCTCGTTGATGCGCGCCAGCACACCCGGCTGGTTCTTGTGGATGTGCAGCAGCCGGCATTTGCCGCGGTGTTCGGGCAGGGAGACCTCGGGGAAATTTACCGCGGTCAGCGTCGAACCGTTGTCGGAGTACTTGATCAGCTTGGCGGCCACCTCGCCGCCGATGTTGGCCTGTGCCTCCAGCGTGCTGCCGCCGATGTGCGGCGTCAGGATCACGTTGTCGAACTCACGCAGCGGCGAGCTGAATGCCTCGCCGTTTCCCTCCGGCTCGGACGGAAACACGTCGATGGCGGCGCCGAGCAGGTGTTTGCGGCCTAGCGCTTTGGCCAGCGCTTCGATGTCCACCACCGTGCCGCGCGAGGCGTTGATCAGGTGGGCGCCGGGTTTCATCGCGGCCAATTGTTCGGCCCCGATCATGGTGTGGGTTTCGCGCGTTTCCGGCACGTGCAGTGTGACCACGTCCGACTGGCCGAGCAGGCCGTGCAGCGTGCCCACCTGGTGGGCGTTGCCCAGTGGCAGTTTGTTTTCGGTGTCGTAGAAGGTTACCTTCATGCCGAGCGCTTCGGCCAGGATGCCGACCTGGGTGCCGATGTGGCCGTAGCCGACGATGCCCAGCGTCTTGCCACGCACCTCGTAGCTGTTGTCGGCCGACTTCAGCCAGCCGCCACGGTGCGCCAGCGCGCTTTTTTCCGGGATGCCGCGCATCAGCATGATTGCCTCGGCAATCACCAGTTCGGCCACCGAACGGGTGTTGGAGAACGGCGCGTTGAATACCGGGATGCCACGCCGTGCGGCGGCCTTGAGGTCGACCTGGTTGGTGCCGATGCAGAAGCAGCCGACCGCCATCAGCTTCTTGGCCGCGTCGAAGATCTCCTCGGTCAGCTGGCTGCGCGAGCGGATGCCGACGATGTGGGCGTCGGCGATGCGCTGGGCCAGTTCCTCTGCGGGGAGCGCCTTCTTGTGAAATTCGATCTGGGTATAGCCATCCTGCAGGAAGCTGTCGACCGCCGTCTGGTGCACGCCCTCCAGAAGCAGTATCTTGATCTTGTCCTTGGCGAGCGAAAGGTTTTGCATGCCGGGTCCCGTTGTTGACTAAAAAACTCAGGTATTATTACTCCGGATTTTCCGTCTTGACCAGAGAACTGCCGATGATTGCTGCCAACCTGCTTGCCGACCTCCATGCCATCTTCAGTACTGGGCGCGTCGCCACCGATGCCGATTCCCTCGCCCGCTACGGGCTGGACTGGACCCGCTACTACCAGCCGGCGCCGTCCGCCGTGGTGTTTCCGGAAACGCTGGACGAGGTGGTGGCGGTGGTGCAGTGGGCCAACCGCGAAAAGGTGGCGCTGGTGCCGTCTGGCGGGCGCACCGGCTTGTCCGGCGGCGCTGTGGCGCGGCAGGGTGAAGTGGTGGTGTCGTTCGACCGGATGAAGGGCATCGGCGACTTCGATCCGGTGGCGCGCACCGTGCGTTGCCAGGCCGGCGTCATCACCGAGACGCTGCAGCAGTTCGCCACTGAGAACGGGTTGTACTACCCGGTCGACTTCGCCTCGCGCGGTTCCAGCCAGATCGGCGGCAACGTTGCCACCAACGCCGGCGGAATCAAGGTGGTGCGCTACGGCATGACCCGCGAGTGGGTGGCCGGCCTGACCGTCGTTACCGGCAAGGGCGAGGTGCTGCGGCTGAACAACGGGCTGGCCAAGAACAATACCGGTTACGATTTGCGCCATCTGTTCGTCGGTTCGGAGGGGACGCTCGGCTTCATCGTCGACGTGACGCTGCGGCTGGCGCGCCAGCCGGCAGAACAGGCCGTGATGGTGCTGGCGGTGCCGCAGTTGGCTGACATCATGAAACTGTTCCACGCCTTTCGTGAACGGCTCGACCTCAACGCCTTCGAATTCTTCTCGGAGAAGGCGCTGCGCCACGTGTTGGCGCGCGGCCATGTGAAGCGGCCGTTCGAAGCGGAGGCCGAATATTACGTGCTGCTGGAGTTCGAGAAGCTGGCCGCCGATACCGACGAGGTGGCGCTGGCGGTATTCGGGGCGTGCTCCGAGCAGGGTTGGCTGGTGGACGGCGTGCTGTCGCAGTCGGAGGCGCAGGCCAAGGAGTTGTGGCGCCTGCGCGAGGACATCAGCGAGTCGATCACCCCGTACAAGCCGTACAAGAACGACATCGCCGTGACGGTAAGCCAGGTGCCGGCCTTCATCGAACGGCTGGATGCGCTGCTGTCGCGCGAATACCCGGATTTCGAAGTGCTGTGGTACGGCCACATCGGTGACGGCAACCTGCACATCAACGTGCTGAAACCCGACTCGCTGGAACTGGACAACTTCCGCCGCGCCTGCGAGCAGGTCAACAAGCATGTCTTCGAACTGGTGCGCCAGTTCGGCGGCAGCATGTCGGCCGAGCACGGCGTTGGTCTGCTGAAACGGGATTATCTTGACGTCACGCGCAGCGTGGAGGAGATTGCCCTGATGCGCGCCATCAAGGCGGTGTTCGATCCGAACGGCGTGATGAATCCGGGCAAGTTGCTGTAAAGTCAGGGGGTGCGAGGGGCGGTTATGTCGAGAGGGATAGAGTTGGGTCATCTCGGGTTTTGCGTATTTTTTAATCTGACCTTGTTTTTTCTTTTATAACAATACCTTGTCGATGTTTTTCACAGATTGTCCACGGCGCTATTCAACCGGTTTGTGGGTTTTACCCCAAATCTTGCAGAATTCTGACGGTTTTTTGGGCGGAAGCAGCAAGTAGTTAGCAGGAAAAGATTTTTTCAGGTTATTCATGGTTTATCCACAGGGTTATCCCGTGATGGCTGTGGATAGCTTGGTGCGGTTGTAACTGTAGCTTTTGTAGCTGTAGCTTCGCGCGCGTTTTGGCATAGTTTTGCAAGCGTTTTGACATAGCCCTCCGCAGCGCCGAAGCCCAGATTTTGCAGGCTTTTTGGCATACAGCCCCGCCCCTGAGCGGGGCTGTGTTTTGGGGCTAGAACAGCCCGCCCAGTGCCCTCGTCGGCACCCAGTTCATGATCACCATCTCGCGGCCGGTTTCGGGCATCTTGGCGTAAGTCGCCTCGTGTTCTGTGCTGCGGACTGCCTCAAATAGCTTTCGGCACCGCCTGGACCGTGACCGCCTGCGACAGCCCAAGGCGGTAATAGTCGAGTGTGAGGTGGCCTGCTGCTTCCTCGAAAGCTGGATAGTGGTCTTGTCGATCAGGATGCCGGGACTGGGCAAGCGTATGCTTCAGTCATCGACGATGAGCCAGTTGGGCTGGCACATGGCGTAAAGGGGTGGGCGCTTTCGTCGACACCCATCTGGTTGGGACGGCGGAATGTACCGAACAGGCCCGGCCCCCGGCACCTAAGGCCTCGAGCATGGAACCGGCCAAATCTTTCGCCACAGTGGGTAACGGCTTTGAGGAAAAGCCGGGATGGTGGTAGCGCCCCCGGACAGGCGCTCGCTTCACCTTGCGTCACGGGGAGCGAACAAAAAAACCCGGCATTCGCCGGGTTTTTCAAGGTCAGCGCCGTTGGGATTACAGCGGCTGGATATTCGATGCTTGCTTGCCTTTCGGGCCTGTGGTCACCTCGAAGCTAACCTTCTGGCCTTCCTGCAGCGATTTGAAGCCGCTCGAGTTGATCGCGGAGAAGTGTGCGAACAGGTCTTCGCCACCTTGATCCGGGGTAATGAAGCCGAAGCCTTTAGCATCGTTGAACCACTTAACGGTACCAGTTGCCATTGCGTATCTGTCCTATGTGTTGAGATGAGCAAGCGCTCTGCAGGCATGATACGCGAGGGACCATGCTGTGCTCAAATTTTATCGGACGGATCTTCACCGCTTACTCAGTCAATCCTTGAGCCGTTGGAGGTATACAGGGGCGTTTGTGAAATGGGGGCAATTCGCTTCCCGAGCCAAAGCGTGTCACCTCGAAGCTCACCTTCTGACCTTCCTGCAGCGATTTGAAGCTGTTCGGGTTGATCTATCTGACGCCACCGAGGACATGACCAATATCGGCAGGGTGGTAAGGTTCGGTCGCCGGAATGGTGGCGGAGCCGGATTGTATCCCGAACGGGGACAATCATTTTCATGATGGTGCGTTTATTGATCGCAGCCATGGCGTCAGAATCCAGCCATTGACCGCGTTCCGCGGTCCTGCTCACCGCCAAGGATTCCCCGATGATTTCTCCGCACGCTACTTCCCCGTCGCACCGTACCCTTCGCACCGCCCAGTTGTCCGAGCCGCAGCGCGATGCCGCGTCAGGTCTGGTCTACCGCACACTAGACCTGCCCGTGGCGGAAGGGGAGCCGGCCGTCCGGCCGCAGGCCTTGTTGTTGTTGTTGCATGGCGTGGGTGGTAACGAGATGCAGCTGGCCGCGCTGGGGCTGCTGCTGGATGCGCGGTTACGGGTGGTGCTAGTGCGGGCGCCGCTGGCGTTCGGGCCGAGCCAGTTCGGCTGGTTTCAGGTCAGCTTTGGCGCGCAAGGGCCATCGATCGACCCGGCGCAGGCGGAATCGAGCCGACAGCAGCTGCGCCAGTTGGTTGGTAGTCTGCAAGCCGCCAGCGGTGTCGAGACCGCCCGGACTGTGGTGGCTGGCTTCAGCCAGGGCGGTATCATGAGCGCCGGGCTGGCGCTGACCGAGCCGCAGCAGGTGGGCGGTTTCGGCCTGCTGTCCGGACGCATCCTGCCCGAGATTGCACCGGTGATCGGCGAGCGTGCGGCGTTGGCGCAATTGGCCGGCTTCGTCGCGCACGGCGAATTCGACGACAAGCTGCCGTTTTCCTGGGCCGAGCGGGCCACCGCCTGGCTGGGCGAGCTGGGTGTACCGCACCAGCTGCACCGCTACCCGGTGGGGCACCAGCTGACGGCGGAGATGGCGCAGGATTTCGCCGCGTGGCTGGCGGCGCGTTGGTTGGCTTCCTGACGGATTTCTTCGGGCGAAAAAAGCCCGTGAGGCCGGGCGGCGTCGCGGGCAACAGTCCCCGGGTCGATTCCCGACCCGGCGCACCATACTCCCTTACTCCAGCGGGCGACCGGCGGTTTCCCGCACCATGGCCCAGCCAATCAGCGACACCAGGCCGCAGCCGATCACATACAGCGCCGGTGCGTTCGGGTCATCGGTCAGCTTGATCAGGCCGGTGGCGAAGAACTGGGCGAAGCCGCCGAAGATCAGCACGCCGAAGCAGTACACCAATGACATGCCGGTGGCGCGCACGCGGCGCGGGAACAGTTCTGGCAGGATCACCACCGACGGCACGCTGTTGAAGATCAGGAGCAGCGATAGGCCCGCGACCACCAGCAGCAGGGTCGGCAGCGTCGGGTCGGCGTTCAGCAGCATGAAGGCCGGATAGATCAGTGCCAGCATCGGCAGGCGCGTCAGCAGGATGGCCGGCTTGCGGCCGATGCGGTCGCTGAGGATGCCGGCGAACGGCGCCATCAGCATCGATACCGCCGCGGCGGTGAGGCCGGCCAACAGGGCGAGCTTCAGCGGCATGTGCAGCACGGTGGCCGCGTAGTTGGTCATGTAGTTGAGGATGATGTAGTTCGCTGCGGTGCCGCCGATCACCAGCAGCACGCCGGCGATCAGTTGCTTGCGGTAGGGGCCGAACACCACGGCCACGCTGCCCAGGCCTTCTGTCGCGTGCGTGCTGTCAGCGGTTTCGTGCAGGTGGCGTCGGATATACATGCCGATCGGCACCACCAGCATGCCGAGCACGAACGGCACGCGCCAGCCCCAGCTTTCCAGCGCCGCCGACGGCAGGACGTTAGTCAGCGCCAGGCCGCATAGCGAGCCGAGCAGGGTGCTCAGCGCCTGGCTGAACAGTTGCCAACTGCCGTAGTAGCCGCGCGACTTGTCGTCGGCGTACTCCAAGAGCAGCGAGGTCGACGCCCCCAGTTCGCCGCCGATGGCGAAGCCCTGGATTAGCCGGCCCAGCACGATCAGCACCGGTGCTGCCATGCCGATCTGGGCGTAGGTGGGGGCAACGACGAAGATGGCCGAGCCGATGGCCATCAGCCACAGCGTCAGCATCATTGCCGGCTTGCGTCCGGCACGGTCGGCGTAGGCGCCGAT
>JACPUY010000036.1 GCA_016192025.1 Pseudogulbenkiania sp. | reverse complement strand
GTGGTCGGGCCGGCCAGTGTGGCCTGGTCGAGCTGCACGAAGGCCTTCTTGTAGTAGCCCGCGCCGCCGACGCCGAGCGCCACCGATTCGAACAGCGTGGCGTCCTGCCACGGCTGGCCACCGTGCGCCACCGGCTGGATGCCGGCCTTCTGCAGCTTGTCGGCGGCGGCGAAGAATTCCGGCCAGGTCTTGGGCACGGTGGCGCCGGCCTTCTTGAAGGCCTCGGGGTTGACCCACAGCCAGTTGACGCGGTGCACGTTGATCGGCGCCGCCACGTACTGCCCCTTGTATTTCATCACCTGACTGACCACCGGCGGCAGCTGCTTGTCCCAGCCGCCGGCCTTGGCCACTGCGTCGATGTTGGCGAGCACGCCCTCGGCGCCCCATTCCTGGATCGCCGGGCCCTTGATCTGCGCGGCGGTCGGCGGGTTGCCGGACACCACGCGGGTCTTCAGCGCGGTCATGGCGTTGTCGCCGCCGCCACCGGCCACGGCGAAATCGCGCCAGGTATGGCCCTTGGCGGTCATCATCTTTTTCAGTTCGAGGGCCGACTTGGCTTCGCCGCCGGACGTCCACCAGTGCAGTACTTCCACATCGCCGGCGAAGGCGGTGGCGGGTAGCAGGCTGGCGGCCAGCAGGGCCACGCTCAGACGTTTCAGTTCCATGCTCTATCTCCTCTGTTGTTGTGACATCCGGCATGCTTTGTGTGTTGGCTTCCGGATGGACAGCTACCCGTCTCGCGCTGGTCTCCATGCCGCCCGGCGGGGTTAGGCAAACTATAGTCGTTAGCTGTAAGTTTTGTGTAAGTTTTGCGTCTGAGTGACGTAAGAATTTGCCCGGATTTGGTTGCAATGCAGCATGGCTGGCCGGAGAGGCCGGTAGATGAAGCCGAGGACGGATGACGCGTTGCATCAATGAGGTGGCGCCGTAGTGTACCAACTACACTACGGTCGGCTAAGTGGATGATTGTTCAGGACAGCAGGACAAAGCGCAGCGCCACGCTCAAGCCATGCGGTACGCTGTCCGACAGCGTGACCGAGGTCTGGTGACGGCGGGCAATCTCCTGCACGATGGCCAGGCCCAGCCCGCAACCCTTGCCTTTGCCCTCGGCGCTGCCGCGATAGAAGCGCTCGAACACGCGCTCGCGCTCGCCGGATGGAATCCCCGGCCCGTTGTCGGTCACCCGCAGCCACACCTCGCCCGGACCCCGCTGCAGTTGTACGGTGACCTCGCCGCCGGGCGGGGTGTACTGGATGGCGTTGTCGAGCAGATTGGCCAGCAGCTCGCGCAGCAGGCCGGCGTGGCCGCTGACCGGCAACGCTTCTTCCCCGCCTTCCACCCCCAGATCGATGTTGCGTGCCAGCGCCCGCGGCACCGCCTCGGCGCTGACCTCGCGCGCCAGCTGTGCCAGATCCAGCGGCGCCAGCTGCAGGCCGGCTTCCGGTTCGGCGCGCGCCAGTGCCAGCAGCTGGTTGACCAGGCGGATGGAGCGCTCGACGCTGGTTTCCACCTGCTCCAGCTGGCGGCAGGCGCGTTGCACGTCCGGTTGTGCTTCCAGCAGTTCGCTGTGCACCAGTTCGCTTTGCGACTTCAGCCCGGCCAGGGGCGTTCTCAACTGGTGGGCGGCGTCGGCGATGAAGCGGCGCTGCTGCGCCACCTGGCCGTGCACCTCGGCCAGCAGGGTGTTGATGGCGGTGGCCAGCGCCCGCACCTCGGACGGCGCGTTCTCCGCCTCGATCGGCGCCAGGTCGCGCGCCGAGCGGTTTTCCACGCTGCGGCGTAGGCTTCTCAGCGGCGACAGGCCGCGGCTGATGCCGGCCCAGACCAGCACGCTGGTCAACAGCATCAGGCCCAATAGCGGCAGCCCCATGTCGAACAGGATCTTGTGTGCCAGTTCGGCGCTGAGCGCACGGCTCTTGGCCACCTGCACCAGCATCAGCTGCGGCCGTTCCGGCGTGCCGGCGTTCAGGTAGAGCGCCGCCACGCGCACCTCCAGCTTCTTCATGGCGGCGTTGTAGAAGTAGCTGGTGCCGGCGCGCGGGACCAGCGTGGCGGGCGGGCGTGGCATGGCCGGTTCGCCCAGCAGGAAGGCGTTCGGCGGCGAGCTGACCATGTAGTAGACGCGGTCGTTGGGGTCTTCTTCCAGTATCTCGCGCGCCGCCTGCGGAAAATCGACGTAGAAGCCGTTGCCGAACGGCTTGACCTGGCGCGCCAGCGCGCGCGACGACTTGGCCAGGCTGCGGTCGATCACCTCGTTGCTGTAGCCCAGCGCCATGGCGTGGGCGAGGTAGGCGGCGGCGAGCCACAGCACCAGCTGCGGCAGCAGCAGCCACAACAGCAGCTGGCGGCGCAGCGACAACTGGCGGGGATGGGACATCGGCGTTCCTTGTGGGGTTGGCTGCTTCAGGGCTGGGCGTCGCCGGTGCCGGCGAGCAGGTAGCCCAGGCCGCGCACCGCGCGCACCCCCACGCCGCTGCCGTCGAGCTTCTTGCGCAGGCGGTGCACGTACACCTCGACCGCGTTGGCGCCGACTTCCTCGCCGTCGCCGGACAGTTCGGCGGCGATCTGTTCCTTGGTGACGACGCGATCGGCGTGGCTCATCAGGATGTACAGCACTTCCAGCTCGCGCGCTGACAGTTCCAGCGCCACGTTGTCGGCCCAGGCGCGTTGCCCGGCGCGGTCCAGCCGCAGGCGGCCGAAGCGCAGTTCGTCGCGCTGGACGTCGGCCGCGCGGTGGCGGCGCAGCAGGGCGCGGATGCGCGCCTCCAGCTCGGGGAATTCGAATGGCTTGACCAGGTAGTCGTCGGCGCCGGCATCCAGCCCGGCCACGCGGTCTTCCATGCTGTCGAGCGCGGTCAAGAGCAGGATCGGCAGCGCCGGCTTGTGCACGCGCACGTTGCGCAGCACCTGCAGGCCGTCCTGCCCAGGCAGGCCAATGTCCAGCACCACGGCGTCGAAGTCTTCGTTCAGCAGGCGCTGTTGCGCGGTGAGGCCGTCGGCGGCGTGGGCGGTGTCAAAGCCGAGCCGGGAGAGGCGGGTCAGCAGGGCGTCCGCCAGGACGGCATCGTCTTCAGCCAGAAACAGTTTCATGCGGGCGTACACTCCGGTCGGTCAGCGCAGATCACGCTGCGATGTTAGAAGCTGTTGCGGCGCTTGGCGAGGGGAGTTTGGCCGTCAGCGGTGCGGCGGGGCCGAGGCGTATAAAAAAAGGGCTTGCCCCGGGAGAGTCGGCAAGCCCTGCAAGGAAGCAACGAGCAACACAAAAAAGGGTCAGCGTACCGCCAGCGCGCAGGCCTCTTTGGCCAGTTGGGTGATGCGCGCCCAGTCCTGGGCGGCGATGGCCTCGCTTGGCGTCAGCCACGAGCCGCCCACCGCCAGTACGTTGGGCAGGGCCAGGTAGGCGGGCGCATTGCTGGCGTCGATACCACCGGTGGGGCAGAAGCGCAGCTCCGGCAGCGGACCGGCCAGCGCCTTGAGCAGCTTGATGCCGCCCACCGCCTCGGCCGGGAACAGTTTGAGGATGTTGAAGCCTTCGTCCTGCGCGTGCATCGCCTCGGAAGGGGTCGCCACGCCGGGGATGAATGGCACGCCGGAGGCGCGTGCGGCGGCGGCCAGCTCGGCGGTCAGGCCGGGGCTGATGCCGAACTGGGCGCCGGCGTCGAGCGCGGCTTCCAGATGGGCGCGGGTACGCACGGTGCCGGCGCCGACGATGGCGTCCGGCACTTCGTCACGGATGCGGCGCATCGCGGCCAGCGCGGCCTTGGTGCGCAGGGTGATTTCCAGCGTGCGGATCCCGCCGGCGACCAGCGCACGGGCGAGGTCGACGGCGATCGCCGCGTCGTTGACCACGATCACCGGCATCACCGGGCCTTGGCGTAACAGAGTCAGTGCATCCATTCTTTAATCTCTCCACAGAGGGTGGCGGAAGGTCATCGCGCCGTGTTCGGCGATATCGGCCATGGCGCGCATGCCGGCGAACAGTTCGCGGCCGACGCCGAAGTCATTGGATTCCAGGTTGGCCGACGCTGTGTCGCGCTCGGCCCATTCGTCGGCCGGCACCAGTGCGACGAGCTCGCCGCTATTGGCGTCGACGCGCACCCGGTCGCCGTCGCGCAGCTTGGCGATCGGCCCGCCGGAGACGGCCTCGGGCGAGACGTGGATCGCCGCCGGCACCTTGCCGGAAGCGCCGGACATGCGGCCGTCGGTGACCAGCGCCACGGCAAAACCGCGCTCTTGCAGCACCGCCAGCGTCGGCGTCAGCTTGTGCAGTTCCGGCATGCCGTTGGCGCGCGGACCCTGGAAGCGGATCACCGCGACGAAGTCGCGTTCCAGCTCGCCGCGCTTGAACGCCGCCAGCAATTCGTCCTGGTCGTGGAAGATCACCGCCGGCGCTTCCACCACGCGGTGTTCCGCCTTGACCGCCGAGACCTTGATCACCGAACGGCCGAGGTTGCCCTTCAGCACGCGCAGGCCGCCGTCGGCGGAGAACGGTTCCGCCGCCGGGCGCAGCACGCCGCCGTCGTGGCTCGCGGCCGGTGCCGGGCGCCAGGTCGGCTGACCGTCGTCGAGCCACGGTTCCTGGGTGTAGGCACGCAGACCCTGGCCCATAATGGTGGTGACGTCCTCGTGCAGCAGGCCGGCGTCCAAGAGTTCGCGGATCAAAAATCCCATGCCGCCGGCGGCGTGGAAGTGGTTCACGTCGGCCTTGCCGTTGGGGTAGACGCGTGCCAGCAGCGGGATCACCGCGGACAGTTCGTCGAAGTCGTCCCAGTTGATGTCGATGCCGGCGGCGCGGGCGATGGCCACCAGGTGCAGCGTGTGGTTGGTCGAGCCGCCGGTGGCCAACAGGCCGATGATGCCGTTGACCACGGCCTTCTCGTCGACGATGTGGCCCACCGGGGTGTAGCGTTCGCCCTCGGCGGAAATCGCCACTGCCCGGTGCGCCGCGGCACGCGTCAGCGCTTCGCGCAGCGGGGTGCCCGGGGTGACGAAGGCGCTGCCCGGCAGGTGCAGGCCCATGATCTCCATCAGCATCTGGTTGGAGTTGGCGGTGCCGTAGAAGGTGCAGGTGCCGGGGCCGTGGTAGCTTTGCGCCTCCGACTCCAAGAGCACGTCGCGGCCGACCTTGCCCTCGGCGTAGAGCTGGCGGATGTGCGCCTTCTCATCGTTCGACATGCCCGAGGTCATCGGCCCGGCCGGCACGAACACCGCCGGCAGGTGGCCGAAGGTCAGCGCGCCGATCAACAGCCCCGGCACGATCTTGTCGCACACGCCGAGGTAGAGCGCGGCGTCGAACATCTGGTGCGACAGCGCCACGGCGGTGCTCATGGCGATCACGTCGCGCGAGAACAGCGAGAGCTCCATGCCGGCCTGGCCCTGCGTCACGCCGTCGCACATCGCCGGCACGCCGCCGGCGAACTGCGCGGTGGCGCCGGCCTTGAGCGCCTCGTCCTTGATCCAGGCCGGGAACGCTTCCAGCGGCTGATGCGCCGACAACATGTCATTGTAGGCCGAGACGATGGCGAGGTTGGGGCGCGCGGCTTCCTTCAGGTGGATCTTGACCGTGTCCGGCATGGCGGCGAAGGCGTGCGCCAGGTTGGTACAGGACAGCTGGCTGCGCTCGACCCGGCCGCGCCGGGCGGCAGCGTCGAGGTGTTGCAGGTAGGCTGCGCGGCGCGGCTGGCTGCGGGCAACGATACGGGCGGTGACGTCGGCTATGACGGGATGTAGGGCCATGGTGAAATCCCGGTGGGTAATGTGCGATGAATGGTAGTTTTACTACAGACAAAATGCAATACGACGTAGCAAGTTTATCCGTCTGCGTGTGGCGAAAATGCTGAAAACCGTTGCTTATTAAGGTTTTTTGCATTTTTCAATGTTGCTTTGCAGCATGAAAATTGTTGCTGGTTTGTGTGTGATTGCCGTAGACAGTGGCACGTCGAATGGTAATATAACTACATCACAACCTTGTGCGAGAGAACAATCAGGATGGACAACGCTAATCTGCACACCCCGGCTTTCGACATGGTGCTGTTCGGGGGTACCGGCGATCTGGTGATGCGCAAACTGCTGCCGTCACTGTACCAGGCCCATGCCGCCGGCCTGCTGAACGAGGAAGGCCGCATCCTGGCGCTGGGCCGCCGCGACATGGCCCGCGAAGACTACCTGGTGACGGTGGAGAAAAGCGCGCGCATCCATATCAAGGAATACTTCTCCGACGCCGCCTGGCAGAGTTTTCTCGCGCGCGTGGATTACCTCAAGGTAGACGCCGCCACGCCGGAGCACTACCCGGCACTGGCCGAGGCGCTGCAGCAGCACAGCGAGCGTGTCGCCGTCTGTTACCTCGCCACCGCGCCGGACCTGTTCGAAGGCATCTGCGACAACCTGGCGGCGGTGGGCCTCAACCACGACAAGGTGCGCGTGGTGCTGGAAAAACCGCTCGGCCACGATCTGGAATCGTCCAACGAAATCAACGAAGCGGTAGCACGCCACTTCAAGGAAGAACAGCTCTACCGCATCGATCACTACCTGGGCAAGGAGTCAGTGCAGAACCTGCTGTCGATCCGCTTCGCCAACGCGCTGTTCGAACCGCTGTGGCGCCGCGAGTGGATCCACAACGTGCAGATCACCATCGCCGAAGATCTCGGTGTCGGCACCCGCGGCGACTTCTACGACAACACCGGCGCGCTGCGCGACATGGTGCAGAACCACCTGCTGCAGCTGTTGTGCATCGTGGCGATGGAGCCGCCGGCCAACCTCGGCGCCGACGCGGTGCGCGACGAAAAGCTCAAGGTGCTCAAGGCGTTGCGTCAGTTCAGCGAACAGGACGTCGCCAGCAAGACCGTGCGCGCGCAGTACAAGGCCGGTGCCGTGGGCGGCCAGCCGGTGGTGGGCTACCTGCAGGAGCAGGGCATCCCCGCCAGCAGCCAGACCGAGACCTTCGTCGCCATCAAGGCCGAGATTGACAACTGGCGCTGGGCCGGCGTGCCGTTCTACCTGCGCACCGGCAAGCGCATGCAGGAACGCCTGGCCGAGATCGTGATCAATTTCCGCGACGTGCCGCACCACCTGTTCCCCAGCCCGATGGGCATGAACACCGCCAACCGTCTGGTGATCCGCCTGCAGCCGGAAGAAAGCATCCGCCTCTACTTCCTGTCCAAGGAGCCGGGCGACACCCAGCGCCTGCAGCCGGTGCACCTCAACCTGGACTTCCACGAATCGTTCAAGGTGCGACGCGCCGATGCCTACGAACGCCTGCTGCTCGACGTGATCCGCGGCAAGCTGGCGCTGTTCATGCGCCGCGACGAACTGGTGGAAGCCTGGCGCTGGGTTGAACCGATCATGGAACACTGGCAGCACAGCACCACCCCGCCCAAGCAGTACACCGCCGGCAGCTGGGGCCCGGCTGCCTCCAGCGCGCTGCTGTCGCGCGATGGCGTGTCGTGGCACGAGGAGAGCTGAGAACTTGTGAATAAATCTGCTGCGCGTCCCTGATCGGGGCTCATGCGCTGCTCGGAATCCTCATGGACCATGTGTCCATTCCGGTTCCTGTGCTGCTCTTCACCCCGCTGAGGGGCGCTCGCGACGATTTCTTTCACAAGTTCGGAGAAGCTGGCCTCAACGTTACTGTGTGGCCGTTCGCTACACGTTGAGGGCGATTTCTGAAGTCACGACAGAATGATGATGGCAACACCATATAAAAGAGACAGAGACGACACCATGCAATGGTTTGAATTCGACTCCGCGCCGGACGCCGCCACGGCGCTGGCCGGCGCGGTGAGCGCGGCCCTCGCGGCGGCGATCCGCGAGCGCGGCGAGGCGGTGCTGGCGGTGTCCGGCGGACGCTCGCCGGTGGCTTTCTTGCAAAGC
>JACPUY010000035.1 GCA_016192025.1 Pseudogulbenkiania sp. | reverse complement strand
TCCAGCGCGGCCAGCGCTTCATCGAGCGAAGCGCACACGGTCGGGATCAGCTTGTCCTCTTCCGGCGGCAGGTCGTACAGGTTCTTGTCGGCCGCGTCGCCCGGGTGGATCTTGTTCTGGATGCCATCCAGGCCAGCCATCATCAGTGCGGAGAAGCACAGGTACGGGTTGGCCAACGGATCCGGGAAGCGCGCTTCGATACGACGGCCTTTCGGGCTGGCCACGTGCGGAATACGGATCGAAGCGGAGCGGTTCTTGGCGGAGTAGGCCAGTTTCACCTGGGCTTCATAGTGCGGAACCAGACGCTTGTACGAGTTGGTGCCCGGGTTGGTGATGGCGTTCAGCGCCTTGGCGTGCTTGATGATACCGCCGATGTAGTACAGGGCGGTTTCGGACAGGCCGGCATAGCCGTCACCGGCGAACAGGTTCTGACCGTCTTTCCAGATCGACTGGTGCACGTGCATGCCCGAGCCGTTGTCGCCGACGATCGGCTTCGGCATGAAGGTAGCGGTCTTGCCGTAGCTGTGCGCCACGTTGTGTACCACGTACTTCAGGATCTGAGTCCAGTCGGCGCGCTGGGTCAGCGTGGAGAACTTGGTGCCGATTTCGTTCTGGCCGGCGGTAGCCACTTCGTGGTGATGCACTTCGACCGGTACGCCCAGTTCTTCCAGCAGCAGTACCATGGCGGAGCGCAGGTCTTGCGAGGAGTCTACCGGCGGGACCGGGAAGTAGCCGCCCTTGATGCCCGGGCGGTGGCCCAGGTTGCCGCCTTCGAATTCCTGCGCGGAGGCCCAGGCTGCTTCTTCGGCTTCGATCTTCACGTGGCAGCCGGACATGTCGGCGCCCCAGGTCACGGAGTCGAAAATGAAGAATTCCGGTTCCGGGCCGAAGTAGGCGGTGTCGCCGATGCCGGTTGCCTTCAGGTAGGCTTCGGCGCGCTTGGCGATGGAGCGCGGGTCGCGGTCGTAGCCCTTGCCGTCGGCCGGGTCGATCACGTCGCAGGACATGAACACGGTCGGTTCGTCGTAGAACGGGTCGATCTTGGCGGTGGCCGGGTCGGCCATCAGCAGCATGTCGGAAGCCTGAATGCCTTTCCAGCCGGCGATGGAGGAACCGTCAAAAGCATGACCACGCTCGAACCACTCTTCACCGTCGTCCAGGACGATGTGAGCCGGGATAGATACGTGCTGCTCCTTGCCGCGGGTGTCGGTAAAGCGAAGATCTACAAACTTGACGTCGTTGTCCTTGATCAGTTTCAAAACGTCTGCAACCGCCATGGTGTTCTCCTGTTTGGGCTACGTGCATCTATTAGAGTATGCGTTGTACTAAGGGTTTGCGACAAAAACTAGCAGGAAGCGTGCCAGCCTATTCCGACAGGCTTCCCCATTGTGGCATAAGCCTTGCCAGACTTGCACGCACCTTGATATGCACTATCATGGTGCCTTGAGACCGAATGGTGCGCAATGTTGGTGCCAATGGCAAAGTTTGCGCCAGAACGGGGCTTTCCCGATAATCACTGTAGATCAACAGTATATTCCCATCTCGAGGAGATTGATGATGACCAGGATCAACGAGATTCTGCAACGTGCCGGCGAACGTGGCAGCACCATGGGGCTACCTTACGCCGGTGCCCTGACGCCAGACGAGGCGTACGAGCTGTCAAAGGAGATTCCGGCTGCCGTGCTGGTGGATGTACGCAGCCAGGCCGAGTGGCAGTTCGTCGGCATCGTACCGGAGGCGGTGCGCATCGAGCTGCGCAGCTTCCCGGGAATGGTGCCTAATCCTCATTTTTCCAACCAGCTGACGCAGCAGGTCGACAAGGAAGCGTTGGTGATGTTCTTCTGCCGCTCCGGTGCGCGTTCCGACGAGGCGTCGCGGCTGGCGACGGCCGAGGGGTATGCCACGGTCTACAACGTGCTGGAGGGGTTCGAGGGTGACAAGGATGCCGAACAGCATCGTGGCAAGGTCAACGGCTGGAAGGGACGCGGTTTGCCGTGGATACAGGGATAAAAGGTTGATGTTTGTCGGGCTTCGCGGCAAAGTGCAAAATTGAAAGAGTTACCATTCAGGACGCCGCGCGATGAAAGCGAATTGGCCGTCGTTGAGCAATATCGAGAAAGCATAATCATGACCGACCGTTACGCCGTCATCGGCAACCCCATCTCCCACAGCCAGTCCCCGTTCATCCATGCCGAATTCGCCCGCGCGTGCCAGCTCGACATCCAGTATGAAAAGCTGTTTGCCGAGCTCGACAAGTTCGACGAGGTCGTCGGCCAGTTCGTCGCCGCGGGCGGCAAGGGCATGAACGTCACGCTGCCGTTCAAGGGCAACGCCTGCCGCATGGCGACCGAGCTGACCGAGCGTGCCCGTGCCGCCGAAGCGGTCAACACCCTGACCTTCCGCGACGGCAAGGTCTACGGCGACAATACCGACGGCGTCGGCCTGGTGCGCGACATCGTCGAAAACCTGGACTTCCCGATCGCCGGCCAGCGCGTGCTGATTCTGGGCGCTGGCGGGGCGGTACGCGGCGTGCTGGCGCCCCTCCTCGAGCAGAAGCCGGCGTCGCTGACCATCGCCAACCGCACCCTGATCAAGGCCGAGGCGCTGGCGCACCAGTTTGCCGGCTGGGGCGAGATCAAGGCTGTCGGCTATGAAGAGCTGGAAGGACAAACCTTCGATCTGGTGATCAACGCCACCTCGACCAGCCTCAACAACGAGTTGCCGCCGGTTCCATACGGCGTGTTCACCGCCCGTACCCTGGCCTACGACATGGTCTACAGCAAGGGGCTGACGCCTTTCCTGAAGCGTGCCCAGGCCGAAAATGCCGGCATGCTGGCCGACGGGCTGGGCATGCTGGTGGAGCAGGCCGCCGAGTCCTTCTCCATCTGGCACGGGGTGCAGCCGGACACCCGCAAGGTGACCAATATGCTGCGAGAAGTGCTGGCCTGATGCGCCTCGTGCTGAAAATCGGGGCGGCCCTGGTGGCCGCCCTTGTGCTGTATAACCTGTGGATTTTCGGGCACGTGGTGTACTGGCGGAGCAACAACCCCTCCGCCAGCGCCTTCATGAACGAGCAGCTGGCACGCCTGCAGGAGGAGAACCCGGACGCCGAACTGCACCACAAATGGGTGCCGTACCAGCGCATTTCGACCAGCCTCAAGCGCGCCATCATCGCCGCCGAGGATGCCAAGTTCGTCGACCACGAGGGCTTCGACTGGGATGGCATCGAGAGTGCCTTCGAGAAGAACATGAAACGGGGCAAGATCGTGGCCGGCGGCTCGACCATCAGCCAGCAACTGGCCAAGAACCTGTTCCTGTCGGGGCGCAAAACGCCTTGGCGCAAGCTGGAAGAGGCTGCGATCACCGTGATGCTGGAGGCGGTGATGGACAAGCGGCGCATCTTCGAGATCTACCTCAACGTGATCGAATGGGGCAACGGGGTGTTCGGCGCCGAGGCGGCATCCCGCCATTACTACCGCACCTCAGCCGGCGGTCTGTCGGCCGCACAAGCGGCCAGGCTGGCAGCCATGGTGCCCAATCCGCGTTATTACGACGAGCATCGCGGTGCGCGCGGCCTGGCGCGCAAGGCCCGCATCATCCAGCGCCGGTTATCCTACGCCGAATTGCCCTGATTCGGTGCGTTTCCCCTGGGTTCCGGCTGGAACCCAGGCCCTCCTCATGCTAAAATTTATCCTTTCTTTTCGTTTGGCCGCGCGAGGCGTGGCATTAACGTATGGACTTACCCAGTTATCCCGTAACGAAGTACCGTTACTCTCTTACCGAATAATCCCCGCCTTCAGGACCGCAGTGCGCGTGCACTTCCGCTGACGGCGGAAGGAGGCGTGCATGACGGTTGTCGAAAAGAAACAACCCACTGATCGTCTGCAAGAAAACCTGAGCCAGGTGCAGCGCCTGATCGAGCGCCACCGGCTGGTCGAAGACCTTGTCCATCGCCAGGAAATGGAAAAGCATGACCTGGTCGAGAATCTGGTTCACAAGCAGAACCTGGTCGAACTGCAGCACAAGCTGAGCCAGCTGCATCCGGCCGACATCGCCCACATCCTCGAGGCGCTGCCGCTGGAAGACCGCCTGCTGGTGTGGGACCTGGTCAAGACCGAACAGGACGGCGACATCCTGCTGGAAGTCTCCGACGCGGTGCGGGAAACCCTCATCGAGTCGATGGAGCAGCACGAGCTGGTGGCCGCCGCCGAGCAGCCCGACGCCGACGAACTGGCCGACCTTGCTGCCGACCTGCCGCGCCAGGTGGTGTACGAGGTCATGGGCAGCCTCGACGAGCAGGAGCGCGCCCAGCTGCAGTCCGCGCTGTCCTACGCCGAGGACCGGGTCGGCGCGCTGATGGACTTCGAACTGGTGAGGATCCGCGCCGACGTCAGCTGCGAGGTAGTGCTGCGCTACCTGCGCCGCTTCGACGAGCTGCCGTCACACACCGACAAGATCTTCGTGACCGACGAGGAGGGCGTGCTCAAGGGTGTATTGCCGGTGCGCAAGCTGCTGGTATCCGATCCGGACGCGCTGGTGCAGGACGTGATGGCCACCGAGGTGGTGACCTTCCATCCCGAAGAGGCTGCCGCCGACGCCGCGCTGGCGTTCGAGCGTTACGACCTGGTGACGGCGCCGGTGATCGACGACAAGGGACTGCTGATCGGTCGTCTGACCGTGGACGAGATGGTCGACGTGATCCGCGAGGAATCGGAAAGCGAAGTGCTCAACCTGGCCGGTCTGAAGGAAGAGGAAGACCTGTTCGCGCCGGTGATCGACTCGGTGAAGAACCGCTGGTCGTGGCTGGCGGTCAACCTGTGCACCGCTTTCGTCGCGTCGCGCGTGATCGGGGTGTTCGAGGGTTCGATCGAGAAGATCGTCGCGCTGGCCGCGCTGATGCCCATCGTCGCCGGCATCGGCGGCAACTCCGGCAACCAGACCATCACCATGATCGTGCGTGCGCTGGCCATGGGGCAGCTGCAGCCGGGGCAGGCGGCCCGGCTGTGGCGCAAGGAACTCGGGGTCAGTGCGATCAACGGTCTGGTCTGGGGCAGTGCGCTGGGTTTGCTGGCGTGGGCCTTGTACGGCAATCTGGCGCTGGGACTGGTGATGGTGGCGGCGACCACGCTCAACCTGATGCTGGCCGCCACCGTGGGGGTGTATATCCCGCTGACCATGGAAAAATTCGGCAAAGACCCGGCAGTCGGCTCCAGCGTGATGATCACGGCCTGTACCGATTCCGGCGGTTTCTTCATCTTCCTCGGTCTGGCGACCTTGCTGCTGCTGTAATTCCATCATGACGATAGACGAGGCCTTGCGCCGTTACCCCTTGCCGCGACTGGAGTCGCGCCTGTTGCTGATGCAGGTGACCGGCTTCAGTCCTGCCCGGCTGGTCGGCTATCCCGAACTCGAACTCACGGCGGAGCAAGAGGCGGCCTACCGCGGCCTGGCCGAGCGGCGGCTGGCCGGCGAGCCTGTCGCCTACCTGCTGGGTGAGCGCGAGTTCTATGGCCGGCCGTTCCGGGTGTCACCGGCGGTGCTGATTCCGCGCCCGGAAACCGAGCACCTGGTCGAGGCCGCGCTCGCCAGGGTCGGCCGAGAGCCGGCGCGGGGGGTCGATCTGGGCTGCGGCTCCGGTGCGATCGCCGTTACGTTGGCGCTGGAGGCGCCCGAGTGGCAGGTGAGTGCGGTGGACCTGTCCGACGCGGCGCTGATGGTCGCGCGAGCCAATGCCGCCCAACTGGCGGCGCCGGTGACGTTCTACCAGGGCAGCTGGTACGCGCCGCTGCCGGAGACGGCCGTGTTCGACCTGATCGTATCCAATCCGCCGTATATCGCGGCCGGCGATCATCATCTGGGCGAGGGCGACGTGCGCTTCGAGCCGCGCCTGGCCTTGACCGACGAAGACGATGGCCTGGCCTGCCTGCGCGAGATCGCCGCCGGTGCACCGGACCGCTTGTTGCCGGGGGGCTGGCTGATGGTCGAGCACGGTTACGACCAGGGGGAGGGAGTGCGGGCACTGTTCCGCGCCGCCGGGCTCACCGAGGTGGAGACCCTGCCCGACCTGGCCGGGCTGGACCGGGTCACGCTGGGAAGCAAGGCGGGCTGATGGGACGGCTGGCATGTCGTCTGTGGCCGTTGCTGTTGCTGGGGCTGACCATCGCGCTGGCTGTGCGGCCCGACTGGAACGAGCGTCTCTTTCTTTTATGCCACCAGGCGGCACACCCGCTGCCGGCCGCTTTCTGGCGTCTGGTCAGCGTGTTCGGCGACTGGAAAACCGCCATCGCCTTGCTGTTTCCGCTGGCCTGGCGGCAGCCGCAGCAGCTGCCGGCCTTGATCGCGGGGCCGGCGCTGGCCATCCTGCTGGCTGTTTTGCTCAAGGCCGGTTTTGCCGTGCCGCGCCCGCCGCTGGTGTTGCCGGCGGGAGCGGTGCAGTTGCTGGACGCCGTGCCGGGCAATGGCTCTTTCCCTTCCGGTCACGCCATGGCGTCGGCGCTCTTGGCGACGGCCTGGAGCGCACAGCAAGGAGCAAGCCGCTGGGGTGTGGCGGGGCTGGTTGCTTCCGCTTCTCTGGTGGCGCTGTCACGGCTGGCGATAGGCGTGCACTGGCCGCTGGATGTGCTGGCAGGGGCGCTCTTGGGGTGGGGGGGGATGCGGCTGGCACTTCGCTACGCCGGGCCGCAAGGCTGGTCCGACCGGACGAACCAGCGGCTGCTGGCGTTGCTGAGTGGGGTGTTGCTGCTGGTGGTGGTGTTCACGGCCGTAGAGGGGTGGCCGAAGCATCATGAGGAATACTGGTTGAGGCTGGTGATCGGAGCCGGCATCGCCCTTGGCGGGTTGGTCCGGCTCCGGCGCTGAGACGGGGCGGCGGGGCCGCCGGCCGATCAGTGGTGGTGGCCGTGTTCGCCGTGGGCGTGACCGTGGGTGATTTCTTCATCGCTGGCGGCACGCACTTCGACTACCTTGGCAACGAAGCGGATGGTCAGGCCGGCCAGCGGGTGGTTGGCGTCGACCACGGCCTTGCCGTCGGCGATGTCGGTCACGCGGAACAGCAGCACGTCGCCGGTTTCCGGATCGTCGGCTTCGAACATCATGCCCACCTCGACGTCGGCCGGGAATACGTCCAGCGGCTCAACGCGGACCAGTTCTTCTTCCGGCTCGCCGAAGGCGTCGTCCGGCTCCATTTTCACGTCGATGGAGTCGCCGACTGCCTTGCCTTGCAGTGCCTCTTCCACCAGCGGGAAGATGCCGTCGTAGCCGCCGTGCAGATAGCTGATGGGCTCCTCGGTCTTGTCGAGGAGAGTATTGTCAGCGTCGAACATCTCATAGTGGAGGGTAACGACGGTATTTTTGGCAATTTGCATGAGAGTTGTCCGTGCAATAAATAAATAGATTCGACAGGCCAAGGGCACCCTGTGTTCCTTGCCCCTGCAGCAGTAGAGATGCTGGGCGTTGCCGCCTGAAGCGTATTGTAAACCATTGCAGCATAAGCGAACCGAGAAACTGCCATGACTCCCCTGAGCCTCTTGGGCGGCATCACGCCCGAACATTTCCTGCAAGAATACTGGCACAAGAAGCCGTTGCTGATCCGTGGCGCCATCACGGAGGTCGGACCGCAGGTCGGCTTCGACTGGCTGGCCGAACTGGCCACCCAGGACGATGTCGAGTCGCGGCTGATCGAATTCAGCAAGGGGCAGTGGAAACTGGAACGCGGGCCGTTCCGCCCCTCCCGCTTCAAGCGCCTGCCCGACAGCGACTGGACCATCCTGGTGCAGAACGTCAATCATCATCTCCCCCATATTGACGAACTGCTGTGGCGTTTCAATTTCATCCCGTATGCCCGGCTGGACGACCTGATGATCAGCTACGCCCCTCCCGGAGGCACGGTCGGCCCGCATTTCGACTCTTACGACGTGTTCCTGCTGCAGGTCGGCGGCCAGAAGCGCTGGCAGATTTCCGCGCAGAAGGATGAGACCTTCTTCGAGGATGCGCCGATCAAGGTGCTCAAGCACTTCGAGGCGGAGCAGGAGTTCGTACTGGAACACGGCGACATGCTCTACCTGCCCCCGCGCTATGCCCATTACGGCGTGGCGCTGGAGCCGGGCATGACTTATTCCATCGGTTTCAGGGCGCCGTCGGTGCAGGAAATGGTCACCCAGTTCCTGGTGTATCTGCAGGACCGGGTGTGCTTCGATGGCATGTACGCCGATCCCGACCTCAAGCTGCAGGCGGCCGATCCGGCGGCCATCGGTGATGACATGGTTCGCCAGGTAGAGGGTATGTTGCAGCGTATCCAGTGGGACGACGGCACGGTGGGTGATTTCCTCGGCCACTACCTGACCGAGCCCAAGCCGCACGTGTTTTATGATGCTCCGGACGATCCGCTGGATCAGGACGAGTTTGCCGGACAAGTGGTAGCGGCAGGGGTGGTGCTGGATGCCAAGAGCCAGATCCTGTTCCGCGGCGAGGCGGTGTACTGCAATGGCGAACGGCTGGAGGTTGACGTGGCCGATGTGCCGGTATGGCAACGGTTTGCCAACGCGCGCAAATTGGCCGGCCAGGCTTTTTCGGAAACGATGACTGATATTCTGTACGAAGGATATTTATCAGGGTTCTGGCATATCGGTGATACTGTTGCATGATTGCAACATAAGGTTGGTTGTTTTCTATCAGTACCGATTCGCAAGCGAATAACCGCTGAGAAACCCTTGGCTTCGCACCGATTGCTGCACTGCAAGAAAAAATTCACGTGGCTGTTGCCGTTTTGCCTATCACACCCTCTGTACAGCCGTTTTTTTCATGCTACAATTTGCCCACTGAAAAATTTCAGTCGCTTCCGGTTGGCCGGCGGCGATTTTTGCTGAAAAATCGTTCTTATTACTTTAAAGTCAAAGGTCTTAAAAATGAAACAGTCGCTCCTCGTTGCTGCCCTGCTGGCCGTTGCCCTGTCCGCTTGCGGTAAGAAAGAAGAAGCTCCGGTCGTTGAAGAAGCTTCCGCTCCGGCGGTTGAAGCTTCCGCTCCGGCTGCTGCTGAAGCTTCCGCTCCGGCTGCTGCTGAAGCTTCCGCTCCGGCTGCTGCTTCCGCTGCTCAGTAATCGGTTGCTGTCGGAAAAGGCCGACCCGCAAGGGTCGGTTTTTTTATGCCTGCGCGACATCCGAAGAGCATGAAAAAACCCGCACACGGCGGGTTTTTTCATGTCTGGGCGTGATGCTTACTGCAACTCGTTCTGCAGCTTGCCCAGTGCGGTACGGGTCTGTGCTGCCGGCAGCGGCTTGCCCGCCTTGTCGGTGAGCATTATCTGGGTCTTGCCCGAACCGTCTTCTTTCAGCTGCACCAGGAACTCCTCGTCCTTGGGAGTGGCTTCGCCCTTGTCGCCACTGCTCCAAAAGGCAAGGCTGGACCAGAAGCCGCCGGATTTTTCCGGCTTGCCGTTTTCCGTCTCTCCCTTCACCGGCTTCACGTAGTAGACGCCCTGCGAGCGGTTGCGGTCTGACACTGCCAGGCCGATGCGGTCCAGCGCCAAGCCGACACGACGCCACGCGCGATCGAAACCGTCATTGACGGTTAGCATGCCGTTCACGATCTGGCTGTTCGGGGCCTCCGGGGTATGGGTCAGCTTGATGGCCTCCTTGGCCTTTTCTTCGGTCTGGCCGAGGCGGATCATGAAACGGCCCAGCAGTTCGGCTTCCAGCTGCGGGTCGGCTGGCCGCGGTTGCCACTTGGTTTCCGACTTGCCTTCATCGACAAACACTTCATACATGCCGCGATGGGAGAAGTACACTTCGGTACCGGCCGCAGTTTTTTCGACGCGGATGCGGAACTTGTCGCGCTCGGCGGTCGAGTACACATTGCCCAGGCCCACCGTTTCCATGAACTTGCGAATCACGTCGTTGGGCAGCTTGGCGCGGTTTTCGGCCCAGTCGGTTTCCATGATGCCCAGTTGCGGTTCTTCGGTCTTGATGACGAAGCCATTGTCCTGCCAGAACGCTTTCAGCACCGGCCAGAGCGCTTCCGGTTGCATGTGCTCGGCGACCAGCCAGCGCTGGGAGCCGGCGCGCTCCATGCGCACATTGTCGACCTTGGCGCCGCCGCCGGAAGCAGCATCAGTCTTGGTGGTGCCCTGCGCCTGGTTGAGTTCGTTCAGCGAGGCCACGCCGGAGCGTGGGAGCTCGTAACGATTGCGGATCTGCGGGGCCGTCAGGTCCGGGGGGACTTCCAGCGTGTTGGCGGTCTTGGGCGCTTCGGACTTGTAATCGAGCTTGTTGGCAAGAGGTTCTGACGTGCTGCAGCCGGCCACCAGGCCGGTCAGCAGCAGAATCGCGGCGGGCGCGCTTCGTTTCATGCGTTCTCCCATTCGAATGGGGGGTTAGAGGACTTCCGCCTGCTGCATGGCGACACGAACCACGGCCGTCGAGGCATCGGTCATCGGGGTCAGCGGCAGGCGCAGGCCACCGGGGATCTGTCCCATCTGCTGCAACGCCCACTTGGCCGGGATCGGATTCGGTTCGACGAACAGCTGTTTGTGCAGACCCTGCAGTTTGTCATTGATGGCGCGGGCGCGGGCCGTGTCGCCGGCAAGGGCGGCCTGGCACAGTTCGCTCATCAGCTTGGGGGCGACGTTGGAGGTGACGGAAATGACGCCGTGGCCGCCGCACAGCATAAAGGCCATGCCGGTGGGGTCGTCGCCGGAGTAGAGGGCGAAGTCCTGCGGCGCGCGCAACACCAGATCGCAGGCGCGGCCGATGTCGCCGGTGGCATCCTTGATGCCGACGATGTTCGGAATCGCCGCCAGGCGCAGCGCGGTGTCGTTGCTCATGTCGGCCACGGTGCGGCCAGGCACGTTGTACAGGATGACCGGAATGTCGACCGATTCGGCAATGGCGCGGAAGTGCTGGTACATGCCTTCCTGCGTCGGCTTGTTGTAGTACGGCACCACCGACAGGGTCATGTCGGCACCGACCTGGCGGGCGTGTTCGGCCAGTTCGATCGCTTCGGCGGTCGAGTTGGCACCAGTGCCGGCAACAACCTTGACGCGTTTGGCTGCGTGCTTGACCACGGTCTCGACGACGGCGATGTGCTCGTCGACGCGGAGGGTGGCCGACTCGCCGGTCGTGCCGACCGCGACGATGCCGTCCGTGCCGTTGTCAATGTGGAAATCAACGAGACGCTTGAGGGATTCGAAGTCAACCTGACCATCCTCGTGCATCGGGGTGACCAGCGCAACCAAGCTACCGGTAAGCATAGTTCAGCCTATTTATCAGGGGTTTCAAGAGGCCTTCGATTGTAGCGGAATTCCCCTGCATGGCAAAAGGGCGTGTGCCTGATCGGTGCGACGTTCGCGGAAGGCCGGGCGCTTGTGCTAGAATCCTTCGTTTTTCCGATACTTACGGCGATCTGGCTGAAGGATCTACAGCGTGATTAGTACACAGAACATTACCATGCAGTTTGGCGCGAAACCGCTCTTCGAAAAGGTTTCGGTCAAATTCGGGGAAGGCAACCGTTACGGCCTGATCGGCGCCAACGGCTCCGGCAAGTCCACCTTCATGAAAATCCTGGGCGGCGACCTCGAGCAAAGCGCCGGTGAAGTGGCGATCGAGAATGGCGTACGGCTGGGCAAGCTGCGCCAGGACCAGTTCGGCTACGAAGACCAGCGCGTGCTCGACGTCGTGCTGATGGGCCACACCGAGATGTGGGCGGCGATGAGCGAGCGCGACGCGATCTACGCTAACCTCGAGGCGACCGAAGACGACTACATGCACGCGGCCGAGCTCGAGGCCAAGTTCGCCGAGTATGGCGGCTATACCGCCGAGGCCCGCGCCGGCGAGCTTTTGCTCGGCGTCGGCATCCCGCTTGAACTGCACAACGGACCGATGAGCGAGGTCGCGCCGGGCTTCAAGCTGCGCGTGCTGCTGGCGCAGGCCCTGTTCTCGGATCCGGACGTGTTGCTGTTGGACGAACCGACCAACAACCTGGACATCAATACCATCCGCTGGCTGGAGCATGTGCTGAACGAGCGCAACTCCACCATGATCATCATCTCGCACGACCGCCACTTCCTGAACGAAGTGTGCACCCATATGGCCGACCTGGACTACAACACCATCCAGATCTATCCGGGCAACTACGACGACTACATGATCGCGTCGACGCAGGCGCGCGAACGTCAGCTGTCGAGCAATGCCAAGGCCAAGGAACGCATCCAGGAGTTGCACGAATTCGCCGCACGCTTCTCGGCCAACAAGTCCAAGGCGCGTCAGGCGACCAGCCGCCTCAAGCAGGCCGACAAGCTGAAGGCCGAAATGGTCACGGTCAAGCCGTCGAGCCGCCAGAATCCGTTCATCCGCTTCGAAGTGGAAGACAAGAACAAGCTGCACCGTCAGGCGGTGGGGATCGAGGGCTTGTCCAAGTCCTTCGACAAGCTGCTGTTCAAGAATCTCAACCTGATTCTCGACGCCGGTGAGCGCTTGGCCATCATCGGCCCCAACGGCGCCGGCAAGTCGACGCTGATGAAGCTGTTGGCCGGCGCGTTCGACGCCAAGTTGGCCGAGGGGGTGGCGGCCGACGCCGGCCAGATCAAGTGGGCAGAGAAGGCGCAGGTCGGCTATTACGCGCAGGACCATGAGGCCGAGTTCGACAGCGACAAGACGCTGACCGAATGGATGCGCGAATGGGGCCAGGACGGTGACGACGAGCAGGTGATCCGCGGCACGCTGGGCCGGCTGCTGTTCGGCGGCGACGACGTGACCAAGGCGGTGCGCGTGCTCTCGGGCGGCGAGAAGGGCCGCATGCTGTACGGCAAGCTGATTCTGACCAAGCCGAACGTGATGCTGATGGATGAGCCGACCAACCACATGGACATGGAGTCGATCGAGTCGCTGAACATGGCGCTGGAGACGTTCAAGGGCACCCTGATCTTCGTGTCGCACGATCGCCAGTTCGTCAGTTCGCTGGCCACCCAGATTCTGGAGCTGGACGGTAACGGCGGCTACGAGCATTACACCGGCGATTACGAGTCCTACTTGAGCAGCAGGGGTCTGGACTAAGCCGGCGCCGGGGTGCTTTACCCGGCAAAGGCGGTAAACTATATTTTATTGTGCGGCGCAATGATTGCGCTGCACAATAAATGCATTGAAGAACTACAATAAAAACTAATGGCGTCCCCGAGTTGGGGGGATGGTGGAGCGGGAGTCCTGCCCGAGTTTGGGGTGCTTGTCTCACGTTCTATAAAAGGAAACGTTATGCGTTTGCGAGGGAAAGTATCAATCATCACCGGTGCGGCCAGCGGCATCGGCATGGCTACCGCCGAGAAGTTCATCAAGGAGGGCGCCATTGTTGCGGTGTGCGACCTGAATCTCGACGCGGTCAATGCGGTGGTGGCCGAGTTGAAGGCGGCAGGTGGCGAGGCGGTCGGGTATCGGGTGGATGTCACCAACCGGGCACAGATTGCCGACATGGTCAGTGATCTGAAGGCGCGCTATGGCCGTATCGACGTGCTGGTGAACAATGCCGGCATCGTGATGGATGCCCAGCTGATGAAGATGAGCGAAGACCAGTTCGACAAGGTCATCGACATCAACCTGAAGGGAGTCTACAACTGTGCCCAGGCTGTGGTCGACATCATGGCGGAGCAGGGCGGCGGCGTGATCCTGAATGCGTCGTCGGTGGTGGGAGTGTACGGTAACTTCGGCCAGACCAACTACGCCGCGTCCAAGTTCGGCGTGATCGGTTTCGTCAAGACCTGGGCTAAGGAACTGGGCAAGAAGGGCATCCGCGCCAACGCGGTGTGCCCGGGCTTTGTCGCCACGCCGATCCTCAAGTCGATGCCGGAAAAGGTGATCCAGGCAATGGAAGAGAAGGTGCCGATGCGTCGCATGGCCGAGCCGTCGGAAATCGCCAACGTCTACGCCTTCCTGGCGTCCGACGAGGCCAGCTACATCAATGGTGCGGCGATCGAGGTGACCGGCGGCCTGACGCTCTGATCCGGTTATCGCC
>JACPUY010000034.1 GCA_016192025.1 Pseudogulbenkiania sp. | reverse complement strand
TACCGTCCGTTGGAAAAACTGCAGGACGGACGCTGGGTGCCGTTCGGTTGATACGGTGCAACAAAAAGGGCCTTCAGGCCCTTTTTGTTGCACTAGGCACCACAAGAAAGGGGGGTTACAGCGGCGCGACGCGGTCGTTGCCGGCCCCGGTAATGACCCGTACGCGTTGGCCGGCCGCAAAGGGAATGTCCGCTTCTTGTACGATCGAAATCATCCGGCCGGAGCGATCGAGCTTGACGGTGATTTCCAGCGCGTTCTTGGTGCCAAGGTTGCGCTGGGCGGCCTGGGCGCCGAAGCCGCCGGCCAGCGCACCGACGATGGTGCCGGCAGCAGCACCTCTGCCGTGGCCGATATTGCTGCCTGCCAGGCCGCCAAGTGCGGCACCGCCCAGCGTCAGGATTTCGTTGTTCTGACCTTCCATCAGAACGTTCTGGACCGAAACCACGGTGCCGAATTCCACGCTCTGCGCCTGACGCATTTGGCCCTTGGAATAAACGGCGGCCGAGTCAGAGGTGGCGCAGCCGGCCAGCAAGCCGGTGGCGATGACACCGGCGACCAGACTTCTCAGAGTGTTTTTCAGCATATCCATTTCCTTGCTGCCTATCTTGCCACAGTCCGCTCAGGACTTGGCTTTCAATGTTTGCAGGACCTCGCCTACCAGGCCCGGTCCGCGGTAGATCAGGCCGCTGTAGAGCTGTACCAGCGTCGCGCCGGCGTCCATCTTTTCGGCCGCGTCCTTGCCGGAGTTGATGCCTCCCACTCCTATGATAGGCAGCGCACCGTCGAGTTCCTTGGCCAATTTGCGGATCAACTGGGTGGAGCGCTCGCGCACCGGCGCGCCGGACAGGCCGCCCGCTTCGCCGGCCAGCGGGTGACCGGCGATCTCGCTGCGGGACAGGGTAGTGTTGGTGGCGATGACGCCATCGATCTTGTGCTCGGTCAGCAGGCGGGCGATGGCCGCGATCTGCTCGTCATCGAGGTCCGGTGCGATTTTTACCGCCAGTGGCACGTAGCGGCCATGCTTGTCGGCCAGTTGCTGCTGGCGCACCTTGAGGCTGGCCAACAGGGCCGATAACTCGTCCGCCTGCTGCAATTGCCGCAGGTTCTTGGTGTTGGGCGAGGAGATGTTGACCGCGACGTAGCTGGAGTAGGCGTAGACCTTGTCGAGGCAAGCGAGATAGTCGTCAACGGCGGCTTCGATCGGGGTGGTGGCGTTCTTGCCGATATTGATGCCGAGAATGCCCTTGAAGCGGCAGTTGCGCACGTTATCGAGCAGTGCATCGACGCCCAGGTTGTTGAAACCCATGCGGTTGATGATGCCCTGATGTTCCGGTATGCGGAACAGCCGTGGCTTGGGGTTGCCGGCTTGCGGGCGCGGGGTGACGGTGCCGATTTCCAGAAAGCCGAAGCCGAGACCGGCCAGGGCGTCGATATGTTCCCCGTTCTTGTCGAGGCCCGCCGCCAGTCCCACCGGATTGGGGAAGGTCAGGCCCATGGCCTGCACGGGGAGCCGCGTGCCACTCTTCCCCAGAACGCTGTCCAGATGGAGCTGATGGGCTTTGTCGAGCAGCTTCAGAGTGGTTTCATGGGCGGTTTCTGCGTCTAGCTTGAACAGAAGAGGGCGCAGAAGCGAGTAGAACATACGGGTCTCCGGGTAGAAAAATGCCCGGATTATAACCGGGCAAGCAAGATTAATGGCCGACGTCTTACACGATGCGACAGGCTTCGTCGAAGCGGAAGCGCGGGGAGCGTTCGCGCAGCTTGTTGGCCTCGCCATAGCCGAGATTGACCAGGAAGTTCGATTTGAATCGCCAATCCGGGAAGAATTCGGTATCGACCTTGGCATTGTGGGAGGCGTTAGTGGACGGGTGGGGTGGCGGCGTTGTCGAGCGATTCCACCGCCAGCGGTTTGCCATCTTCTGCCGCGACCGAGCGTACCGTGATCGAGACCCGTCGATTGCGGGCGCGGCCATCCTGGCTGGCATTGTCGGCGACGGGCAGGTTTTCCGCTCGGCCGACCGCCACCAGGCGTCCTGGGGTGATGCCGTTCTCGACAAACAGCCGGACCACGCTGCCCGCCCGCGCCGCGGACAACTCCCAGTTGGATGGGTAGACGGAGTTGCGGATCGGGATGTTGTCGGTAAAGCCCTCCACGCTGATCGGGTTGTCGACCTGTGACAGCACTTGTGCCATCTGGGACAGCACCTGCAACGACTGGGGAGAGGGTTGTGCCTGGGCAACAGGGAACAGGGCGCTGTCGCGAATCTCGATGGTCACGCCCTTGGGGCTTTGGGTGATCTTGACCTGGCCGCCCTTGACCAGGGGCTCCATGACTTTCTGCAAGTCGTTGGCAAGGCTGCCCAGCCGGTTCCTCTCCTTGGCCTGCATCTCGCCCTTGACCGCCTTGGCCACCGGCTTGCTCTGCGCGACCGCGATCATGGTGTTGGCGCCACCGGTCGGCGGCGTGGTCACCAGACTGATCGCCGTGCCGGTGCGGAAGGCATCTTCAATGGCGCTGGAGAGGACCCGGTACTTCCCTTCGTTGACCGAAGAGATGGCGTACATCACCACGAAGAAGGCGAACAGCAGGGTGATGAAGTCGGCATAGGAAACCAGCCATCGTTCATGGTTTTCGTGTTCGTCTTCGCTGCGTCGCCGGCGTGCCATCGTGTCTGTCCGGTAATCAGAAAATGCGGGGTTCAAACAGTCCCTTGACCCCGCTGCTGAACTCCACACCAAGACGGCGCGCGAAACGGCTGGGGAAGGTGTCCTCTGGCGTGAAGTCGACGGTTTTTTCCGACTTGATGACGTCGCGGGCCACGGTGTGTACCGTGCCGTAGCCGTCGGCGAGCCCCAGCGGGATGCTCTTCGTGCCCAGCCAGATCAGGCCGCTGAACAGTTCGGGATCGCTGTGCAGGCGGCTTCCCCGACCACTCTTCACCGCCGAGATGAACTGCTGATGGATGTCGTCCAGCAACTGCTGGCGGATGGCTTCCTGCTTGGGGTTAAGCGGCGAGAACGGATCTCCCATCGCCTTGTTTTCCCCGGAGGTTCTCAAGCGGCGTTCGACCCCCAGCTTCTCCATCACGCCGGTGAAGCCGAAGCCGTCCGACAGCACGCCGATCGAACCGATGATGCTGGCCTTGTCGACGAAGATCTTGTCCGCGGCGGCGGCGATGTAATAGCAGCCGGAGGCGCACACTTCCTCCACCACCACGTACAACGGAATGGCCGGATGCAGTTTCTTCTGGCGGCGGATCTCGTCGTAGACCATGCCCGACAAGACCGGACTGCCTCCCGGGCTGTTGGCCTGGATGACGATGCCACGGGTGTACTTGTCCTGATAGGCGTCGTTCAGGCCGGTAATCAGCTTTTCCGCCGTGTCACTGTCGCTGTCGATGACCCCTTTGAGTTGCAGGGTGGCGGTGTGCCCGTCACCGATCAGGCGATCGGCCGCCACCTCGTCTTTGGCGAAGAAGAGGCCGAAAACGATGGCCGCGATGATGAGCAGCCAGGCCAGTCGGAAAAAGATTTTCCACTGGCGGGCGCGGCGCTGCTCCACCAGCGAGGCCATGGCCAGCTTTTCCAGCAGTTCGCGTTCCCATTGCGGATTATCGTTCACCGTTGATTCTCCATGTGACAGTGAGCGGTGGCTGTTTCACAAAACACCTGTCCGTTCTGCTCCGAAACCGGTACCGGTGTCAGGCGCTGTCCGCGGCAGGGGCCGCCGACGCACCGGCCGCTGTCCGGTTGGTAGAGTGCGCCGTGCATGCTGCACACCAAGTAGTGACCGGTCAGGTCGAATACTTCGCCGTCGGCCAGGTCCAGTTCGACCGGAATATGACGACAGCTATTATGGTACGCGAAAACCTGGCCCTGGTAACGGAAGACCAGCGCACTGACGGTCCGGCCACTGGCAGCGGTGATGTCGAAGCGCACCGACTTGCCGCTGTCGACCAGATCGGCCGACGCGCAGATCAGCCGATCTGCGGTTTCAGCCATTGCAAGAAACTCCGGAAATCATCGAACAAGGCCATGGGCTGGCACTCCTTCAGTGCGTCGACTGGATGGGCGCCGTAGCTGACGCCGACCTTGTGGGTGCCGGCGTTCCGGGCCATCAGCAGGTCGTGCGTGGTATCGCCCACCATCAGCGTGCGTCTGGGCTCGACGCCAAGCTCGTCGGTCAGTTCCAGTAGCATGGCCGGGTGCGGCTTGGAGTAACACTCGTCAGCGGTACGGGTGGCGTGAAACACGGCGGATAGCCCGCTCTCGGCCAGGACCCGGTCGAGCCCCTTGCGGCTCTTGCCGGTCGCGACGGCGAGGAGGACGCCATGCTGCTGTAGTTCGGCCAGTCCTTCCATTACGCCAGCAAACAATTCTATCGTAGCGTCCCCGCTCAGGTAATGCCGCCGGTACGCATCGGTCATGTCCTGGTAGCGTTCTGGTGCCAGCCCCGGGCAGACGTGTTGCATGGCGTCGTTCAGGCCGAGACCGATGACATGGCTGGCGGCGCTCCGGTCCGGCACCGGCAGGCCAAGATCGGCGCAGGCCGCCTGGATCGAGGCGGCGATGTGGGCGGTCGAGTCCATCAGGGTGCCGTCCCAGTCGAATACGATCAGATCAAACGTGCTGTCCATGTTGCCTCAGGCTGTCGAGAAAGTGTGCCAGCTCGGGCGGGAGCGGGGCATGGAAGTTGAGCGTCTCGCCGGTCAGCGGGTGCGGCAGGCTCAGCGTGGCGGCGTGCAGGAACATGCGGCGCAGCCCTTTGCGGCCCAGTTCGCGATTGAGCGCAGCATCGCCGTACTTCTCGTCGCCGGCGATGGGGTGGCCGCTGGCCGCCATGTGCACGCGAATCTGGTGAGTGCGTCCGGTTCTCAGGCGCGCCTCGACCAGGGTGAAGTCGGCAAAGCGTTCCTGGACCTTGAAGATGGTGTGGGCGCTCTGGCCGTTGTCGGCGACACGCACGCGGCGCTCGCCGTCAGCGTTGGTGAACTTGAACAGCGGCAGTTTGACGTGCTTGTCGTCCAGCCAGCGGCCCACGCCCAGCGCCAGGTAGCGCTTGTCCGGCGTGCTCGAGCGCATCATGTCGTGCAGCTTGAGCAGGGCCGAGCGTTTCTTGGCCAGCATCAGGAGGCCGGAGGTTTCCCGGTCGAGCCGGTGCACCAGCTCCAGAAAGCGGTACTCTGGGTAGGCCTTGCGCAGCTGTTCGATCACACCGAACGACACGCCGCTGCCGCCGTGTACCGCGACGCCGGCCGGCTTGTTGATGACCAGTAGCGCGTTGTCTTCGTAGATGACCGGGAAGGTGGTGGCCGGGGCGTCGTTTTCCTGGCGTTCGGCCACGCGCACCGGCGGAAGACGGACTTCGTCGTCGGCCTGCAGACGGTAGGCGGCGTCGATCCGGCCCTTGTTCACCCTGACCTCGCCGGAGCGCAGGATGCGGTAAATATGGCTCTTGGGCACGCCCTTGAGCAGGCGGACCAGGAAATTATCAATGCGTTGGCCGGACTCGGCCTCACCCACCGTGTAGAAGGTTACAGAGTCTTTGCGAATATCAGTCATTTTGCTTATACTTCTTCCGCCTCACCGCATTAAGTTTGCAACGCGGAGGTGGCGAATCCGGAAGCAAGGGTCATGGGCTTATCGCCAAATGACGCTGCTGTGGGGAAACAGTTCGGCCGGCAGGGCATTCCCCTGACCTGACGCCGGATGAACCGGCCGCAGCCAAGGTTAAGTCGCTCACCGAAAAGTAGCGATGGTAATGCATTTGGTCGCATAACGCACTCACGAGTATTCCATTCCCTGATGCAAAGCCAGTCAGGGAATCCAGCAGCAAAGTTTGACCCGGCACGAGCGCCCCCACCCGGCGGTATCCATGAAGCCAATGCCAAGGATGCGGCCAGAACACCACTGTATGACAATGCATGCGCGGGTGTCGTTCGTGTGAGAGAAAATCAGGAAGTCGGCTTGTTAAATTCGTTTTTCATGCTCTTTAGACCAATACTTCTTTCGGAAAGCGCCCATTTCTAGCCACTGGGCCGTCAAATACTGGCTGCGTCCTTGCGTGAGTGCCGCGCAGGGAACGTATACATGAAACGTATGCTGTTTAACGCAACGCAAGCCGAAGAGCTGCGCGTTGCCATTGTCGATGGGCAAAAGCTCATCGACCTGGATATCGAAACGGTCGGAAAAGAACAGCGCAAGGGTAACATCTACAAAGGTGTGATCACCCGTATCGAGCCTTCGCTCGAGGCCTGCTTTGTCGACTACGGTACCGAACGTCACGGTTTCCTTCCCTTCAAAGAAGTTTCCCGTTCCTATTTCCAGAACTACGAAGGTGGTCGCCCGCGCATTCAGGACGTGCTGCGCGAGGGCATGGAGGTGATGGTTCAGGTCGAAAAGGATGAGCGCGGCAACAAGGGCGCCGCCTTGACGACCTATATCAGCCTGGCCGGCCGCTATCTGGTGTTGATGCCGAATAACCCGCGCGGCGGCGGTGTTTCCCGCCGTATCGAGGGTGAGGAGCGCCAGGAGCTGAAGGACCTGCTGTCCCAGCTGGAAGTGCCGCAAGGCATGAGCCTGATCGCCCGTACCGCCGGCATCGGCCGCACCTTCGAAGAGTTGCAGTGGGACCTCAACTACCTGCTGCAACTGTGGCGTGCCATCGAAGGCGCCGCCGGGGCGCAAGGCGGCCCGCTGCTGATCCTGCAGGAAGGCAGCCTGGTCATCCGCGCCATCCGCGACTATTACCATCCGGACATCGGCGAAATCCTCATCGACACCGAGGAAATCCACGAGCAGGCGCGCCAGTTCATGGCGCACGTGATGCCCAACACCATCAGCCGGGTGAAGCTCTACCAGGATCAGGTGCCGCTGTTCTCCCGCTTCCAGATCGAACACCAGATCGAAACCGCCTTCTCGCGCAGCGTGCAGCTGCCGTCCGGTGGCGCCATCGTGATCGACCATACCGAAGCGCTGGTGTCGGTGGACGTCAACTCGGCACGCGCCACCAAGGGCGCCGATATCGAGGAAACGGCGCTCAAGACCAACCTGGAAGCGGCCGAGGAAATCGCTCGCCAGCTGCGTCTGCGCGATCTGGGCGGCTTGATCGTGATCGATTTCATCGATATGGAAATCCAGAAGAGCCAGCGCGAGGTGGAGAACCGTCTGCGTGACGTGCTCAAGCACGACCGCGCCCGCGTGCAGATGGGCAAGCTGTCGCGCTTCGGTCTGTTGGAGTTGTCGCGCCAGCGCCTGCAGCCCAGCCTGGGCGAGACCAGCCACGAGCCGTGCCCGCGCTGCCATGGCATCGGCTTCATCCGCGGCACCGAGTCTTCCGCCTTGCACATCCTGCGCATCATCCAGGAAGAGGCGATGAAGGAAAACACCGGGGCGGTTCACGCCCAGGTGCCGGTCGACGTCGCTACCTTCCTGCTCAACGAGAAGCGCGCCGAGATCTATTCGATCGAAGAGCGTCTGGACGTCAGCGTGGTGCTGATTCCGAACATCCACCTGGAAACGCCGCATTACAAGATCGTGCGCGTGCGCCACGACGACATGAGCGAGCTGGGCGATCTGCCGAGCTACAGCCGCGTCGAAATCCAGGAAGAGGAGGGTGTGGCCAACTTCGGTCAGGCCAAGCCCAAGGTCGAGCGCCAGGAGGCTGCCGTCAAGGGCATCACTCCGTTGCAGCCGGCCCCTGAAGTGGCGGCCCCGGCCGCTCCGGCCGAAGTGCCGCCTGTTGCGGCTGCCGCTCCGGTGCAGGGCCCGGGTCTGATCGAACGCCTCGTCGGCTGGTTCAAGTCGGTGCTGGCGCCGGAACCGGTCAAGCCGGTGCCGGTGGAAGTCAAGAAGGAGCCGGTGCGCGAGCAGCGTAACCCGCGCTCCCGCCAAGGCGATCGCCGTAGCGGCAATCAGGCTCGCCGTGACCGCGACGAGCGTCGCCAGGGCGGTGCCCAGCAGGAAGAGCGCCGCCGTCCCGAGGAAGACGCCGATCTCGGTCACCCCAAAGCGCGGGCCCGCCGCGGAGGACGACGGCATCACCAGCAGGTACAGGTCCAGCCAGTGCGACAGCGCGAGCACCGCGCAGCACGCGACCAGGATCCG